>JABZYY010000179.1 GCA_015264885.1 Streptococcus sp. | reverse complement strand
AATCCAGTGTCGATGAGCGTCCTATGAAAACTGTGTCTAAGGATAGCAATATCCCTATCTTTGCAAAGATCTTTACTGACTCGATCGCCAAAGAAGGCGAAGAAGGCGACAGCTACTACAGCATGATGAAATGGAATTTGGAGAAAATCGCAGAAGGTTTGAACAAATAAGATTCCAAACTGATTAGATTCTCAAACAAATCAGTGGCTCTTCCCCCTTCATTAATGTACAATGAAAAGAAAAAAGGAGTCTTTGCTATGACAACATTTTTAGGAAACCCTGTTACCTTTACCGGATCTCAACTTCAAGTTGGCGATACTGCTCATGACTTTTCACTGACTACACCAAACTTAGAGAAAAAATCTTTGGCTGATTTTGCTGGGAAGAAAAAAGTCCTCAGCGTGATCCCATCTATTGACACAGGTATCTGTTCCACCCAAACACGTCACTTCAACCAGGCCCTCTCTGACATGGAGGACACTGTGGTCTTGACGGTTTCCGTCGACCTTCCTTTCGCTCAAGGCAAATGGTGTGCTGCTGAAGGGATCGAAAATGCCATCATGCTCTCAGACTACTTCGACCATTCCTTCGGAAAAGCCTACGGCCTCTTGATCAATGAATGGCACTTGCTCGCACGCGCTGTCT
>JABZYY010000178.1 GCA_015264885.1 Streptococcus sp. | reverse complement strand
GTAGGATACCGTTACTTAATCGATCTTTATGCAAAAGGAATCGAAGTAGCTGGTGAAGAAGGCGACGATGTCACACAAGATATCTTCACAGGTGCAAAAGGTGCATTAGAAAAATTAGTTTGGATGCTTTCAGCAACAATCAACGAAGCACCAGGATTATAATTCTAAAGACTCCACGGCTGGACAATTTGTCTGGCCTTTTTCTTTTGCCAAAATTCTGAAAATTATCATATATGATAATTACCATATATGATAAATTCACCAACGTAATGTTCCGAAATGTAACCCTACCTAATCATTAGGCCATTAGGAAGAACTCTTTCACTTGGAATTCTTCTCACCATAACGAAGCTGTTATAAGATTGGCTTTAGTATCCTTCGTAGCACAGTAATATTTTCAGAAGAACCAAGATAAAAGACCGTAGGCGTTCTGCAAATATAAATTCACTAAATAGAGATTACGAAGAATCTTACGGATCCTATAATCGCAGTGGTGGGGAATCGTATCAAATGCGAATTAAAGGGAGTTAGGAATTTATTCCTTACTCCCTTTTTGAGGCTTTAAAGGTGAGAGACTCATAGAGGCTCGAACCGGTACAACATTACAGCTATTATAAAAAAATCCGCAAGGATTTGGAGTAATTATTAT
>JABZYY010000177.1:271-650 GCA_015264885.1 Streptococcus sp. | reverse complement strand
ACTCAGTGATCGACCAAATTCCAGGCGTTGACAAACAAGCTGCTATGGATAACTTCCCAGCAATGCGTGTAGCACTTCAAGCAGGAACAATCGATGCTTACGTTTCTGAATTACCAGAAGCAATTTCTGCTCAAGCAGCAAACAGCGACTTCGTAATGGTTAAATTAACAGATGGCTTCAAAGCATCACCAGAAGACACACAAACAGCTGTTGGTGTTAAAAAAGATAGCCCATTAACAAAAGAAATCAACGAAGCATTAAAAACAATCTCTAGCGAAGAACGTCAACAAATCATGCAAGACGCAATTAAAAATCAGCCTGCAGCGGAATAACAAGGATACGAGGGCAAACGCTCAGGACTGAATCACTGGACCGAAAC
>JABZYY010000177.1:0-261 GCA_015264885.1 Streptococcus sp. | reverse complement strand
TGAGCCCGAGTTCAACTACAGGCAGTAAGCAAAGCACAAACATAACACACCGCCACCTCGTGTGGCGTATACATACACATTAAATACAGAAAGTAGGAAAATAAATGAGTATTGATTGGATTGTAAAAATCATTCAACAGAACTGGCAAATGTTTTTAACAGGTGCTTGGATTACACTATATATTTCGATTATTGGTACAATTATTGGGACTTTAATCGGGATGTTCATCGGATTTGTTAAAACAATTCCACTACCAGAAA
>JABZYY010000176.1 GCA_015264885.1 Streptococcus sp. | reverse complement strand
ACTAAGTGGTGTAGTTTTAACATGTACATTACACCTACTGTTACTTCATGTTCAAATGGATCTCCAGTTCTACCATCGTATAGTACTGTCTTACCATCTCTTCTTAATCCTGCTTGTTCTAGCATATCACCAATTTGCTCGAAGCTTGCTCCGTCAAATACTGGTGTTTCTACTTTCCATCCCAATGCTCTCGCTGCCATACCTAAGTGTACTTCTAATACCTGTCCTAAGTTCATACGAGATGGGATACCCATTGGATTTAATAAGATGTCAACTGGTGTACCATCTGGTAAGAATGGCATATCTTCTTCTCTCATTATTCTTGATACAACACCTTTGTTTCCGTGACGTCCAGACATTTTATCACCAACTGAAATTTTTCTCTTTGTTGCAATATATACTCTGATTATTTGGTTTACACCAGGTCCTAATTCATCTGAATTATCCCTTGTGAAAATCTTAACATCTACGATTGTTCCTGCTTCACCATGTGGTACTCTTAATGATGTATCTCTTACTTCTCTAGTCTTTTCACCAAAGATAGCTCTTAATAATCTCTCTTCTGCTGTTAGCTCTGTTTCACCTTTTGGTGTAACTTTACCTACAAGAATGTCTCCAGGTCTTACTTCTGCACCAATTCTGATAATTCCGCTTTCATCTAGATCTTTTAAAG
>JABZYY010000175.1 GCA_015264885.1 Streptococcus sp. | reverse complement strand
GTTTTTAGGCTACCCTATAAGGGCCTTTACCACACTTCGACCCTTAAGGGTCTTGTGTAAAAGACTGACAACCGTGTTTGCACACTATGGCCTACCCTTTAAAAGGGTCTACATATTCTTTTTTACTTAGATTATCCTGTATCATATCTTCTTTTTCTTGATTTCGGATATACTCTTCTACTACCTTCGTATTCAGTCCTACCGTACTTACATAGTAGCCCTTCGCCCAGAAGTTTCGATTGCCATATTTATATTTTAAATTTGCATGTTTTTCGAATATCATCAATGATGATTTGCCCTTCAAGTATCCCATGAAACTTGATACTGCAATCTTTGGCGGTATCTTTACCAACATATGTATATGGTCTCTCATTGCATGTGCTTCTATGATTTCTACATCTTTATATGCACATAGCTGTCTCAATATCCCTCCTATATCTGCTCTTAATTTTCCATAAATTGCCTTTCTTCTATACTTTGGTATAAACACGATATGATACTTACAGTTCCATCTCGTATGTGATAAACTTGAATCGTCATTTGGCTTTGTTGCCATTGATATCTCCTCCTTATATTTTGAATTTCGGTTGTCAGCCTTATTCAATTATATACGGAGGCTTTTTTCATCGCTTAAGCTTTTCTCTTCTCATACGCATAGCGTATGGTTTTTATAG
>JABZYY010000174.1 GCA_015264885.1 Streptococcus sp. | reverse complement strand
CGAATTATGTCAAGTCTTTTTAATAATAGAAATTTTTCAGCAGACAAACCTATGCAAAAATTGACTACAGATATCACATATTTGCCTTTCGGTCCTAAACGATTCTATTTATCTTTCATTATGGATTTACATAATGGAGAAATCATTGCTTATACAATTTCCTCAAAACAGGATACTAAGTTTGTATTGGATACATTAAATCAAATTGATTTACCTAAGGATGTTCTACTACATAGTGATCAAGGCAGCGTTTATACTTCCGCTGAATACTACAATCTATGTAAAGAAAAAGGCATTATCCGCAGTATGTCCCGTAAGGGGACTCCCGCAGATAATGCGCCCATCGAAAGCTTCCATTCTTCGCTAAAGTGCGAAGCTTTCTACATAAAAGATGAAGTAATAACTTCATCTTCTATTGTAATTCAAATTGTAGAAAATTACATCAAATATTATAATGAAAAAAGAATCCAACAAAAATTGGACTACCTGTCTCCGGTTGAATACCGGAGACGGTAGCCCTAGGGTGTTTTTATTAAATTCTCACTTTTTGGGGTCAGTCCCCTCTCTCTAGTAGAGGCGTGGAGGTGTTGTTTTTCATATAAGATTTGACAGTTCTAAGGAAGAGATTATTCCGCTACTTTTTTGAATCGCAACGTGAAGTAGATAGAAACCGTATCTCC
>JABZYY010000173.1:251-696 GCA_015264885.1 Streptococcus sp. | reverse complement strand
TTCCTATCCAGAATTAAACCATTCAATGGATACGGTATTAGGCAACGCAACTTATGTAGACCAAGCATTAGGAATTATTTTATATAAGAACCATCTGATTATTCCAAAAGGGGAACTTAGAGTATATGACCTAAGAAAAGCAAAACAAATGTACCACCGTATCTTGAATCATAAATCCTACGGAATAACAACAGGCAGTCTTTCACAGCTGATTATTCTTACGAATGATAAAACTTACCGAAAGAAGAAAACTTCTTTCCCCATTAATAACGTTGGAAAAGAAACAGATGACTTACTACAACCTTTCTTTTATACCGTAAGCCAAGAATTCCCTGATATCCTCTTGGGAGTCACAAATAAAAAACAACGCCCGTTCTAACCAAGGATACGAGGGCGAACGCTAAGGGACGAATCATTGGAAACAAACACCGCAAGGGACTTGGAA
>JABZYY010000173.1:0-241 GCA_015264885.1 Streptococcus sp. | reverse complement strand
CGTGAGGATGTTTGTTGAAATGGACGTCGGCCCTGTGAGCCCGAGTTCAACTACATGATACGAGAAAAAGCGGTCAGAAACGAATCACTGGATCAAACCAACGCAAGCATCGTTAAAAACGATGTGCGTATGGTTTGGGAAGTGGACGTCGTTTCTGCTTTTTCGAGTTCGAATGCTTAGGATGTGAGGCAGAAAGACAGAAGACAAAAAAGAGCTCACAAGTGATATGTACCCCCTTTAC
>JABZYY010000172.1 GCA_015264885.1 Streptococcus sp. | reverse complement strand
GATAAGGATTGACAAGTGCAATTCTCCACGACCTGAAACAGTCCATTTATCTGGTGAATCAGTTGGGTCAACACGGAGGGAAACGTCTGTTTGCAATTCTGCCTGCAAGCGTTCTTCCACCTTACGAGAAGTCACCCATTTACCTTCTTTACCAGCAAATGGTGAGTTGTTGACCAAGAAAGTCATTTGAAGAGTTGGCTCATCGATGTGTAGGATTGGAAGAGCTTCAACTGCGTCTGTCGGAGTAATGGTTTCACCGACAAAGATATCTTCCATACCAGAAACGGCAATCAAGTCACCTGCTTTTGCTTCTTGGATTTCACGACGTTCCAAACCAAAGAAACCGAAGAGTTTTGTAACACGGAAGTTCTTAGTTGTACCGTCAAGTTTAGAAAGGGTAACTTGGTCCCCAACCTTAACAGTACCACGGAAGACACGTCCGATACCGATACGACCAACGAAGTCATTGTAGTCAAGAAGAGACACTTGGAATTGAAGGGGCTCATCTGAGTTATCAACTGGAGCTGGGATGTGGTCGATAATGGTGTCAAAGATTGGCGCCATAGTCTTTTCTTGATCTGCTGGATCATCTGACAAGGAAGATGTTCCGTTGATCGCTGATGCATAAACAACTGGGAAGTCAAGCTGGTCATCATCCGCACCAAGCTCGATGAAGAGTTCCAAGACTTCGTCTACTAC
>JABZYY010000171.1 GCA_015264885.1 Streptococcus sp. | reverse complement strand
GTCTTTGTATCGTCTGTTTTTGTTTTACTCCCCAGCCTCAATTTCCTACAGGAGTGGAAACTCCAGGTATTCAAACTTTTGGACGCCTGGTTTTTCTTTTGACGCCTTTTAACTCCCTTTGGAATCTGGGAGAAGTAACCAGCCCTATACAACTGTTTTGGATTTTTTTGCAAAATGCTTTAAATATCCTCTTGCTCTTCCCATTAATTTTCCAGCTTCTCTATCTTATACCTGCACTAAGAAAAACGAAGCGTGTGATTTTGTTTAGCTTTTTATTGAGCTTGGGAATTGAATGCACACAGCTAGTTTGAGACGTTTTCTTTGAGTTCAATCGGGTCTGTGAGATTGATGATTTATGGACCAACACTTTGGGTGGTTACCTGGCTTGGGTCCTTTATAAACTACTACATAAAAACAAGATAAGGAATTAAAATGAGTATCTTAGAAGTAAAAAATTTAAGTCACGGTTTTGGTGACCGTGCTATTTTTGAAGACGTGTCTTTCCGACTCCTAAAAGGTGAACATATCGGTCTGGTCGGTGCTAATGGTGAAGGGAAATCAACCTTCATGAGCATCGTGACTGGTAAGTTGGTACCTGATGAAGGTAAGGTGGAATGGTCCAAATATGTGACAGCAGGTTATCTGGACCAGCATGCAGTTCTCAAAGAAGGTCAAACCGTGCGTGACGTTTTGCGTACAGCCTTTGACGAATTATTCAAAGCTGAAGCTCGGATT
>JABZYY010000170.1:332-735 GCA_015264885.1 Streptococcus sp. | reverse complement strand
CTCCAACCATCTCAGGGTCAAGGGCAGAAGTTGGTTCATCAAAGAGCATGATATCTGGATTCATTGCTAGTCCACGAGCGATGGCTACACGTTGTTTTTGACCACCTGATAGGCTATCTGGGTTGGCATTAGCTTTATCTGCTAGTCCAACCTTTTCAAGTAACTCCATTCCCAATTTCTCAGCTTCTTCCTTAGTCATCAACTTGTGCTCAATAGGAGCAAAGGTGATGTTGTCCAAAACAGACATGTGTGGGAAGAGATTGAAGTGTTGGAACACCATTCCGATATTTTCACGGACGTGGTCAACGTTGGTTGTTTTTTCAGTTAAGTCATAACCGTTCACAGTGATGTGACCGCTAGTAACTTCTTCTAGAAGATTGAGGCTACGAAGGAAGGTCGATTT
>JABZYY010000170.1:0-322 GCA_015264885.1 Streptococcus sp. | reverse complement strand
TTAGTCGTGATTCCTTTTAAAACCTCATTTTTTCCATAATGTTTGTGTAAATCATTTACATCAATTTTTAATTTTGCCATTAACGAATCCTCTTTTCTAAGCGTTTCGCTAGTCTAGTCAAAAGTGTGATAATTACAAGATAGAAGATAGCAAGGATTGCATACATCTTGAAACTTTGGTAGTTACGGGCGATGATAATCTTACCAGTTTGGAAGAGTTCAACCAAACCGATAGCAGATACGATGGTTGTATCTTTAAGAGCAATAACGAATTGGTTAACAAAGTTTGGCAACATCAATTTAGTGGCTTGTGGCAAGATAAT
>JABZYY010000016.1 GCA_015264885.1 Streptococcus sp. | reverse complement strand
GTAGTAGCTCGTTCTGGATGAAGCGAGTGACCTTCTAAATAAAGCGAATACGGTACTTCGATTTGAACGGCTTCAATTCTTGTTTGTTTTCCAAAGGTCGCAATAATATTGCCGCCTGAAAAAGGAGTATCTACTTGAGTGGTTAATCCTTCTTCATGAAAGAGCAGTCGGAGTTGTTTCAAGGTATCTTGATTTAAAGTTTGTTTCTTGCGCGTTCCTAAAATAATGTTGCTTGTCCCAAAAAGCTTGTCATCATAACTATGTAAATCGACCAACAACACTCTTTCATGTTGTTCTAATTTTTCGTTCAATAGGTTTTCTAAATGAACGTAGTAGGGCGTGTAATACCGCTCCAACCAATCGGCTTGTTTTTGCTTCGAAGGATAGTTGTTAAATAGCTGATGGCCTACATCATCAATTCGTGGAATAATGGGCTGTGTTGTTTTTCCCGCGCGTGGTTTAAAACGATTCACGTCCACGATATAGCGAGAAACGGTAGCCGCTAGAGTCGTTTCGGAAAGTGGGGTCACAAGTTCCTGTAGTGCCCAGTCCGTATGTTCACGCTTGGCTCCTAGATTACAAAGTGGAGCAATGTCTTGTGGGATGTCCGTTCCACTATGCGGAATCGAAATCACAAGAGGAGAATTCGTTTTTTCGTAAATGACTTTCACCGTGGCACCTTCTTTCGTTTTTCAATATTCCTAGTATAGCAAACGAACCGGAGATTGTGTATAATGGATACTATCGAAAAGGAGTGACTTTTATGGCTGAAATTAAATTAGTACCAAGAAGTGAAGTAGATCCTTCTATTACATGGGATATGACTTTACTTTATCCAAGCGACGAAGCATTTTATGCAGAGTTGGACAACTTAAAGAAAGAAATGAAAGCTTTCAAAGAAAAATACGAAAACAAATTAGGAGACTTAGAAGTATTAGATGAAGCGATTCGCAAGTATGAAGCGATTGAATTAGCAGTATACCGCGCTTCTCATTATGCAGAACTTCCAATGACGGTTGACCGCTTGAATCCAAAAGTAGTGGAAAACGCCACAGCATTCGAAGCAGTCAGCGTATCGTACGCTGAAAACATGAGCTTTGTGATGACAGAGTTAATTTCATTAGACGAAGCCTTCTTAAACCGATTCGTAGCAGAGAAGAGACCAGACTTAGCATACTTTGTTGAAAAAGTGATTCGTCAAAAGAAACATACGCTTTCTAAAGATGCAGAACAAGTGCTGTCAAACTTAAGCAGCTTACCAAGTTTCTATCAATTATATGAAGTAACAAAACACGAAGATATGCAATTCGAGTCATTTGAAGCAAACGGCAAGACGCTTGAAAACAGCTTCGTTTTATACGAAAACTTACACGAGATGGATCCTGATAAAGAAGTGCGTCGCGCTGCGGCTAAGAGCTTCTACAAAACATTGAATGCCTATAAAAATACAGTTGCTAATGAATACATTTCTCAATTGAAGAAAGAAAAAATGATGGCAACAATGCGTGGCTATGACAGTGTCATTGACTATTTATTAGACGAACAAGACGGAGACCGTGAATTATACGACCGTCAAATTCGTATGCTAATGACAGACTTAGCACCTCATATGCAACGCTACATTAAATTATTAGCGAAAGAACACGGCATCTCTGATATGCAATTCATGGATGCAAAAATCAACTTGGATCCAGAATTCGAAGTGGATATGACGATTGAAGAGTCTCGCGAGTACTTGAAGAAAGCTCTAGGTATTCTTGGCGAAGACTATAAAGCAATGATTGATGAAAGTTATGACAAACGCTGGACAGACTTCCCACAAAACATCGGTAAGAGCACTGGTGGATTCTGTGCGACAGTTCCTAATGTTGCCGGATTTATCCTATTATCATGGACAGGTAAAATGAACGAAGTATTTGTGTTAGCGCACGAATTAGGGCATGCATACCACTTCATGTCAACAGGGAAACATCAATCGATTTTAAACAATGAATGTTCATTATACTTCGTTGAAGCTCCTTCAACATGTAATGAAGTGATTGTTTCAAACTACTTACTAAAAACAAGCACAGATGCTCGTTTCAAACGTTGGGTCATCAGCAATATGATTAGCCGTACTTATTTCCACAATATGGTAACGCACTATATGGAAGCTGTATACCAAGATCGTATTTACAAGATGATTGATAATAACGAAATGTTAAACGCGGACGTATTATCAAACGTGAAAAAAGAAGTGATGCAAGAATTCTTCGGAGACAGCCTTGTTGTAAACGAAGGGGCAGAGTTAACATGGATGCGTCAACCTCACTACTATATGGGATTATATCCATATACGTATTCAGCTGGTCTTACAATCGGTACTGCAATTGCGAACCAAATCGAAGAGAACCCTGAACACGCTAAAGTGTGGTTAGATACTCTATCTAAAGGTGGAAGCATGTCTGCTAAAGACTTAGCAATTCATGCAGGTTGCGATGTTTCAACAGATGAACCATTGAAACAAGCGATTGCTTACGTTGGACACTTAGTAGACCAATTAGAAAGCTTAACAGCAGAATTAAAAGCATAATCATAGTAAACAAAAACGCGCTACAATCGTAGCGCGTTTTTTCTATTTAATAGGAACAAAGATAAAAACGATAGGACTAACTCAACATAGAGCTAGTTCTTTTTCAAAATGTTCAAATAACTTCATGTGCTTTTCTTTGTTCGATATTTTTACCAAAGAATTTCGCACTGAGCGCCTACCGTATCTTGGAATGATTCGACAGGAGCTTGATTGGTTACGATGTAATCAATCGCGTTGTAATTCGATAGTTTAAAGTAATGACTCGTATTGAATTTCGAGTGGTCTGCAAGCAGGATAGCCATATCGGAATTCGCAATCATCTGTTGTTTAAAGAGGGCCTGGCTATGATTGGCCTCGTAAGCAGCAAAACGGTCGAGACCACGGCAGCTCATAAAACAAATATCTGCATGGAAGTTATTGATAAAACTCGTTGCAAAATCTCCCAAAGCCGAGTTTGTTCCATAGCCGATATGTCCTCCGCAAAAGAACAAGGTGATATTTTCATAATTGTTCAACCTACGTGCTATTTCAATCCCATTTGTGATGACACGTAAATTTTTAAGAGTTCCTAAGTGAGGTGCGAGCGCGGCACAAGTAGATGAACTATCGATAAAAATCGATTGGTTATCTGTTAAGAAAGTGGAGGCCGTTTCTGCAATTTGTTGTTTTCCCTGAGTTTCTTCATGGCTTCTGCTGTCGTAAGCGTATTCAATATTGTTTGTAGTAACAAGTCGAACTTCGCCATGAGATCGTATAATCTTTCCTTCTTTTTCCAGTTTAATCAGGTCACGCCTCAGTGTAGAGGTGGAGCAGTACATCAATGCTTCCAATTGGAAGGTGGAGATGATTTTCCTTTTCGTGAGAATGTCCATAATACGAGACATTCGCTCGAAGCATACCATAATAAAACCCCCTAGTTGAACGATTTTGAACATTTATGAACAAATTATAGCACAAATCCTGAAGGATGTTCAATAGCGCTTCCACATATTGTATCCGCTTTCTTTAATTGCTAAGATAGAAATCAGAAAGGGATGATACTATGACTTTTGATGAACAAGTAGTACGCGAACAAATTTGTGACGTGTGTCATAAAATGTGGCAACTAGGATGGGTTGCTGCCAATGACGGAAACGTTTCAGTTCGCATTGATGAGGATACCATCATCGCAACACCAACAGGTATCAGTAAGAGTTTTATCACTTCTGAAAAACTCGTTAAGTTAAATATGAAAGGAGAAGTGATTGAAGCCAACGAAGGTTTCCGTCCTTCAAGCGAAATTAAAATGCATATTCGCTGCTATGAAGAACGCGACGATGTGAAAGCTGTTGTTCACGCTCATCCACCAATTGCAACTGGATTCACATTAGCACATATTCCATTAGATACTTATTCACTAATTGAAAGTGCGATTGTTATCGGTTCAATTCCAATTACACCATTCGGAGTTCCTTCAACAATGGAAGTTCCAGATGCGATTACACCATACTTACAAGAACACGACGTGATGTTACTTGAAAACCATGGTGCATTAACAGTGGGTAGTGATGTAATTACAGCATACTACAGAATGGAAACATTAGAACTCGTGGCTAAATCAACATTCCACGGAAGAATGTTATTACTAACAAAAGGCATTGAAGAAAAAGAAATCTCAAGAGAAAAATTAGAACAAATGTTCAAGATGCGCGAAAACTACAAAGTAACAGGACGCCACCCAGGATACAAGAAATACAATCCAGACGGAACTGTTCGTGAAGTGTAGAAAAATAGGAGGAATAAAAATGATTCAACATCCACGTATTGGGATTCGCCCAACTATTGACGGTCGTCGCCAAGGAGTTCGCGAATCGTTAGAAGTTCAAACAATGAATATGGCGAAGAGTGTAGCTGCTTTAATCGAGTCTACATTGAAATACCCTGATGGACAACCAGTTGAATGTGTGATCTCACCATCAACAATTGGTCGTGTACCAGAAGCAGCAGCGTCTCACGAATTGTTCAAGAAATCAAACGTGTGTGCAACAATCACTGTAACACCATGCTGGTGCTATGGTAGTGAAACAATGGATATGTCTCCTGATATTCCACATGCTATTTGGGGATTCAACGGAACTGAAAGACCAGGGGCTGTTTACTTAGCAGCAGTTCTTGCTTCTCACGCTCAAAAAGGAATTCCAGCATTCGGAATTTACGGTAAAGACGTAAAAGAAGCAACAGATACAGAAATTCCTGAAGACGTTAAAGAAAAAATCTTACGTTACGCAAGAGCAGCTCTTGCTACAGGTTTAATGAGAGATACAGCTTACTTATCAATGGGTAGTGTATCAATGGGTATCGGTGGTTCTATCGTAGATCCTAACTTCTTCCAAGAATACTTAGGAATGCGTAATGAATCAGTAGATATGACTGAATTCACTCGCCGTATCGATCGTGGTATTTACGATCACGAAGAATTCGAACGTGCGCTTAAATGGGTGAAAGAAAACGTTAAAGAAGGATTCGATCACAACCGTGAAGACCTTGTTTTAAGCCGTGAAGAAAAAGATAAACAATGGGAATTCGTGATTAAGATGTTCTTAATTGGACGTGACTTAATGATTGGTAACCCAAGACTTGCTGAACTAGGCTTCGAAGAAGAAGCAGTTGGTCACTACGCTCTTGTTGGTGGATTCCAAGGTCAACGTCAATGGACAGACCACTTCCCTAACGGAGACTTCATGGAAACATTCCTAAATACTCAATTTGACTGGAACGGAATTCGCAGACCATACATCTTCGCAACTGAAAATGATGCGTTAAACGGTGTATCAATGCTATTCAACTACTTATTAACAAACACTCCACAAATCTTTGCGGATGTTCGTACTTACTGGAGTCCAGAAGCTGTTGAACGTGTTACAGGACATAAACTTGAAGGTCATGCTGAAAATGGATTCTTACACTTAATTAACTCAGGTTCTTGTACATTAGACGGTACTGGTCAAGCTACAAGAAACGGTGAACCAGTGATTAAACCATTCTGGGAATTAGAACAAAGTGAAGTAGATGCAATGCTTGCAAATACTGACTTCCCAGCAGCTAACCGTGAATACTTCCGTGGCGGCGGTTACTCAACTCGATTCTTATCTAAAGGAAATATGCCTGTGACAATGGTTCGCTTGAACTTATTGAAAGGCGTTGGACCAGTATTACAAATTGCTGAAGGATACACACTTGAATTACCTGAAGATGTACACCATACATTGGATAACCGTACAGATCCAGGTTGGCCAACAACTTGGTTTGCTCCTCGCTTAACAGGTAAAGGCGCATTCAAGTCAGTATACGATGTAATGAATAACTGGGGTGCAAACCACGGTGCTATCACTTATGGACATATCGGAGCTGACCTTATCACTCTTGCTTCAATGTTACGTATTCCTGTAAATATGCATAACGTTGCAGAAGAAGATATCTTCAGACCTAAGAACTGGTCATTATTCGGAACAGAAGATTTAGAATCAGCTGACTACCGTGCATGCCAACTATTAGGACCTATCCATAAGTAAGAGAAAGGAGAGACTAAAATGACAAAAACAATTATTTTAGCCTGTGTCGGTGGATTAACAACAAGTATGCTCGTTGAACGCATTCAAGAAGTAATTTACCGTGATAAATTAGATTACTCATTCTACTCAGTAGGGATTACTGGGATTGATACTCTAAAAAATATTGATGTCTTATTATTAGGACCTCAACTAGCTTATTTAGAAGAGAAAGCTAAATCTTCACTTCATGTTCCAGTTGCTGTGATTTCAGACGATGACTTTGAAAACATGCGCGGAGAAGAAGTTCTAAAACAAGCGATTGAATTATTAGGTTAAGCCAATGAGCGAAACAAAAAAAGCAGATACGCAACGATTGATGCAACTCATTGTCAAAAGCAGCAAAGTAACAACTTTAGCAATGCAATCCGTTAAGAGTGCTCTTGCAGGTGATATTTCATCTGCAAGAGGCCTCCTTGATGAAGCGAGAGTTAAAGGAGTTGAAGCGCATAATGTTCAAACAGAAATGATTCAGCAAGAAATTAGAGGAGAGGGTGCTAGTCCAACACTTCTTTCCGTTCATGCGCAAGATCATTTTATGAACAGCCACTTGCTGCTAGAAGTTGTAAACATCGTTGTAAATCAACAAGAACAAATAGAAACGCTAAAAGAGCGTATTACAAAACTGGAACAGGTAGGTGAAATGCATGAGTAATCCAGTTATTCTTGAAATGAAGGGAATTGTGAAATCGTTTGGACCTGTAAAAGCCTTAAAAGGTGTAGACTTTGACCTAAGAACAGGTGAAGTACACGCGCTAATGGGTGAAAACGGGGCTGGTAAATCCACTTTGATGAAAGTATTGACAGGTATTTACGGCGCGAATGAAGGAACGATTCACTATAACGGAAAACAAGTAGAATATTCTAAGCCAAAAGAGGCTATGGACGATGGGATTGTAATCGTGCACCAAGAGTTGAATATGATGAACCACTTAACAGTGGCTCAAAACATCTTCATCGGTCGTGAAGAAATTAATCAAGGTCTCTTCATCAACGATAATGCCGGAAATAAAAAGGCAAAAGAATTATTCAAATTGTTGAAACTGGATATTAATCCACAAGAAAAAGTGGGAAACTTAACAGTTGGTAAACAACAAATGGTTGAAATTGCCAAAGCATTGTCAATGGATGCTAAGATTATTGTTTTCGACGAACCAACAGCAGCGTTAACAGAATCAGAAATTAATGAATTATTCGCAATTATTGATGACTTACGTGCTAAAGGTGTAGGAATTATCTATATTTCTCACCGTATGGACGAAATTGCCCGTATTACGGACCGTGTAACGGTTATGAGGGACGGGGAATATGTTGGAACTGTAAATACAAAAGAAACTACAAAGGACGAGATCATCGCAATGATGGTTGGTCGTACTATTTACGAAGATCCGAAAGCGGTTTCTGCAGTACCAGAAGGAGCACCTGTTGTATTAGAAGTGGAACACTTAAACTCAGGAAGCCACGTAAAAGATGTTAGCTTTGTGCTTCATAAAGGTGAAATCTTAGGTTTCTCTGGATTAATGGGAGCGGGCCGAACAGAAGTAGCTCGTTTACTATTCGGAGCGGATAAGAAAGATAGCGGAACCATTAAAATTAATGGTAAAGAGGTTGATATTAAAAATCCTCAAGATGCTATTAGAGAAGGTATTGGTTATCTTTCAGAAGACCGTAAACGTTATGGATGTATCGTTGATATGACCATTGCCAATAACACAGTAATGACAAACCTTGATAAGTACATTAAGGGTGGTTTAATCGATGACGGTGAAATTATCAAAGTCAGTGATGAATTCGTTAAACAATTAAGAACGAAAACACCATCATCGAAACAACTAGTTCGGAACTTATCAGGTGGTAACCAACAAAAAGTTGTTATTGCGAAATGGCTAGAACAAAATAGCGATATTCTAATTTTTGACGAACCAACTCGAGGAATTGACGTTGGTGCGAAAAGTGAAATCTACTCATTAATGAATGAACTAGTAGCTCAAGGAAAATCAATCATTATGATTTCTTCAGAGCTTACAGAAATTTTACGTATGAGCGATCGTATTGTTGTCATGTGTGAAGGACGTAAAACAGGGGAACTTGATATCAGTCAAGCAACTCAAGAACGTATCCTCGCTTTAGCAACGGATCGATAATCGAAGAGAGGTATTGATATGGAAGAGAAAAAGTCCCTATGGACGAAACTGGTACAATCAGTTGGATTACAAAAATTAATTGCATTAATCGCGTTGATCGTGATTTTCACATTCTTTGCAGTCTCAAGTGAATCGTTCCGTTCGTTTGATACAGCGGTCAGCATTTTAGACGCATCTTATTACATTGGTTTCTTAGCAATTGGGGTAACATTCGTTATTATCACCGGCGGTATTGACTTATCAATCGGTACAGTAATGATGTGTTCTGCCATCGTTGGTGGAGTGCTCCATACAAAAATGGGTTGGCCATTATGGCTAGCATTGTTGGCAATATTAGTGATTGGGGGTGTATTTGGATTATTCAACGGAATTTTAATTGCGAAATTTGGATTACCACCATTCATCGCAACACTTGGTACAATGATGATTTCACGTGGTTTAAGCTCAATCGTATCAAACGTACAAAGTGTAACGTTCCCATTACGTGGAACTGGTGAAGGCTGGTACAAAGACTTATTCAGAACGCAAGATAATTTTCCAACCGGGTTGATCGTCTTGATTGTCGTAGCGATTATTGCAGCCATTGTTTTAAATAAAACAAAAATTGGTCGTTACATCTTTGCCATCGGTTCAAATAAAGAAGCTACTAGACTTTCAGGTGTAAACGTTATCAAATGGGAAGGTATGGCTTATGTCATCAGTGGACTTCTAGCAGGTTTAGCTGGTATCGCATATGCTGCAACTTATTCAACTATCCTTCCTGGTACAGGTAACGGTATGGAACTTGATGCCATCGCCGGAGTAGTTGTCGGTGGTACTTCACTTGCCGGTGGGGTTGGTTCAGTTGTTGGTACAATCATCGGGGTATTCATTATGTCTGTCTTGAAGATTGGTTTACCATACATCGACTTACAACCACACTATCAATTATTCATCACAGGTTTCGTTGTAATCGTTGCCGTTTACTCTGATATCTTAATCCGCATGAATAAGAAAAAATAGTTTGATATTGACACAATGAGTTGGGAAGACACCTTCAAAGAAAGGGTCAAAAAGGACATATAAAGGAGAATAAATCATGAAAAAATCGTTCAAATATGCTATTGCAACTCTAGCTTGTGCTTCTGCTTTATTAGCAGGATGTACTTCAAATAAATCAAATGCTGACGGTGGAAATAATAAAGCTCAAGCAAGCGGAGACTTCAAAGTAGAAGTAATCGCTAAAGGGTTCCAACATGACTTCTGGAAAGCTGTAAACAAAGGGGCTGAAAAAGCAGCTCAAGAATTAGGTGCTAAAATTACTTTCGTAGGACCTCAAAATGAAACAGCAATCGCAGAACAATTGGAACAATTAAACAATGCGATCAACAAAAATCCAAAAGCAATCGCTTTAGCTGCATTAGATACTGAAGCAGAATTAGATGCGATTAAACAAGCACAATCTAAAAACATTCCTATTATCGGATTTGACTCAGGGGTTCCAGGAGCACCAGAAGGAGCTATCAAAGCTACTGCATCAACAGACAACCATGCTGCTGGTGGTAACGCTGCTGAACACTTATTCAAATTACTTGAAAGCAAAGTCGGCGACAAGAAAGTTCGTATCGGGGTTGTTTCTCAAGAAGTTAACTCACTTTCAATCACTCAAAGAACAAAAGGTTTCATTGATAAAATGGTTGAATTGTTAAACAAAAAAGGCATTAAAACTGCTGTAACTGGACATGACAAATTCAAAAACGATGTAGCTGAAGCTGATGCTAAAGTTGTTATTGAAGTTCGTGTTCCGGCTCAAGTAGACGATGCTGCAGGTAAAACTGAAGCTTCTACAGTTCTTGAAAAAGAAGACACTATCGCAATCTATGGTTCTAACGAATTCGCTGCAAAAGCAATCATCAACGCTAACGGCGGTTTCAAAGAATCTAAACTTGGCGCAGACAAAATCTTAGCTGTTGGTTTCGACTCAGGTGCATTACAACAAGATGCTATCCGTAAAGGAATCTTCGTTGGTTCTGTAACTCAAGACCCAGTTCAAATTGGTTACCAAGCTGTTAAATTAGCAATCGCTGCAGCTAAAGGTGAAACAGTTAAAGACGTGGATACTGGTTCTAAATGGTATGACGCTAAGAACATCGATAGCGAAGAAATCAAAGCTTTACTATACGAATAAAAAATAGGGATTAGTAATGGAGGAGAAAACATGAGCTTGATTAAATTATTAGCCATTGATTTAGGCGCAAGTTCAGGACGTGTTATGCAGGCGATTTATGACGGGCACTCCCTCCAATTATCAGAGGTTCATCGGTTCAAAAACGAACCGGTGAATCTTAATGATGGTTTGTATTGGAATTTGTTGCACTTGTTTGGAGAAATTAAGCAAGGAATCAAGAAGGCTTCCAAAGATTCGATTCCGATTCGTTCCATCTCTGTTGATACATGGGGAGTAGACTATGCCTATCTAGATCAAAATGGAGATTTGCTCTATCAACCACATTGTTACAGAGATAATCGAATGGGTCGATACGAGGAGTCATTTTATAACTCTATCTCGAAAAAAGAATTATTCCAAAAAACAGGTGTGCAGCCTGCAACCATTAATACGGTCTTACAAATCTATTCAGATTTGCAAGAAAAACCACAATTAAGAAATATCGTTCAACGCGTGTTGTTTATCCCAGATTTAATCAACTACTTACTTTCAGGAGTGCTATCAAATGAATACACGATTGCAAGTACAAGTGGGTTACTGGATATCTTTACACAAGACTTCTCAGAAGAAGTGTTTGAACGCTTAGACATTCCGCGTAAATGGTTCACAACACCAACGAAGAATGGTGAGGTCTTAAGACAATTATCACCACGCATCACTCAAGAGTTGAAAGTAGATCCATTTGACGTGATTGCAGGGGCTGGACATGATACAGCTGCTGCAGTACTTGCGATTCCATATGAACATGAAAAAGGCACTGTCTTTATTTCATGTGGTACTTGGTCGCTTGTCGGAACAGAATCTGACGAACCTGTTGTAACGGATGAAGCATTTGCCTCAGGACTTACAAATGAAGGATGTTTTGATGGTAAATATCGTCTCTTACAAAACACAACAGGAATGTGGATTATTCAAGAATTACAACGCGACTGGCGCTTGCAAGGGGAAGAAGTTGCCTTTGGCGAAATGGTCACATTAGCCGAAGAAGTAACGGACAACCAAACTTGGATTCATCCAAATGACCCAGTTTTCGCTTCTCCTGGAGAAATGGAAACAAAAATTAAAGAATGGTGTAAAGTGAGTGGACAAAAAGTTCCGCAAACGAAAGGTCAAATCGTTCGTGTCGTTCTAGAAAGTTTAGCTTTAACCTATCTAGAAACGATTACGCAATTAGAGCAATTGACAAAACACGAAATGACAACTGTTCAAATGGTCGGCGGAGGCATTCAAAACAAATTGCTTTGCCAGTTAACGGCGGACTTTACAGGACGTACAGTCATTACAGGCCCTGTCGAAGCAAGTGCACTTGGAAATATCTTGTCACAAATGCTAACTCTTGGAGTGATTTCAAGTCGCAAAGAAGCACAAGACATTATCAAGGCTTCAGAACCTGTAACGCGTTATGAAAGTAGAGCAATTTCGAATTTAGAAGAAATTCGCTTGAAATTCAATAAAGTGAAGAGAGGAATTCAGTAATGTTAAAACAAATTCCTAAAATTTTAAGCCCAGAACTTGTGAAATATTTAATGGAGATGGGACATGGAGATGAATTGGTACTTGCGGACGCAAACTTCCCAGCTCATCGTATCGGCCAACGCGTGATTCGTATGGACGGACATGGTGTTCCAGTGGCTTTAGAAGCAATTCTACAAGTATTGCCATTAGATACTTACAGTTCATATCAAGCAGGATTAATGCAAGTCGTTCCGGGAGATCCAACTGTTCCGGTGATTTGGGATGAATATAAACGTCTCTTAGAAGAAAGTCACCCAGGAGCAGCGATTAAAGAGTTCGAACGATTTGAGTTTTACGAACAAGCTAAAGACGCTTATCTAGTGATTCAAACAGGAGAAAGTGCCTTGTACGGAAACATCATCTTGAAAAAAGGTGTTTTATAAACTTACTAGTTAGGAGAGAAAAATTATGTCAACATTTTATGTACCAGCTATTAACTTAATCGGAAGAGGAGTCGTTAAAGAAATTGGACCTTACGTAAAAGATCTAGGATATCATAAAGCTCTTTTAGTAACGGATAAATTTATCGAATCAAGTGATATTCTTCCTAAAGTAACAGAACCTTTAAAAGAAGCAGGTGTAGACTTCGTTGTTTACTCTGATGTAGAACCAAACCCAACTTGTAAAAACGTTAACGATGGGGTTGCTGCATTAAAAGAAAACAACTGTGACTTCATTATCAGCTTAGGTGGTGGATCACCTCAAGACTGTGCAAGCTGTATTTCAGTAATTGCAACAAACGGTGGAAAACCACAAGACTACGAAGGATTACACAAATCTGCTAAAAAAGGCTTACCAGTAGTTGCTATCAACACAACTGCAGGTACTTCAGCTGAAATTACAATCAACTACGTAATTACAGACGAAGAAAGAAAAGTTAAAATGGTAATGGTTGATAAAAACAGCCTAGCTTTAATCTCTGTAAACGACCCTGAATTAATGGTATCTAAACCAGCAGCATTAACTGCAGCAACAGGTATGGATGCTTTAACTCACGCGGTTGAAGCTTTAGTAACTCCAGGTGCTTACGGCGTTACTAAGAAATTATCAATTGGTGCAATTGAATTAATTAAAGAATACTTACCACGTGCGGTTAAAGATGGTCATGACATCGAAGCTCGTGAAGGTATGGTGAACGCAATCTTCTTAGGCGGTATGTCATTCAACAACGCTGGACTAGGATATGTTCACTCAATGGCTCACCAATTAGGTGCTGTTTACAAACTTCCACACGGTGTATGCTGTGCTATGTTATTACCAGTAATCGAACGCGAAAATGCAAAACGTGTTCCAGCTGCATTCCGTGATGTTGCAAAAGCTTTAGGTTTACAAACTGAAGGTAAATCTGATGAAGAATGTGCAGCATATGCAATCAAAGAAATCGAAACTCTTTCTGAAACAGTAGGTATTCCTAAGAAATTAACTGAATTAGGAATTGAAGAAAAAGACTTCGACTTCGAATATCTATCTAAGAATGCGTTAATCGATGCTTGTGCACCAGGTAACCCATTCATGCCAACATTAGAAGAAACAATTGCTTTCTACAAAGAATTGTTCTAATCGGTAAAACAAAAATATTCGTATAGCTTTTAAACGTGGAGTATTGTCACCCCCCAGTGAAACGTCAATGCTCCACGTTTTATTTTGAAGAAAATTTATGAAAACGCATTAATTTCTGCTTGCTATTTAATGAAACCTGGTCTAGTATTAAGATATTAAGTATTTAGGAGGAAATGGAATGATAGGGTTAATTCTTACTGGGCATGGACAATTTGCTGTTGGAGTGGGACAAGCGCTAGAGATGATCGCCGGAAAACAAGCGGCATATCGCGTGGTACCATTTTTAGAAAGTGAACCAATGGAAGCTCTTGAAAATAATTTAAGAAATGCAATGGCTGAATTGCAAGAAGAAACAGAAGGGATCGTTGTATTTGCGGACCTTTTAGGAGGAAGTCCATTCAAGGCTGCCATGTTAGCTTCTGTTGATTTTGAAAATGTGGAAGTTGTTGTGGGAACAAACTTGCCAATGCTGATTGAAATTGCAATGTTACGTGAATTCGCTGCAAGCGCGCAAGACGTGGTAACACAAAGCTTGTTAGCTGGTAAAGAAGCGATTCAACAAGTAAGCTTACCAACGATTCAAAATAATGACATTGATGAATTTGATGACGAGGATGGGATTTAATGACTGCCAATATTATTTTAGTAAGTTCCCTTACGTTTATCGTATTCGTCGTTGTAATTTTAGGGATTTATTATTTCTTCTCAAGAAAAAATATGAAACGTCAACAACAGTATTTTGAAAAATTACATGAAGCATTACAAGTTGGAAAACGTGTTGTCTGTGCGAATGGATTATATGGTACTGTAAAGAAAGTTGACGAAGAAAAAGTGGATGTTGAGATTGCAAAAGGTATCGTGATTACGGTATCTCGTTTTGCAATTTCTGAAGTCTTATAAGCGGTGACTGTATGCAATCGATTTTTGGAGAGTTTTATACAGGAGCTGACGGTAAGGATTATTTCTATCTGCCATTCTTAAAGACGGTTTATCATATTCCGACAGATGACTTAGTGACTTTTAATGCCTTTAGACATCGCTTTGTTATTGCATTTGCACTAGGAGCTATTTTCTATAGTTTCTTTCCGGGTGATGTGTTGCTATGCGTATTTGTAGGAGCTTTATTCTACGCGCTTGCGACAGTTGCTTATCTGAAAAGTATTTTGCCAAAGTATGTGGTGCAAAAGGGAGTTCGAGAAGGAGACTTGAACCGAGCGAAGCAAAATGAACAACAAGGATCACTGGCTAAAACATTATTTGTTAGTTTAGCAGGAGTTCTGATTATCGCTGGAAGTTTCTTTGTCTCAGGAGAGATGGTCAATCGAATGATTATCATTGCGTTTGGTGTCATCGTGACTATCAGTGGAACTAGTTCTATTATCGGAAAATCAAAATAAAGTGAAATGGAAGCTTAGATTCTAAGCTTCTTTTTTTATGGAAAAATTTAGAGGGGGGGGAACTTTGTTAATTGTGAAGAATTTCAAATATATTTGTAGAGATTAGTGAGAGTTATCTGACATCAAAGTGGTGAAAAAAGCATTTATATATAATGTTTTACAAATTAGCAATACAAAAATGTAATAAAACTCAAAAATGAAGAATTTATTAAAAAAGTTTTACTAAAACGCTTCCAAAAAATCGAAGAATTATGTATAATGAATTTAGCTTTTTATGAAAGGAGAGCTAGTAATGCCAAATATTTTATTAACACGAATTGACAATCGTATGATTCACGGTCAAGTTGCAACTCAATGGTCATCTTACTTAGGGGCCAACCTACTGCTTGTTGCTAACGATAAAGTAGCTGCGGATCCGATGCGTCAAGGGTTAATGGATATGGCTGCTCCAGCTGGGGCACAAACTCGTTATTTCACTATTGAAAAAACGATTAATGTCATCGGTAAAGCAGCAGACCGTCAGTTGATTTTCATCATCTGTGAAAATCCTCAAGACGTAGTGAAATTAGTAGAGGGAGGAGTGCCAATCAAGAAGGTTAACATTGGGAACATGCACATGGCGGAAGGAAAACGTCAAGTTGCAGGTGTTGTTGCGGTTGATGATGCAGATGTTGCTGCGTTCAGAAGACTGCAGGAGTTAGGTGTCGAACTTGAAATTCAGAAAGTACCAACTGAAGGAAAAGAAGACGTTTCGAAATTATTTCAATAATTTATATTTATAAAAGGGGTCAATGAATATGCAAGCAAGTTTTATTCAAATCTTATTAGTATTCCTTGTAACTTTTGTTGCTGCGATTGACCAATTCAGCTTTTTAGAATCACTATATCAACCTATCGTAATGGGTCCAGTGATCGGAGCTATTTTGGGCGACGTACAAACAGGTTTAGTTGTTGGGGGTACTTACCAATTAATGACAATCGGTAACATGCCAGTCGGTGGGGCACAACCACCTAATGCCGTAATCGGCGGAATTATGGCGACAGTATTAGCTATCAGCCTTAAATTAGAACCAGCTGCTGCAGTAGGTGCTGCTGTTCCATTTGCGCTTTTAGGTCAATACGGCGTTACTTTAATCTTTGCTTTAATGTCACCAATGATGGCTGTGGCTGATAAGTATGCACACGATGCAAATCCAAAAGGAATTGCTCGCTTGAACTACTTAGCAATGGCTGCATTAGGAGCTATCTTTGGTCTTGTAGTTGTATTATTCTTCGTCGGTGGACAAGCTATCGGGGATACTTTAACTAAATCTATTCCTCAATGGTTCATGGGTGGTTTAGGTGCTGCCGGAGGTATGATGCGCTTTGTTGGGTTTGCAATCTTACTTAAAGTAATGGTTTCTAAAGAACTATGGGGCTTCTACTTCTTAGGTTTTGCTTTAGCAAACATTGTTTCTGCAAGTGAAAGCTTAGCTGGATCTGCATTAGTATTATTAGCGTTCATTGGTTTTGCAATTGCATACTGGGATTTCCAAATCCAAACAAAATTCAAAACAGCGGGTGCTAGCATTGTGAACGATGGAGGTGAAGAAGATGGCATATAATATTCCAGATTCTTATAAAAACCAAACGCCTGCTCCACGCTTAGATAAAGCAACGTTAAACAAAATGGCATGGCGTTCAATTTTCTTACAATCTTCTTTCAACTATGAACGTATGCAAGCAGGTGGCTGGTTATACGGTATTTTACCAGGGTTGGAAAAAATCCATACAGACAAAGATGACTTAGCTGCATCAATGTCACATAACTTAGAGTTCTTTAATACTCACCCATTCTTAGTAACATTCGTAATGGGGATTGTATTATCTCTTGAACAAAACAAAGCAGATATCCCAACAATCCGTGCGGTACGTGTTGCTGCAATGGGACCATTGGGTGGTATCGGTGACGCTTTATTCTGGTTTACATTAGTTCCAATCGTAGCCGGTATTTCTTCAGACTTTGCATTAAAAGGAAGCATCGCTGGTCCATTACTATTCTTAGCGGTATTTAATATCTTCCAATTTGCAATTCGTTACTGGTTAATGCACTGGTCTTATAACTTAGGAACTGACGCAATCGGTATCTTTACTGCAAATGCCAAAGAATTCACGCGTGCTGCTTCAATCCTTGGAGTATTCGTTGTTGGGGCTTTAACTAGCCTTTACGGTGGTACTAAATTAGGAATCGAAATCGCAAACGGTGAAAAACCAATCGTTATCCAAGCAATTTTAGATGGTGTATTACCAAAATTAATTCCATTAGGAATTACTTTAGGACTTTACTACTTATTAGCGCGTAAAAAATGGACGCCATTACGTTGTATCGTTCTTCTATTAGTTGCCGGAATCGGTCTTGCATTCTTAGGAAACGTACTAGGAGTTAAATTCTGGGGTTAATCCTTGAACAATAAAAATAAGCTAGGCATTATGCCTAGCTTATTTTTTATGCTTTTTAAAACTGTTTTTTAGTAATGGCTTTGATACGATCTGCAAGGAATACGGCAACAACTAATTTTCCTAAGTCAGGAAGAATGAATGGATATAAACCGAAGCCAAGAATTTGTTGAAGGCTGAGTTCTTGCATCTTAACGCTTAAGAGTACGAAAGTCATATATGGAATTCCGATGAGGTAGAAGATCACTTCACCCACAAGAGCGGCAATCACCCAACCGAAGATATTGTTGATACGGTTTCCAATAAATGAAATCACAGGAGCCGCAACCATAAATCCAATGACAAATCCAAATGAAGGTGATACGAATAGTGCTGTACCGCCACCTAATAGGAAAAGTAAAAGGAAGTGGATGAATTGAGCAGCAAAAGCGCCAACTGGTGGCAAGAGTAATGATGCCAAAATAACTGTGGCTGTTTGTGCTGAGAAAGGTACTGGACCAATCGGGATTTTTAAGTAGCTAGATACATAGCAGAGGGCTCCTAAAAGTGCTGCAAGTACAAGTGTTTTAATGTTTAATTTTTTCATGTGTATAACTCCTAATCTTTTAGTTTTCTGGGCGAATACTTACTTCGCCATATGATAATGAATGAATGGTTTCATCGTCTGTTTGAACGATGAGATGACCGTTGTTGTCTACGCTCTTGGCAATAGCGGGATAGGTTTTCATGCCGCTAATCACATTGATTTTCTTGCCGACGATAATCGAGTGAGTTTTATATTCTTCCATGA
>JABZYY010000169.1 GCA_015264885.1 Streptococcus sp. | reverse complement strand
ATTTTATTATCGGTCATCGGGATGGGTGTCGGGATTTTGTTTGGGCGAGTGCTGCATAGGGTGATTATTGAGACGGTGGCACCGGGGTTTGTCATGTTCAATCCCGCTGTCGGATGGTTTGTATATGTGTTGCCATGTGTGATTGTGATTGTCATCTTGGTTGCGCTAGGGTATATGGTGAACCATCTCCTCCAACGCATCGATATGCTAGAAGCCCTCAAGTCTGTGGACTAGGGAAGCTTTGCTTTTGTGACGAACGTCAAAAATCCTTGCGGATATTTCAATTATAGTAGTTAGTCGGGCACCGGATTGAGCCTAGGTCTCAATCCTACCAAGCCTCAAAGAGCCACAGGGCAATCAATTGCCTTGTGGCTCTATTTCGCATTGGTTGCTTTTCCGTACAACTACTATGATTGATCCGCAAGTTTTTCCGTTCGTCACTGCAAAGCTTCCACAGACTTGAAGGCACAGCGTATGATAATTCCCACATCCCAATCAAGTTGACAGATACAAATCCTCCTTTTTTTAAGAGGAGAGCTGTAGATTTTTTTCTTTGCTTCTTTTTATGCCACAGACTTGAAGGCATAGCGTATGATAATTCCCATATCCCAATCAAGCTGACAGATTATCAAGCGTATAATCACCTCGAGTTTAGTATAATAAAAGAAGCCATCGATTGATGACTTTCTCAGTGGGCTCCCTATCAGTACCTATCTAGATGTTAGCTTTTCGTCACCCGCTACAGT
>JABZYY010000168.1 GCA_015264885.1 Streptococcus sp. | reverse complement strand
GCCAAGGCGAGCATAATCCACCCCATCCTGAATCAGAGCGTGAGTTCCGATAATCAAATCAGCCTCACCCTTGGCAATAGTCTCCAAGACTTCTCTCTTTTCTGCAACTTTCAAAGAACCTGTCAAGAGAGCCAGTTTCAAGTCTGGAAAGAGACTCTGTAAACTCTCAAAGTGTTGCTCTGCAAGGATTTCTGTTGGTACCATGAGGGCTGCTTGGTAGCCAGCCGTCACCGCCGCAAACATGGCCAAGCCAGCGACAACTGTTTTTCCACTCCCCACATCCCCTTGCAAGAGACGATTCATGTGGTGGTCCGACTTCATGTCTGTCAAAATTTCCTGCAAACTCTTTTCCTGAGCTGGAGTCAGGGCAAAAGGAAGACTTTCTTTAACTGCTGTCACTTTTTCCTGAGACCAGTTCAGAATCAGGCCGCTTCCCTGAACTCTATTTTCAGACTTGAGCGTCTGCAATTGCATTTGGAAATAAAAGAGTTCCTCAAACTTGATACGGCGAAGGGCCTGCTTGTATTCTGCCAAATTCTTTGGAAAATGCATAGCTCGGACTGCCTGACAACGGGACATGAGTTTGTATTTGTCCAGCAAAGACTGGGGAAGATTTTCCTCAATCAAGAGGTCCAGTCCCTGATCAAAAGCAGTCTTGATGACCTTTACCAGACTGGCCTGACTGATTCCCTGAGCCAAGCGATAGACAGGTTGGAGGTCATCTTCCACCTGAGCCAGGACCTTCATCC
>JABZYY010000167.1 GCA_015264885.1 Streptococcus sp. | reverse complement strand
GCGTGGAACAAGTATTTCGTTTAATTCAATCAATTCAATAGGAGGAAACCAAAATGACAGCACCAATCTTTTCAACATTAGGAGCCTTAATCGGGCTCGTACTTGCCATTATTTTGATTGTTAAGAAAGTTCATCCAGCCTACAGTTTAATCTTCGGCGCTCTTATCGGGGGGTTAATTGGTGGCGGCGGACTTGCGGATACAGTAAAAGCCATGGTTACTGGCGCACAAAGCATGATGTCTCCTGTTCTTCGTATCATGACAAGTGGAATTTTAGCTGGGGCGTTAATTAAGACGGGCTCGGCTGAAACGATTGCCGATACGATTGTGAAAAAACTCGGTCAAAAACGTGCGATTGCAGCGATTGCGATTGCCACAATGATTATTTGTGCCGTTGGGGTCTTCATCGATATTGCCGTTATCACAGTAGCTCCAATTGCTATTGCTATTGCGAAAAAAGCAAACCTTTCTAAAGCAGGGATTTTATTAGCGATGATCGGTGGTGGTAAAGCGGGTAACATCATTTCACCAAACCCTAATACGATTGCCGCATCCGAAGCGTTCGGAATCGACCTTACAGCGTTGATGGTGAAAAACTTAATTCCTGCCTTTGTCGCATTATTCGTAGCGATTATCCTTTCTGGATTACTTGCTAAAAAAGGCGGCGCTCATGAATTTGACGGTATTGACGAATCTGGAACAAGCGGCGTGTCTCTCTCTTTCTTCAAAGCGATGCTTGGACCAATCGTTGTAAT
>JABZYY010000166.1 GCA_015264885.1 Streptococcus sp. | reverse complement strand
CAGTAAATACTGGTGAAAAAGAAGTGACTAGCTATACCAATAAGTCACTAGCTCTTAACTATGTCAAGGCCTATGCCCATAATACTCGTCGTGACAATGCTACAGTTGACGATACAAGTTACTTCCAAAACATGTATGCCTTCTTTACAACGGGTTCAGATGTATCAAATGTCACTCTTACTTTGAGTCGTGAAGCTGGTGATGAAGCAACTTACTTTGATGAAATTCGTACCTTTGAAAACAATTCAAGTATGTACGGAGATAATCATGATACAGCTAAAGGAACATTTAAACAAGACTTTGAAAATGTCGCTCAAGGTATTTTCCCATTTGTAATTGGTGGTATCGAAGGAGTTGAGGATAATCGTACTCACTTATCTGAAAAACATGGTCCATACACACAACGTGATTGGAACGGCAAGAAAGTTGATGACGTTATCGAAGGAAATTGGTCACTCAAGACAAACGGTCTTGTGAGTCGTCGTAACTTGGTTTACCAAACAATTCCACAAAACTTCCGCTTTGAAGCTGGTAAGACCTACCGTATTACATTTGACTATGAAGCAGGTTCAGATAGTACTTACGCATTCGTAGTCGGCAAGGGAGAATTCCAATCTGGACAAGCAAGCAATTTGGAAATGCATGAATTACCAAACTCATGGACAGATTCTAAAAAAGCTAAACGTGCAACCTTCCTCGTGACAGGTGCAGAAACTGGCGATACATGGGTAGGTATCTACTCTACAGGCAACGCAAGCAATACTC
>JABZYY010000165.1 GCA_015264885.1 Streptococcus sp. | reverse complement strand
CAATTAATCTGTATCTTTGTAGACCACGGTCTTCTCCGTAAAGGGGAAGCTGACCAAGTTATGGATATGCTTGGTGGTAAGTTTGGTTTGAACATTGTCAAAGCAGACGCTGCCAAACGTTTCTTGGACAAGTTGGCAGGTGTATCTGATCCTGAACAAAAACGGAAGATTATCGGTAATGAGTTTGTCTATGTCTTTGATGATGAAGCAAGCAAACTAACAGACGTGAAATTCCTTGCTCAAGGAACACTCTACACAGACGTCATTGAGTCTGGTACGGATACTGCTCAAACCATCAAGTCTCACCACAATGTTGGTGGTCTTCCAGAAGACATGCAGTTTGAACTGATCGAACCACTCAACACTCTTTACAAGGATGAGGTTCGTGCTCTTGGAACTGAACTTGGTATGCCAGACCACATCGTATGGCGCCAACCATTCCCAGGCCCAGGACTTGCTATCCGTGTCATGGGTGAAATTACTGAAGAAAAACTTGAAACAGTCCGTGAATCAGATGCTATCCTTCGTGAAGAAATCGCTAAAGCTGGCCTTGACCGCGACATCTGGCAATATTTTACTGTTAACACTGGCGTTCGTTCAGTAGGTGTTATGGGCGACGGTCGTACTTACGACTACACCATCGCTATCCGTGCTATCACTTCGATCGACGGTATGACAGCTGACTTCGCTAAGATTCCTTGGGAAGTTCTCCAAAAAATCTCCGTTCGTATCGTAAACGAAGTTGACCACGTTAACCGCATCGTCTATGATA
>JABZYY010000164.1 GCA_015264885.1 Streptococcus sp. | reverse complement strand
AAATTGTGCCTTACCACCAAGTGGTTGTTGTGTAACTAAAGAATAAGGCCCGATAGATCTAGCATGAATCTTTTCATCTACTAAATGGTGAAGTTTTAACATATACATATAACCAACAGTTACAGGATTGTCAAATTCATCTCCAGTTCTTCCGTCTCTAAGTTTTATTTTTCCTGATTCAGGACAACCAGCAAGCTTTAATGCATCAAGAACATCAATATCACTTGCTCCGTCAAATACAGGTGTTGCAACTTTCCAACCAAGTCTTTTAGCTGCAAGTCCTAAATGAACTTCAAGTACTTGTCCGATGTTCATACGAGAAGGTACCCCTAACGGATTAAGAACGATTTGTAAAGGAGTTCCATCTGGTAAGAATGGCATATCTTCTTGAGGCATTATTCTTGAAATAACCCCTTTGTTACCATGTCTACCGCACATTTTATCCCCTACATTAATCTTTCTCTTAGTAGCTACATAAACTCTAACCACTTCATTAACTCCTGGTGGTAATTCATCTCCATTTTTTCTACTATAACATTTAACATCTACAACAATACCAGTTTCTCCATGAGGAACTCTTAAAGAAGTATCTCTTACTTCTCTAGCTTTTTCTCCGAAAATAGCTCTTAAAAGTCTTTCTTCTGCGCTTAATTCAGTTTCTCCCTTAGGTGATACTTTACCAACCAAGATATCTCCTGAATTAACTTCAGCACCAATTCTTATAATACCATTTTCATCTAAGTTCTTTCTCATATCTTCACCGATATTTATAACATCT
>JABZYY010000163.1:466-813 GCA_015264885.1 Streptococcus sp. | reverse complement strand
GTAATCGCAGCATCCAAGACTGCTTCTTCTGGCAAGTCTTTTGTTTCACGAATAGTTTCCAAAATCTCTGGATGTTGCGCATCAAAGAAGGCATGGAATTCTTCCTCAAAACGAACAATATCATCAACTGATATAGTATCCAAGAATCCATGAGTCAAGGCATACAGAATGGTTACTTGTTTCTCAACAGGTAATGGTTTATGAACAGGTTGTTTCAATACTTCTACAGTACGACGACCACGGTTCAATTTAGCCTGAGTAGCAGCATCCAAGTCTGAACCAAATTTAGTGAAGGCTTCCAACTCTCGGTATGAAGCAAGGTCGATACGAAGAGTACCAGCAACCTT
>JABZYY010000163.1:0-456 GCA_015264885.1 Streptococcus sp. | reverse complement strand
TTCTTCATGGCTTTAATCTGAGCAGAACCACCAACACGAGATACAGAAGAACCCGCATCAATAGCTGGACGAATACCCGCATTAAAGAGACTATCACTTAGGAAGATTTGTCCATCCGTAATAGAGATTACGTTTGTGGCGATATAGGCTGAGATATCTCCTGCTTGGGTCTCGATAAATGGAAGAGCCGTGATAGATCCACCGCCAAGCTCATCTGAAACTTTAGCAGAACGCTCAAGTAGACGGCTGTGAAGGTAGAAGACATCCCCTGGGAAGGCCTCACGACCTGGTGGACGACGGAGCAAGAGAGAAAGTTCACGATAAGCTACCGCTTGTTTAGATAGGTCATCATAAACAATCAACACATGCTTCCCTTGGTACATGAACTCTTCTGCCATAGCAACCCCTGCATAAGGTGCGAGGTAGAGCAATGGTGAAGGCTGTGAAGCTGAAGCT
>JABZYY010000162.1 GCA_015264885.1 Streptococcus sp. | reverse complement strand
CATGATATCAACTGGTGTTCCATCTGGCAAGTAAGGCATGTCTTCCACAGGAACGATACGGGATACACCCCCTTTGTTTCCGTGACGACCGGCCATCTTATCTCCGACGCGAATCTTACGTTTTTGTGCGATGTAAACACGAACCAACATGTTCACACCCGATTGCAATTCATCTCCGTTTGCACGCGTAAAGATCTTGACATCGCGAACAACACCATCTCCACCATGAGGTACACGAAGAGAAGTATCACGCACTTCACGAGATTTATCTCCAAAGATTGCGTGGAGGAGACGTTCTTCAGCAGAAAGGTCTTTTTCACCCTTCGGTGTCACCTTACCAACTAAGATATCGCCTTCTTTTACTTCCGCACCGATACGGATAATACCCATTTCGTCAAGGTCTTTAAGAGCGTCTTCCCCAACGTTTGGAATTTCACGAGTAATTTCTTCAGGTCCAAGCTTTGTATCGCGCGTTTCTGATTCGTATTCTTCAAGGTGGACAGATGTGTAGACATCTTCTTTCACCAAGCGTTCGCTCATGATAACGGCATCCTCGAAGTTGTAACCTTCCCAAGTCATGTAGGCAACGATTGGGTTTTGTCCCAGAGCCATTTCTCCATTTTCCATAGAAGGTCCGTCAGCGATAAAGTCGCCTTTTTCAACGACATCGCCAACTTTTACAAGAGTGCGTTGGTTGTAAGCAGTACCTGAGTTTGAACGACGGAATTTTTGGATGTGGTAAACATCCAATGATCCATCTTTACGACGAACTTCTACCTTATCCGCATCTGCGTAAGTAACTTTACCATCATAC
>JABZYY010000161.1 GCA_015264885.1 Streptococcus sp. | reverse complement strand
GGACGTTCCGTTATCGCCGTTGGTCCAACTCTTAAGATGTACCAATGTGGTGTGCCACGTGAAATGGCGATCGAGCTCTTTAAACCATTCGTTATGCGTGAAATCGTTGCTCGTGATATCGTGCAAAACGTCAAAGCAGCTAAACGCTTGGTGGAACGCGGAGATGAGCGTATCTGGGATATTCTTGAAGAAGTGATCAAAGAACACCCAGTACTTCTTAACCGCGCACCGACCCTTCACCGTTTGGGTATCCAAGCCTTCGAGCCAGTCTTGATTGATGGTAAGGCCCTTCGCTTGCACCCACTTGTCTGTGAAGCCTACAATGCCGACTTTGACGGAGACCAAATGGCCATCCACGTACCGCTTTCAGAAGAAGCCCAAGCAGAAGCTCGTATCTTGATGCTCGCTGCTGAGCATATCTTGAACCCGAAAGATGGTAAACCAGTTGTTACTCCATCTCAGGACATGGTTTTGGGTAACTACTACTTGACTATGGAAGAAGCTGGTCGTGAAGGTGAAGGAATAGTCTTCAAAGACTGTGACGAAGCGGTTATGGCTTACCGTAATGGTTATGTTCACCTTCACTCACGTGTTGGTATCGCAACAGACAGCCTCAACAAGCCTTGGACAGAAGAGCAAAAACACAAGGTCTTGCTTACAACAGTTGGTAAAATCCTCTTCAACGACATCATGCCAGAGGGTTTACCATACTTGCAAGAACCATACAATGCCAACTTGACAGAAGGCGTTCCAGCTAAATACTTCTTGCCACTTGGTGGAGATATCAAGGAAGCAATCAGCAAACTTGAACTCAATCCTCC
>JABZYY010000160.1 GCA_015264885.1 Streptococcus sp. | reverse complement strand
CTCTTTGAGGGAACACCTGATAAACAGTTGGTCTTGATGAGCCACGGTGATGCTGTAACAGAAATCCCTGCTGACTTTGTCCGTACAGGTACTTCTGCTGACTGTCCGTATGCTTCGATTGAGAATCCTGACAAGAAAATCTATGGTATCCAGTTCCACCCTGAAGTTCGCCACTCAGTTCACGGCTATGATATCCTTCGCAACTTTGCCTTGAATATCTGTGGTGCCAAAGGTGACTGGACTATGGATAACTTCATCGAGATGCAAATCAAACAAATCCGTGAAAAAGTTGGAGACAAACGTGTTCTCCTCGGACTTTCTGGTGGTGTTGACTCTTCTGTTGTTGGAGTTCTTCTTCAAAAAGCGATCGGTGATCAATTGATCTGTATCTTTGTAGACCACGGTCTTCTCCGTAAGGGAGAAGCTGACCAAGTTATGGACATGCTTGGTGGTAAGTTCGGTTTGAATATCGTCAAAGCAGACGCTGCAAAACGCTTCCTTGACAAACTTGCTGGTGTTTCTGACCCTGAACAAAAACGGAAGATTATCGGTAATGAATTTGTTTATGTCTTTGATGACGAAGCTAGCAAGCTAAAAGATGTAAAATTCCTTGCTCAAGGAACACTATACACTGACGTAATTGAGTCTGGTACAGACACAGCCCAAACCATCAAATCACACCACAATGTTGGTGGTCTTCCAGAAGACATGCAGTTTGAATTGATTGAACCATTGAACACTCTTTATAAAGACGAAGTCCGTGCCCTCGGTACAGAGCTTGGTATGCCAGACCACATCGTATGGCGCCAACCATTCCCAGGACCAGGACTCGCTATCCGTGTCATGGGTGAAATCACTGAGGAAAAACTAGAAACTGTTCGTGAGTCTGATGCTATCCTT
>JABZYY010000015.1:10856-19716 GCA_015264885.1 Streptococcus sp. | reverse complement strand
GTGAAAGAGGATGGCTGTTTGCTATATTTAACGGCGACTCCGTCCCAGACTTTAGAAAAAAGAATCAAACGAAAAGAGTTGTCGGTATCCTTGCTGCCAGAACGATATCATAAGAAGCCACTAGTAGTACCGACGATGAGTTTTATCGGAGATTTAGACAAAAGATTGAAAAAGAAGAAAGTGCCAAAACCTGTGTGTCAGTTTATAGAGGAACATGTTAAAGTAGGGAAACGATTTTTACTGTTTGTACCGAGAATTACACTTCTTAATCCGATAGAAGTAGCACTGAGACGACAGTTTCCAAATGCAAAATTCGAGACGGTCAGCTCTAAAGAAACGTATCGGCAAGAAAGAATCGCAAAAATGAGAGCAGGAGAGCTCGAGTTTCTTGTGACGACAACGATTCTAGAACGCGGAGTCACTTTTCCAGGAGTCGATGTTTGCGTCATCAACGCGCACGAAGAGGAATTCTCAAGAGAAGTACTCGTGCAAATCGCAGGACGCGTTGGACGGACAGCAGAATGTCCAACAGGAGAAGTGGTCTATTTTCATAATGGCAAAACAAAAGCAATGATCCAGGCGGTCAGGGAAATCGAGGGCTTAAATCAACAAGCACTTCTTGGGAGGGAACACGAATGAAATGTTTATGGTGCGGCGAAGAAGTTGAAAGAGCGGAGCCGATACTCTCATTCTTACTAGGAGCAAACAGAAAGTGCATCTGCGTCTATTGTGAGCATCCATTTATGGAATTAAGGCAGCATCCAACTTGCCTAGAGTGTGGGAGGTTGATGACAAAAGTAGAAGTCTGCCCGGATTGTCAAAAATGGCATCAAGTAAAAGAAGCGGTACTCCTAAAGAATACTGCCTTGTATGCTTATGATGAGGCGGGGCGAAAGTTTATGGAGTTATTCAAATTTGTGGGAGATACAAGAGTGATGACGTTGGTGATAAAGGAATTAAGGCAAGAGTTACTAAAGTATCAAAAGAGGGGCTTCGTTCTCTGTCCATTACCTTCGTCCAAAGCGAGTCTAAGAAAAAGAGAATTCGAGACGATTCCAACTTTACTGGAACAGTGCCATGTACCAGCTGTTTCGCTTTTAGAACATATTGGCAGTGGGAAGAAGCAATCCGAGAAGACAAGGCAGGAGCGTCTGCAACTAAAGCAACCTTTTAAAGTGAAAGAGAATGTAGGGGTTCCAAAGAAAGTCTTATTGGTGGATGATGTTTATACAACCGGCGCAACAATCCACCTTGCCGCAAAAGCATTAATGGAAACTGGTGTTGAAGAAGTGGAGTCTCTGACATTATTTAGATAAAAAGTGTATCAAAAATGATACGTATCATTTTTGATACAAAATAAATCGATAAAACAGCCCAAGCAGATTTCTGCTTGGGCTATTGAAATTTATCTAGTTATTTTTAGAATCTTGTAGTGACATATTGGTCAAGAGCAAGAAGAGCATTTGCCACATCTTCGGCAGTATAGTCAACAACCATTTGGTGGATAGTTTCGCCTTCTTGTGTAGCTAGAGATCCAATCTTGAGTAAGTCTTCATAGGATACAGAATCCAATTTCACTTCTTTCAGCGTTGTTGGTAATCCAAGTGCTTTATAGAAAGTAATGTATTTATCGAGTTCTTCTTTTGGACGATTTTCTAATAACAGTTGTGTCAATGTACCATAAGCTACTTTTTCACCGTGAGTGAGAGTATGGATGTCTCCGTGAATCGCTGTGAATCCGTTATGGATGGCATGCGCTGCTGCTAAACCAGCCGATTCGAAACCGATACCGCTGAGTAGGGTGTTTGCTTCTACAATAGCTTCTAAAGATGGAGTAACCACTTTGGCGTTTGCTGCGGCTACGGCTTGTAGACCATTTTCGAATAAAGTACTTTCGCAGACACGAGCGATGGCTTCTGCAGCAATCGTTGGAACTTGACCGACCATTGTGCTTCCTTGTGCTTCGATGACTGCACGAGCCTCAACCCAAGTAGCAAGCGCATCGGCAATTCCTGAGATTAATAAACGAACAGGAGCATTGGCAATGACTTTTGTATCCACTAATACTAATTCTGGGTTTTTCTTGTAGAAACGATAGCGTTCAAACACGCCTTCTGCTGAATAAATTACAGAGAGTGCAGAAGTTGGAGCATCCGTTGAAGCAATTGTTGGTAAAATCGCTACCGGACAATTAGAATCGTCCGCAATGGCTTTGGCTGTATCAATCGATTTACCACCACCTAAGCCGATGACTACGTTTAATTGATGTTCCTTCACAACTTCAGCAACGCGGCGGACTTCATCATTAGTGGCTTCACCATGGAAGATTTCACGATGAACAAATGCGCCTTCTTTTACGAGATTTTCTTCTAGTTCTTTACCGACTAAATCATAAACGATAGGGTCGCAAAGAAGGAGATGTCGATTCCCAAGAGCCAACACGTGAGAAAGACCAGTTTTAAGAACATCTTTCCCCTGAACATAACGAGACGGACTAGCAAATACTTTTTCCATAATCATAACTCCTTTATAATTTGTTTACTATTTCACTATATCGTTGAAAACGATTTCTGTCAATGGAGATTCTGTGTTGTTTTAACTAGGAATCTAAGACTTTCTAGAAAGGAGGGAGATGATTAAAGGGGATAGGAGATTCTTGTTGGGAATGATTCTAATCTTCAATGCTGTATAATTTTTCATCTCGTGAAAACAAAATATCGCCAAAGAAAAGTCCTCAAAAATACCGTTTTTCCTTAACAATTCTTAATGAAAGAATTCTTGAAAACGGTTGTAAAAGCCCTGTGCATGCTTTATAATAAAACTATAGAAATCAAACGAAGCAATTCCTAAGAGTGGTCCTTAGGGTATTTCTTCAAATCTGGTTTTCCAGATGAAAGGGGAGAGTATTATGTTTAAATATAATATCCGTGGAGAAAATATTGAGGTCACAGAAGCGATTCGTCAATACGCTGAAAAGAAGATTAGCAAATTAGAAAAATACTTTACTGACGTTGCTAATGCGACTGTATATGTCAACTTGAAAGTCTACGCTGAAAAGACTGCAAAAGTTGAAGTTACGATCCCACTTCCTTATTTAGTTCTACGTGCCGAGGAAACTTCAATTGATTTATATGGAAGTATTGACTTGGTAGTCGATAAACTTGAAAGACAAGTTCGTAAACATAAAACTAAAATCAATCGTAAATCTCGCGAAAAAGGATTCGATGTTGTGTTACCACCACTTCCAGAAGTGCCTGAAGAGGAGGAAACAGGATTAGAAATCGTTCGTACAAAACGAATTGATTTGAAACCAATGGATAGCGAAGAAGCTGTTCTTCAAATGAACATGTTAGGACATAACTTCTTTATCTACCAAGATGCTGAAACGAACGAAACAAACATTGTTTATCGTCGTAAAGATGGAAAATATGGTTTGATTGAAACAAATTAATAAAATTTTAGGTGGCTTGAAAAAGCCACCTTTTTTTGTGCTCTCAACTCTATTGAAAGATTGATAAAATTATTTATGAGAAAATAATCTAAGAAAATCGATAAAATAGCGTTGACATTTGCTAAGGATAGAAATAAGCTGAAAGAGTACCGTTAATTTAAGTAGAAATATGTTAGAACTGTATTTTCATAACTTAGAAGACATACTCAGCATCGAATTGTACTTAGTGGCTGTGCTACTAAAAGAAATCAAAAGTTCAAAAGAAATTGAATCTGGGTCTACGGTGAACTTTATAGAGTTTTAAGGGGAACAAAATGAAGAAATCTTTATTATTCACAACTGTATTATTTGTAATGCTTGTATCGGGCTTATCTGTCTGGTTAAATTATCAGATTCAATTTGTCGTTGATGCGATTTCCAATCATGACACAAGCTCGTTTTTTATGCAGATTAGTTATTTGATTGGAATAACCTTATTACTTTTAGTGTTCGAATATGCTAGGCAAGTATGGAATGTAAAATATCTGAATCAAGTAGGGAGTTTCTTTCATAAAAAATCATTATATTCTGCTATTACAAGTGCCGTGCAGGTGAAATCAGAGAAACTACTAGTTCCAGGCGAGAAAGTTTCTGAGATTAATAATGATATTGAGATGATAAAGGATCTTCATTACGATACACAGATTTCAATGATTCAAGGGGTTGTTTCGTTTCTGTTTTCTACAATAGCGTTGTATATGATTCATGCAGGAGTTGCAACTGCAGTGATTGTAACGATGTTTTTACCAATTGGGCTGCCACTCTTATTTAATAAATCACTTCAACAAAAACAAGAGAAGATTTCTCGCTCTAAAAAGCAATATGTAACATTTCTAACGGATTTATTAGAAAGCAAATTGTCTGTGAAAAATAGTCGGCACTATCCACTTGTGATGAATCAAGCCGTTGAAAAATACGAAACGATGAATGAAGCTACTTTGTCGAAGAAAAAACAAATAGCCCTTGTGAATGTTTTGGTTGGATTTGGTTTTTATTCGACGATGATTGTGATTTTATTGCTGGGAGGTTATCAGGTATTAATTGGACAATTGCAAGTTGGAGCATTGGTGGCTGTATTTTCAATTTCTCAAGAGTTAACATTGCCTGCTAATCTCATTGCAGATTCTATTAGTAACTTGCAGTCTGTCAAAGGAATTCATGATGAGTTAATGCATCAAGATAGTGCATTGGAAGAACGGGCAAATCAGGTTGAGACTTTAAAAACTCTTCAGTTAAAGGATGTTAAAATTCACTTTCAGCATCAAACCTTTACACAAAATGTGCCATTGAATTTTGAAAAAGGGAAAAAGTATTTGATTACAGGCCAAAGTGGTAAAGGAAAATCGCTTCTCATGTTAGTTGCTACCGGCAATTTTATAGACTATACGGGAACTGTTTTATTCAATCAGCGACCTATTGAAAATGTCCCTTATTCAACGATTCAACAACAGATTGCTTACATACCACAACAACAAGGATTATTCCATGATACGATACGGAATAATCTGACGTATTATAGTGGTGAGGTTGATGCGCATACTTTAATGGGATGGATTCATCGCTTTAGATTAGAAGATCGTTTTCCAACATTGGAGTCTCTTGAAGAGCTGTATAGTGAGCAATCCAGTTTATCAGGTGGTCAAATTCAAAGGTTGATGTTGATTCGCGCGTTACTAGAACGTAAAGATTGGCTTATTTTGGACGAGTCTTTGTCCGCATTAGATAGGGAACTTTATGAACTGATTGAAAATCAATTACTAAACGATTCTACGTTAACGTTGATTCATATTTCACATCGTTCGGAATCAGAAAATAGTAAAAAATATGATGTTACTATAAGACTTTAATTCTGAAAGAAAGCATTATTACGTATGGAGAAAAAGCAGCAATAACTCTCTGTTTGGAACAAAAATTAGGTTTCATTGACGTAAAAATGTAAAAAAATCGGGTGACTTTGAAAAAAGTCGCCTTGTTTTGCTTTCTTAATTAGCTAAACAATGGTAAAATGAATAAGATGCAATAGGTGTAGCCACCTATTTGTAGTACTTTTATGAGATTTAAAATGTTCACCGATTTAAAAATAGTGGTGAAAATAAAAAAGGAGTTAATTAAATGGCAAATTTTTTGAGACAGTTAGTTGAAAATGATAAGCGTGAATTACGTCGTTTAGGAAAACTAGCGGATAAAGTAATTGCGTTAGAATCTCAAATGGCTGCATTAGAAGATGCTGATTTTCCAGTAAAAACAGAAGAATATAAAGCAAGATATGCTCAAGGGGAGTCTCTTGATGCACTTCTTCCTGAAGCATTCGCGTTAGTACGTGAAGGAGCTAAACGTGTATTAGGCTTATTCCCATATAAAGTTCAAATCATGGGTGGGATTACACTTCATGACGGTAACATTGCGGAAATGCGTACTGGTGAAGGTAAAACTTTAACAGCGACAATGCCTGTATACTTAAACGCATTATCAGGCGAGGGTGTTCACGTAGTTACCGTTAACGAATACTTAGCAACTCGTGACGCGCGCGAAATGGGTGAGTTATACAACTTCTTAGGACTAACTGTTGGGTTAAACTTAACAGGAATGTCTTCAGAAGAAAAACGTGCCGCATATGCTGCAGACATCACTTACAGCACAAACAGTGAATTAGGATTTGACTACTTACGTGATAACATGGTGGTTTACAAATCACAAATGGTACAACGTCCATTGAACTACGCAGTTGTCGATGAAACAGACTCAATCTTAATCGACGAAGCGCGTACTCCATTGATCATTTCAGGACAAGCTGAAAAATCAACAGTGTTATACCAACGTGCAGATATGTTTGTTAAAGGATTAAAAGAGGAAGAAGATTACACAATCGACTTAACTTCTAAAACAATTTCATTAACAGACGAAGGGATTAACAAAGCTGAACAAACATTCCGCTTACCAAACCTTTATGACGTGGATAACTCAGCACTTGTTCACCATATCGACCAAGCGTTACGTGCGAACTACATTATGTTACGCGACATCGACTATGTGGTGGATGAAGGTAAAGTTAAAATCGTTGATGGATTTACTGGACGTATCATGGAAGGTCGTCGTTACTCAGATGGTCTTCACCAAGCGATTGAAGCTAAAGAAGGCGTTGAAGTTGAAAACGAGTCTAAGACAATGGCGACAATCACTTACCAAAACTACTTCCGTATGTATCGTAAATTGTCAGGGATGACAGGTACTGCGAAGACTGAAGAAGAAGAATTCAGAGAAATCTACAACATGAACGTTATTGCGATTCCAACAAACCGTCCTGTACAACGTATCGATGGCCACGATTTAATCTACCCATCATTACGTAGTAAATTCCGTGCGGTGGTACAAGATATCAAACAACGTCATGAGGCAGGTCAACCAATCCTTGTCGGTACGGTTGCCGTTGAAACAAGTGAATTGCTATCTAACTTACTACGCGCAGAAGGAATTCCGCACGAAGTATTAAATGCGAAAAACCACTTTAAAGAAGCAGAAATTATCATGTCAGCTGGTCAACGTGGCGCTGTAACAATCGCGACAAACATGGCCGGACGTGGTACTGACATCAAGCTTGGTAAAGGCGTGAAAGAACTTGGTGGACTTTGCGTAATCGGTACAGAACGTCACGAAAGCCGTCGTATCGATAACCAATTACGTGGACGTAGTGGACGTCAAGGGGACCCAGGTGCAACACAATTCTACCTATCATTAGAAGATGATTTGATGAAACGTTTCGGTGGAGAAAAAATGCAAGCAATCTGGGAACGTCTAAACTTAACAGATGAAGGCGACGATAACTTCATCCAAAGCAAGATGTTAACAAGACAAGTAGAATCTTCACAAAAACGTGTTGAAGGGAACAACTACGATACTCGTAAAAGCGTCCTAGAGTACGATGAGGTTATGCGTGAACAACGTGAAATCATCTACTCACAACGTCTACAAATTATTAACGAAGAAAACTCACTTGAAAAAGTGACAAAAGGTATGATCCGTCGTACAATCCACCGCGTTGTGGAAAGTCATACATTGACAGACCAAAAAGATTGGAACTTAGAAGGAATTGTGGACTTTGCTCACAACTCAATCTGTGCTCCAGATGAACTTTCAATTAGCGATTTAGAAGGCAAATCAGCTACTGAAATCGAAGGAATCTTAAACGAAAAAGCAATGGAAATCTACAAAGAAAAACAAGAGCAATTGAATGGTGACAATCAAATGCTTGAGTTCGAAAAAGTAGTTATCCTACGTGTGGTTGACCGTAAGTGGACAGATCACATCGATGATATGGACCAATTACGTCAAAGCGTTGGTTTACGTGGATACGCTCAAATCGATCCATTAACAGAGTACCAAACAGAAGGTTACGAACGATTCCAACAAATGATTGCTGCAATCGACTATGATGTAACACGTATCTTGATGAAATCTCAAATTCGTCAAAACTTACAACGTGAACAAATTCAAGGAGTTCGCAGTGTAGTGGCTACAGGTCATGACAGAACTTCTGACGACGATTCAGAAAAAGCTTAATAACAAAGGGAGACGGCGAAGCATTTCGCCGTTTTCTTTTAGAAAGAGGTCAGTATGGAAATTAGTGAAATTAGAAATGCGCTTGAGGCCATGAACGAACAAATCATCAGTTATAGGAGGTCTCTTTGACTTAGATCGCTTAGAAGAAGATATCGCTGCCTACGAGCAAGAGATGTCTGAACCATCATTTTGGGATGATAGCGAAAAAGCGAATCAAGTCATTCAAAAGAATAATGAATTAAAGGCTATTTATGATACGTTCCATAAGATGGAATTGGCGCATGAAGAGACAGGTTTGTTATTTGAAATGTATAAAGAAGAGCCAGATGAAGAAGTGCATGCGGAAATCGTTGACGCAATAGAGGCCCTTGAGAAGGACTTGCAACAGTACGAATTAAGTATGTTGCTGAACGGTCCTCATGATAAGAACAGTGCGATTTTGGAAATCCATCCAGGTGCTGGGGGGACAGAATCACAGGACTGGGGCAGTATGCTACTGCGTATGTATATGCGTTGGGCTGAAAAACATGGTTACCGTGTTGAAACAGTGGATTATCAAGACGGGGACGAAGCAGGGATTAAGTCTGTAACCTTGTCGATTGAGGGCTTGAATGCATACGGGTATTTACGCTCTGAAAAAGGCGTGCATCGTCTCGTTCGTATTTCTCCATTTGATGCGGCTGGGAAACGTCATACATCATTCTGTTCAGTGGATGTTGTTCCGCAAATGGACGGAGATATTGATATTGAGATTAATCCAGATGATTTGAAAATCGACGTATACCGTGCAAGTGGTGCCGGTGGACAACATAT
>JABZYY010000015.1:0-10846 GCA_015264885.1 Streptococcus sp. | reverse complement strand
ACATATTAATAAGACATCTTCTGCGGTGCGTATTACGCATATTCCAACTGGAATCGTGACGCAGAGTCAGGCGCAACGTTCTCAATTTAAAAACAGAGACCAGGCGATGGCGATGTTGAAGGCGAAATTGTTCCAATTAGAAGAAGAGAAGAAGGCAGCTGAATTGGCAGCTATCCGTGGCGAGCAAAAAGATATCGCCTGGGGTTCTCAAATTCGTAACTATGTGTTCCATCCTTATTCAATGGTAAAAGATTTACGTTCTGGATATGAGACAGGAAATATTGGTGCGGTCATGGATGGAGACTTGGATCCGTTTATGGATGCGTACTTAAAATGGACGCTTGAGGGAACGAAAGCAACTGAAGAATAATAGTAGGAAGCACCTAGTGAGAGCTAGGTGTTTTCTATTGTGAGGCAAATTGTTTTAAGTTCGTTTTAATTATCTGTATTATTATTGGGTGAAACTTCCTAGATAGTTTAACGGGCTCCAGTGCCTATCAAGAAATTCAACCCTATATGTGCATTGAGTAAGGCACAGTGGTTTATTGACTTTCTTGAGGATGAGTAAATACTGCTAATATAGAGCGAAGTATTGTCTTACAGTGATGAAGTATCATACGAGAAGCAATGCCCACACCCAAATCCTTCGCACTGTGAAGGATTTCCCTCGTATCCTGAAGTTGAACTCGGGCTCACAGGGCCGACGTCCATTTCAACAAACATCCGCACGACTTGTATCAAGTCCCTTGCGGTGTTTGTTTCCAATGATTCGTCCCTGAGCGTTCGCCCTCGTATCCTGATTTTAATATTTCTGTAATCTTATGTGAAGGGGTTGTAATATTCGGGTGCTATAATAGGGAGGATTAAAATATCGAAGGATTAGAAAGCTGGTGAGTTTATGATTGAAATGATGAATGTAACTAAGAAATATAATAAAGGCATCACTGCTATTAATAATTTATCTATCCAAATTAAGGATGGAGAGTTCGTTTATGTAGTAGGGCCTTCTGGTGCAGGTAAATCAACTTTCATTAAAATGATGTATCGCGAAGAAAAAGCGACTAAAGGTAGAATTCGTGTAGGTAAATATGATTTAATGAAAATTAGAGATCGTCAAATTCCGTACTTACGCCGTTATGTAGGGGTTGTCTTCCAAGACTTTAAACTCTTACAACATAAAACTGTATACGAAAACGTGGCATATGCGATGGAGGTTATTGAAAAATCACCTCGTGAAATTAAACGCCGTGTTGAAGACGTTTTAGAGTTAGTAAACCTAAAACACCGTATGAGCAATTTCCCAAATGAATTATCTGGTGGGGAACAACAACGTGTAGCGATTGCTCGTGCAATTGTGAATACACCTGGAATCCTGATTGCCGATGAGCCAACAGGGAACCTTGACCCAGAAACGTCAATGGAAATTATGGATATCCTTGAGCGTATCAACGAACAAGGAACAACAATCGTAATGGCAACACACAATAGCCAAATCGTTAACGAGAAAAAGCATCGTGTAATTGCGATTGAAAATGGTCAAATTGTACGTGACCAAGAACAGGGGGAATACGGATATGAAGATTAGAACTATGGGTCGTCATATACGTGACGCCTTCAAGAGTCTTTTCAGAAATGGATTGATGACATTTGGTGCTGTTTCTGCAGTATCAATGATCTTATTAATCGTAGGGGTGTTCGTATCACTTCTATTTAACGTGAATAAAATCGGTTCAGATATTGAAAATGACGTAAACGTACGTGTGTTTATTGATTTGGCAGCTGACCAAACAAAAACAGATGAATTAGAAGCAAAAATTAAAGCCTTAGATGGCGTTGAGTCTATCACTTTCCGTTCTAAAGACGAAGAGTTAGAAGACGTAACAAAGAACTTCGGAGAAGAGTTATCATTATTTAAAAATGATGCGAACCCACTTCGTAATGCGTTCGACGTAAAAGCAGTGGAACCACAAAAAACAAGTGCTATTGCGAAACAAATCGAAGGCATGGACTACGTAGCGCGTGTTCGTTACGGGGAAGCTCGTGCGGATAACTTGTTCCGTATCATTGCGACAGCTCGTAATATTGGGGCAGTTGTTATTTTAGGACTATTAGCGTTAGCGATGTTCTTAATTTCAAATACAATCCGTGCAACAATCTATGCACGTAGAACAGAAATCGAAATCATGCGTCTGGTAGGGGCGACAAAAGCTTACATTCGTTGGCCATTCTTCTTAGAAGGCGGTATGATTGGATTAATCGGTTCAATTATCCCAATCGGATTAGTATGGTCTGTATACCTATGGGTGTATAAAGGCGGTTCAGATTTCTTCTCTGGATCAAGCTTTAGCCTACTCGATCCAAATCCATTCTTGATTTATGTTTCAGCAGGAATGGTTGCCATCGGTGTTCTTATCGGTGCGTTTGGTTCAGTTCTTTCAATGAGAAAGTTCTTGAAGAAATAGTTATAAATGACAGAAGGAGTGCAGTTGTGTGCTCCTTCTTTTTTTGTTGAAGAGTATATGCACAAAAGTTATAACGAGTTCTGAAAAACAGGTATAATCAAATAACGAGTTTCGCATTGACTCAGAATACCTCCATCGTTTATAGTAGTTTCATCAGATAAAGCAATGCAATGAACAGATAAGTAAATAAAGAAGAACGTTAAAGAGAATCCGGTTGGTGGGAAAGGATACGGGGCAATTTATTGAAAATGGTCTGGGAGCAACAAAGGTGATGAAGCTTTTGCGATTTGTACTCGATAACGTACAAGGGTATCTTGCACCATGCAACGTACTTTTGGAGCGGTAAACTGTGAGGTTTATCGGAATTAGAGTGGTAACGCGAAAACTTCGCCTCTAGTGTGTAGAGGGGAAGCTTTTTTTATGGCCCAAACCAAAATGGACAGAGCAACATCTGTTGGAAATCACGAAGCGCGCATGTGGTTTCCAAACAAAGAACAATCATTTAACCAAAAAGGGGACTTATAACATGAAATTTAATAAATTATTCAAAGCAACAACATTCGGACTTTTAGCAACAGCATTAGTAGCTTGCGGAAACAACTCAGCAAAATCAGAAAGCACAACAGAAGCTGCAAAAGCAGCAAAAGCAGAAGATAAAACAATTACAGTAGTAGCTTCACCAGCACCTCACGCTGAAATCTTAGAAGCAGCTAAACCAATCTTAGAAAAAGAAGGTTACAAATTAGAAATTAACATCGTAAACGACTACGTAACACCAAACAACATCGTTTACGGAGGAGATGCGGATGCAAACTACTTCCAACACACTCCATATCTTGATAAATTCAACAAAGAACATAACCAAGATTTAGTTTCTGTAGGGAACGTTCATATCGAACCAATGGCAATTTACTCTAAGAAATATAAATCATTAAAAGAATTACCAGATAACGCAGTGGTATATGCATCAACAAACCCTGCTGAAGTAGGACGTTTCTTAAGCTTCTTCACAAAAGCTGGATTAATTAAATTAAAAGATGGCGTGAACCCTGTAACTGCTGGATTAAGCGACATTGCTGAAAATCCAAAGAATATCCAAATCAAAACAGAAATCGCACCTGAATTATTAGTATCAACATACGAAAACAATGAAGGCGATGCAGTGATCATCAACTCAAACTTCGCAATCGATGCTAAACTTTCACCAGTGAAAGATTCAATCGCTTTAGAAGATGGAAGCTCACCATACGCTAACTTAGTCGCTGTAAAACCTGCTGATAAAGATAAAGCAAAAATTCAAGCTTTAATCAAAGCGTTACAAAGTGATGAAATCCGTAAATTCATCAACGAAAAATATACAGATGGTTCTGTAATTCCTGCGAAATAATAAAAAATAGTAAGAGAACAAGAGGAGTGGAAAGATACAAAGCCAAAAGCCTTGTACTTTCCGCTCCCTTTTGACCATTAAGGAGTGAAACAATGATTCGAGTAGAGAACGTGTCCAAAACATATACTGGGAAACAAGGCACGGTTGAAGCTGTAAAAGATGTCTCGTTAGAGATTAGTAGAGGCGAAATTTTTGGAGTGATTGGTTTTTCAGGTGCGGGTAAAAGTACATTAATCCGTTTGTTAAATGGACTTGAGACAGTTACAAGTGGCCATATTTATATTAATGAAAAAGACATTACAACCTTAAAACGCAAAGAGCTTTTAAAAGAGCGTCAAAAAATCGCGATGATATTCCAACATTTCAATCTTTTATGGTCGAGAACAGTCGAAGAAAACATTGCTTTTTCACTTGAAATTGCAGGCGTTCCAAAAGCCGAGCGTAAAGCTAAGGTAGCCGAATTAATCGATTTAGTTGGACTAACCGGACGTGAAAAATCTTATCCATCACAACTTTCTGGGGGACAAAAGCAAAGAGTAGGGATTGCCCGTGCGTTAGCTAACGATCCAGAAGTCCTTTTATGTGACGAAGCTACGAGTGCACTTGACCCTAAGACAACAAAAGATATCTTAAAATTATTAGTAGAAATCAACCAAGAACTAGGGTTAACGATTGTGTTAATTACGCATGAAATGCATGTCGTTCGTCAAATTTGCCACCGTGTTGCCGTGATGGAAGAAGGACGAGTAGTGGAAAGTGGAGAAGTGATTGAAGTCTTCAAAAATCCACAACAACCAATTACAAAACAATTCGTGGGAGAAGAACGTGTGGATGATGAAATCGATGAGGTATTCCATCACCTTTCAACATCCCTTCGCCCAGGGGTAGCAGTTCGTATTCAGTATTTAGGCGACCGTACAGGAGACGCCGTATTATCTGAAGCGATTCGTAAACTCGATGCAACGGTATCGATTTTACAAGCGAAGGTAAACATTACGCAAAAAGGGATATTAGGAAGCATGATTATTTTGATTGAGGAAGAATCTTCAAAAGCAGAAGAAGTCATCGAATATCTTAAACAAGCAGAAATTATCGTGGAGGTGTTAGAGCATGTTTAATCTATTTTTAGCATCAGCAAGCCTAGATGAACTTTTCAGAGAAATGTTTTCGTTCGAGAATGTTGTATGGCCTGATGTCATTAAAGCTATTAATGAAACTCTCTATATGACCTTCATTCCAACGTTCTATGTATTTGTCATCGGATTAATTTTAGGACTCCTTCTTTTCTTAACAGGAAAAGGTCGCAGTCTTGAAAATACATGGGTTCATCTTATTTTAGGCGGAATCATTAATATTTTCCGTGCGATTCCATTTATTATTTTACTAACATTATTGATGCCTTTTACAAAAGCCATCATGTCAACGATTGTAGGGCCTAAAGGGGCAATTCCAACATTGATCATCAGTGCAGCGCCATTTTATGCGCGTTTAGTGGATATCGCGTTAAATGAAATCCCGTCAGGAGTCATCGAGGCGGCAGAATCAATGGGGGCAAATACCCGCCAAATCATTACAAAAGTGCTGATTCCAGAATCACTTCCAGCACTTGTATCAGGGATTACCGTAACGGCAATCGCGTTAATCGGTTCTACAGCAGTAGCTGGTGTTATCGGTGCGGGAGGATTAGGAAACTTAGCTTACCTCATTGGTTATACACGAAATAAAGTGGATATCATCTTTGTCGCTACAGTAGCCATCCTTATTTTGGTATTTATTATCCAAATTATTGGGGATAAAGCTACTAAGATTATTGACAAGCGATAAACGCTTTATCTTCTACTAGAAATTATGTAAAATAGCAATAGACTTCACTGTCTATTGCTTATTTTATTGGAGTGTGATTAGATGTCAGGATTAACCGTAAGACTTTATGAAGATTATTTAGCAGATGTCTATAATAATCGAAAAACTGACCAAGGGCTCTTTATTAAATTAGTCGAAGAAATTGGAGAAGTGGCAGAGCAAATTAGTATTCGTGACGGTAGAAAAGATGGGAATACTGAGGAAGTACAAGCTGAACTTGCAAAAGAACTAGCAGATGTCATCCATTATACGATTGCGATTGCCGCTGTAAACGGCATTGATTTAGAAAAAGTCATCTTGGAAAAAGACCTCAGTGCCGCTATTAAATATAACCATACAACGAACTTAGTAGAGTTTCTTCAAAAGACAGCAAAATACGACTAGTTTACAGCAAGAAAACACTTGCTTTCCACCCTTGTTTAGAGTACGATAGGACATGGAAAAGTAAGTGAAATGATGGGTACAGAAAGTTCTGATTGCTGAGAAAGAACCCCCGCTCTTTAACTGAACCTACCAAATAGGTGATTATGAAAATAATCCGGTGAAATCATCGTTATCAATGTTAAAGAGACATTTACAACGTAAGTGTAATTAAGGTGGTACCGCGAGTCATTCGTCCTTTTTTAGGGGAGTGGCTTTTTTTATTTCACAAAAAACGAAAAAGGAGTCAAGCAGATGGCAGAAAAAACAAACTTACAAAGAGAAGATTTTTCTAAATGGTATATTCAAACCATTCAAAAAGCAGATTTAATGGACTATTCACCAGTGCGTGGATGTATGATTTTCAAACCAGACGGATATGAAATCTGGGAACATATTCAAGAGGAGTTCAACCGTCGTTTTAAAGAAGAAGGCATTCGTAATGCGTACTTCCCAATGTTAATTCCAGAAAGCTTCTTCACTAAAGAAGCAGACCATATTGAAGGATTTGCTCCTGAATTACCATGGGTAACAGAAGCAGCTGGTGAAAAATTAGAAGAACGTTTAGCGCTTCGTCCAACAAGTGAAACAATGATTGGAACAGCTTTTTCAAATTGGATCAATTCATACCGTGATCTTCCATATGAAATCAACCAATGGGCAAACGTATTCCGTTGGGAAAAGAAAACTTTACCATTCTTACGTACTTCAGAATTCTTATGGCAAGAAGGACATACAGCACATGCAGATGAAGAAGATGCACGTCGCCGTACAATGAGAATGTTAGATATCTACAAAGAAGTTGTAGAAGGCGTATTAGCCGTTCCAGTTTACGAAGGACAAAAAACTCCTTCAGAACGTTTCGCAGGTGCAGTAGATACTTACTCAATCGAAGCGATGATGAAAGACGGTAAAGCCGTTCAAGCGGGAACTTCTCACTACATGGGAACAAAATTCGCGGAAGCCTTCGACATTAAATATTTAACAAAAGAAAATGAGCACGTATACGCTCATACAACTTCTTGGGGAGTATCGACTCGTTTAATCGGTTCATTAATCATGACTCACGGTGACGAACAAGGATTAGTATTACCTCCAAAAGTAGCTCCAACACAAGTAGTCTTAATTCCAGTTGGACCATGGAAGAAAAATCCAGCCATCTTAGAAAAATTAGAAGAGCTTCAAAAAGAATTAAAAGCTGCTGGATTACGTGTGAAGATTGACGACACTGACAACTCACCAGGATTCAAATTCAATGAGTGGGAATTACGTGGTGTTCCAATGCGTATCGAATGCGGACCTCGCGACTTAGAAAACAATCAAGTGATGACGAAAATGCGTGACTTAGATGAAAAAGTAGCAGTAGGATTCGATGGTTTAGTAGATACAATTTTAGCTGAATTAGATAAAATGCAAGGCCGTCTGTTAGAAACTGCTCGTGCGATGCGTGCTTCTAACGAATATACAAACATTGATACTTTAGATGAGTTGAAAGCTCATATTGAAGCAAAACGCGAAGCTGGCGAAGTACCTGGTTGGGTATTAGTTGGTTGGGATGGAACAGAAGAAAGTGAAGCGAAAATCAAAGAAGAAACAGGCTTCACAACTCGTAACATTCCATTTAACGCTCCAGTGAAAAAAGAAAAATGTATCGTAACAGGTAAACCAGCCACTCATACGGTTTGGATTGCTCGTGCATATTAATCGATTAGGAACTAGTTGGTAGGAGGACAAGATTATGAAAATCAATAAGGCCATTCAAGAGTTTGTAGATAGTGCGATTGCTTCAGGGTATGCTTCAAAAGAAGATCGTTACTATTTATTAAATCGTGTGCTTTATTTAGTGGGAGAAGAATCTTTTGAAAGTTCGAAAGAGGTGGAGCAACCTTCTTTACTAGAGGCAATGGCAAACTTAGTAGAAGCTGCCGTTGAAGCTGGGAAGATTGCAAACGACTCTGAAGAACGCGACTGGCTTGAACAAGAGTTAATGAACCTTGTGATTCCAAAACCTTCAGATTTGAACCGTCTATTCTGGGATAAATACGAAGAAGGACCTAAAGTAGCGACCGATGAGTTTTATAAAATGGCGCTCGATTTAAACTTAATTAAGGTAAATGATATCGCTAAAAATATTTCCTTTAATGGAGCAACCGAGTATGGCGATTTAGAAATCACGATTAACTTATCCAAACCAGAAAAAACAAAAGAAGAAATCATCAAAGCAGCGCAGTCGAAAGATTTCAATTATCCTGCCAATCGCCTATGCTTTGAAAACGTAGGCTACCATGGTCGTATCAACTGGCCAGGTCGTGCGAACCACCGTATCGTCGGAATGGAACTGGATGGAGAGAGTTGGGGTTATCACTATTCTCCATATGCTTATTATTCAGAGCATGCAATCTTCTTGTCTGAAAACTTAGAACCAATGAAAGTGGATGAGGGTGCTTTTAGTCGACTTCTTGAAATCGTGACACAATTCCCTCATTATTTTGTAGGGTCCAATGCAGGGCTCCCAATTGTTGGTGGGTCAATTTTAAGTCATAACCACTATCAAGGAGGACGTTACGAATTCCCGATGAACCGTGCTAAAGTTTTAGAAACAGGTATTTCTAAGAAATTTGACACCGTTGAAATCGAACGCCTTTACTGGCCACTTTCTGCGCTTCGTCTTCGCGGAAATAACCGTGAGGAAGTATTTGAAGTGGCAGTTGATATCTTAAAAGCATGGGAAAACTACGAAAACAAAGATCTTGAAATCTTACGTGAATCTAATGGGGAACCGCACAATGCGATTACACCAATCGTGCGTCGTCAAGGAGATGCGTATGAGTTTGATTTAGTATTACGTAACAACCGCACAACACCGGAGTTCCCAGATGGAATTTTCCACCCACATGCGGATGTACAACATATTAAGAAAGAAAATATCGGTTTAATTGAAGTAATGGGGCTTGCGATTTTACCGCCACGTCTTGAACGTGAACTTAGCGAAGTAAGAGACTATCTCGTTGGAGAAGGAAGTCTAGAAGCAGTTGAAGCTATTCACCAAGAATGGGCGAAAGAATTAAAAGCACAAGCACCAACAAAAGAAACTGTAGACGCATTTTTACAAAAAGCGGTTAGCGCAAAATTCTGCCGCGTGTTAGAATATGCAGGCGTCTTTAAACAAACAAAAGAAGGCCAAGAAGCATTCAGTGCCTTCATGCATGAATTTACGAAATAGTTAGAAAGGAAGTGCCGTATGACAATCCTCGCACTAGATACATCGAATAAGACATTATCGGTCGCTGTAGAACTGACAGACGGTACCATTATTGAACAAACGATTGAGAACACGTTGCAACATAGTGTTCTCCTTGTGCCAACTATCGAAGCTGTATTTAAAGAAGCCGGCATTACAGCAAAAGACTTAACAAAGATCGTTGTTGCTGAAGGTCCTGGATCTTACACAGGTCTTCGAATTGGTGTAACCGTTGCTAAAACACTCGCGAAGAGTCTGGGGATTCCACTTGTTGGCGTCTCCAGTCTCGACGTCTTTTTACCAGACCTTACTTCGAAAGTGAAGGTGGGAGAAGTCGTTGTGCCGTTTTTTGATGCCAGACGTGGAAATATTTTTGCAGTAGGTAATCAAAAAACTGACGAAGGCTTTGAAAAGGTGATTACGGAACAACATATTTCATGGGATGATTTCTTGAAAGTGTTTCCGGAACATGCAGCGGGAGTGACTTTTGTAGGACAATTACAGTCGATTACAAAAGAAGCAATCGTCGAAAAAGGAGCGAGCGAGGCGAAGTGGCTTGAAGGGCTAGAAGCGATTCCTCACGCAACATCGCTTATCGAATTAGGAAGAAATAAGGAAGCTGTTGACGCGGACGTGTTTGTCCCAATGTACTTGAAACTAGCAGAAGCAGAAGAAAATTGGCAAGCTGAGCATCCTTTAGAAAAGGGGTCAGTGTATGTGGAACGAGTTTAAAGAACGCTTCGTTCAGTGGTTTGAAAAAATTAAAGCACTGTTTTTAGAAGAAGCGCAACAGATGGATCCGATTCGCGACCAGTTTGAGAACTTTGAAAAAAGAGTGATTCTTGGAAACGGCGCGCAAGCAAAAATCAGAATCGGCCTTCCAGAAGATGCCACTCGCATATTTGAAGTGGAGAAGGCTGCTTATGATGGAGAGTCTCCATGGGCAAAAGATGTTCTTGAAAAAGATGTCGCTCATAATCCAGCTGCTATTTATATTGTGCTGGAAGCGGAAGACGAAATCGTTGGCTTTATCGGAGCGAGAACAACAGAAAGTGCGGATTTACATATCACGAATGTGGCCGTACTGCACGATTATCGCTTTTTAAATGTCGCAACTTTATTATTGAAAGCACTAGAAAAAATCGCCCGCGCGCTAGACAAGAAAGAAATTACGCTTGAAGCTCGCGTGTCGAATACAAAAGCTATTAAGCTCTATCGTAAAAATGGATACGAAGTTGTTGGTACAAAGGAAAATTACTATACTCCTGAAAATGAAGATGCCGTGGAAATGCTCTATGCATTACCGCCAAAAACGCCGTCTTCATTCCATTCGTCAGAGTATTCATTTACAAGATTACATCCAGCTGATTTAGCGATGGCAGAGGCATTAGTCGCGTTAGTGCAAGAAAACTACGAGCATCCAAATAATTGGAGTGCCGAGAGTTTCCTTGCCGATTTAGAAAATCCAACAAA
>JABZYY010000159.1:416-948 GCA_015264885.1 Streptococcus sp. | reverse complement strand
GTATAATGTGATATCCACTTCACCAACTGGAACTTTTATTTTTTCAAGTGCCGAAATCTTTTCAGCAATGCGTCTCGCTAAGGTAATTCCTCTTGTTTTAATTCCAATAATCACTAAATTGGACACATCTTTTTCTCGCTCGATAATTTCATATGAAATTCTAGTTAAAGCTCTGTTAATGGCGCCTTCGTCCATAATTCTAACTTCTTTCATTTTGGTCTCCTCTACTCTGAAAAACGTCCCTTATGCACATGGATAAATTCCTCAAATTCTTTTGGTGGGTCCACTTCGAAGTTTAACTTTTCTCCAGTAACCGGATGTGTGAAGCTAAGTGTTTTTGCATGTAAAAATTGACCAAATGGTGTCGCATGTTTCCCTTTTGGATGATACAACGGATCGTTCGCAATTGGATGTTTAATAAACTCCATATGTGCTCTAATTTGATGTGTACGACCTGTTTCTAAACGACAAGATACTAGCGAATAATCAGAGATAGCATCTATAACTTCAAAGTGAGTGACCGCACGTTTCC
>JABZYY010000159.1:0-406 GCA_015264885.1 Streptococcus sp. | reverse complement strand
TTCTACAACACGTTTTAACCGGTTAGTTTGATGACGAGATAATGGAGCGTCAATCACTCCTGTTTCATGTGCAAAATGACCATCTACAATCGCTATATATTCACGGTTCATCTTATTCTCGCTTATTTGCTCTGCTAACTTTTGATGAACATCATTATTCTTCGCGATGACTAATAAACCACTTGTATCTTTATCAATACGGTGAACAAGGCCTGGGCGGTAGATTTCTTCGCTCGTGCTATCCGATAAACTATTTGAATGGTAAAGCAGTGCATTCACTAGAGTTCCACTGTAGTGCCCCTTAGATGGATGGACAACCATTCCGCTTGGTTTATTCACAACCATTAATGAATCGTCTTCAAATACGATATCTAGCGGAATGTCTTCAGGCTGAATGGTAATGGCT
>JABZYY010000158.1 GCA_015264885.1 Streptococcus sp. | reverse complement strand
GACCAGAAGTCTTGTAAAGCTCTACTGAAGCAAGTGGTGGAGTGTAAACGTGTTGGTAGCCAGAAGCCAACTCCTTGTCGACGATGTAGCGTTCCAACTCACGACGGATTGTCGCCCCATTTGGCAACCAGAATGGAAGCCCTTGACCAACCTCTTGAGAAATCATAAAGAGGTCAAGCTCTTTACCAAGTTTACGGTGGTCACGTTCTTTGGCTTCTTCACGCATTTGAAGGTAGTTTTTCAAGTCTTTCTTGTCAAACCAAGCTGTACCATAGATACGTTGCATCATAGCGTTGTCACTATTTCCACGCCAGTAAGCACCTGCTACATGGAGAAGGTGGAAGATTTGGATACGGCCTGTTGATGGGACGTGAGGGCCACGGCAAAGGTCTACATATTCACCCTGACGGTAGATAGTCAAACCACCTTCGTCTTCTGAGTGTTCTTCAATCAATTCCAACTTGTAAGGGTCATTTTTGAAGATTTCACGTGCCTCGTCTTTAGTCACTTCTTCACGGATTGATGGGAAGTTTTCTTTGACAATTTTTTGCATTTCTTCTTCGATACGAGGAAGGTCTTCGTTAGAGATTTGACCAGCAGTGTTGTCAGTATCGTAGTAGAAGCCGTCTTCGATTGCTGGACCAACTCCCAAGTGAATGTCTGGGAAAAGACGACGAGCTGCTTGGGCGAACAAGTGAGCGGCTGAGTGACGCAAGATTGGAAGAGCATCTTCGTGATCAGGTGTCACGATTTCGATGCTTCCATCTTCAGTGATAGCACGAGTAGTGTCAATGAGTTTGCCGTTAAATTTACCAGCAAGAGCTTTTTTAGCTAGGGAATTGCTGATGGATTGGGCAATTTCAAAAGTTGTAACGCCAGATTCGAATTCACGAACAGCGCCATCTGGGAAAGTAATCTTAATCATAATCTTCTCCTTATAAATTTTTAAATATCTTAGTTA
>JABZYY010000157.1 GCA_015264885.1 Streptococcus sp. | reverse complement strand
TTATACGCCTTCACCGTTTCCGTTAAGTTTTTCTTCTTTGTGTCTTTTAAATAATAATCTTGCGCATATTTTCCAACTAAAACAATAAGCTCAATTTCCGGCATTAAGGCTAAGGTTTCTTCATGCCATTTTTCGGCGAAACCTTTGCGTGGTGGAAGGTCGCCAGATTTGCCTTTTCCTGGATAATAATAATCCATCGGAACCACTGCAAATAAATCGGATTGATAGAAGAAATCTCGAGTTACGCCCATCCAGCTTCTTAAGTTATCGCCACTTTGGTCATTCCAAAACAAACGACTCTCTTGCGCTTTAATACCAGGCGCTTGCCCTACAATCAGAATTTTCGCTTTACGTGGTGCAGAAAATAAAGGCGCTATGCCTTCTTTTGTATACTCTGCATTTTGAGGATCGACCTCAATTTTTTTGATTAATTCATCTAATTTCGTCATATAAATTCCACCCTTCTCACTTAGCATACTCCGATAGTACTTCTTGTGCAAATGCTTCACGACTTCATGCAAAAAAACACCTAACCTCACGTGTGAGATTAGGTGCTTCCACGATTTTATTTTAAGCGCGGTGTTTTCAAAGTACGAGGGAGTGTTTTGCTTGAAAGCACTCGTGGTAATGTATGTGATTTTTCTTTTGATGCTGGACGGTATGAAACCGGTCTTGTAGCACGTGTATCAACATACATTTCTCTTGAAGTATTTGAACGACCTGAAGCCGATTGTAGCGCTTTTTTTGTTGCTTGTTTTTTCTCTTGTGAGCGAAGTTTTGGATCTGAAACTTTATTTCGCGGACGATATACACGTTGCGGTACAGCTTCTGTAGCGACTACTGGAGTGCTTGTGCCTTGTGCTCTAGCTGCAGGAGCATTCGCCCCATTTCTTTGAGCAGAACGCGTATTTCCAGTTCGAGCTCTACGATTATTCTTGCGCGCCTTATTTTGTTTTCCTTTAATTCCGAAGAAAACAGCGATGATAAGGACGATATAAAATATTCCCTTACCGAGTCCTTCACCAATTTTGTCCGTATCTAGT
>JABZYY010000156.1:252-1059 GCA_015264885.1 Streptococcus sp. | reverse complement strand
CAATACAGGCAGAAAATGAAATAGAAACAAACAGCTTCAAGCTGGTAATTTTTTGAATACAGCTGACCTGAAAACAGAAAGGAAACACATGATTTACAAAGTTTTTTATCAAGAAACAAAAGACCGTAGCCCACGTCGTGAAACAACACGCTCACTTTACTTAGACATTGATGCCAGCTCAGAACTTGAGGGACGTATCATTGCCCGTGAACTTGTTGAAAAAAACCGTCCAGAATTCAACGTTGAATATATCGAGCTCTTGTCAGACAAATTGCTAGACTACGAAAAAGAAACTGGCGCATTCGAAATTACGGAGTTCTAATATGGCCTATACTCTTAAACCAGAAGAAGTGGGCGTTTTTGCCATTGGTGGTCTAGGAGAAATCGGTAAAAATACATACGGAATCGAATACCAAGACGAAATCATCATCGTTGATGCAGGGATTAAATTCCCCGAGGATGATTTGCTTGGTATCGACTACGTTATCCCTGATTACTCTTACATTGTCGAAAATATCGACCGCGTCAAGGCTCTCTTGATTACACACGGACACGAGGACCATATTGGTGGGATTCCTTTCTTGCTCAAGCAAGCAAATATCCCTATCTATGCAGGTCCACTAGCCCTCGCTTTGATCCGTGGAAAACTCGAAGAGCATGGCCTTTTGCGCAATGCTACACTTCACGAAATCAACCACAACACTGAGTTGACCTTTAAAAATCTTAAAGCAACTTTCTTTAGAACAACTCACTCGATCCCAGAACCTTTGGGAATTGTTATCCACACACCTCAAGGAAAAATCGTTT
>JABZYY010000156.1:0-242 GCA_015264885.1 Streptococcus sp. | reverse complement strand
CTTTACACCAGTTGGTGAACCTGCAGACTTGCACCGTATGGCAGCCCTAGGTGAAGACGGAGTGCTTTGCTTACTCTCAGACTCAACAAATGCTGAAGTGCCAACCTTTACAAACTCTGAAAAGGTCGTTGGTCAGTCTATTATGAAGATTATCCAAGGTATCGAGGGACGTATCATCTTTGCATCCTTTGCCTCAAATATCTTCCGTCTCCAGCAAGCAACTGATGCCGCTGTCAAAACAG
>JABZYY010000155.1 GCA_015264885.1 Streptococcus sp. | reverse complement strand
ATTTCAAAAGAGAGTACAAGAAGTGATTAAAGGAGCCAAGAAATGAGAACAGAATTATATCCAGAAATCGAAATCTACAAGGAACACATGATTCCAGTGAGTGACTTGCATACGATTTATGTAGAAGAGTCAGGGAACCCATTAGGACATCCAGTCGTTGTCTTACACGGTGGACCAGGAGGGGCATCTTCTCCTGCGAATCGTCAATTTTTTGATCCAGAGTTCTATCGCATCATCCAATTCGACCAACGTGGATGTGGAAAAAGTACGCCGTTTGCGTCTTTAGAAGAAAACACCACGCATGATTTAGTGGCCGATATGGAGAAAATCCGCACAGCACTAGGGATTGAAAAATGGCTTGTCTTTGGTGGTAGCTGGGGGACAACGCTGGCCTTACATTACACGATTGCACATCGTGAACGCGTCGTAGGATTAATGCTTCGTGGGATTTTCCTTGGTCGTCAAAGCGATGTAGATTGGTTATACCAAGATGGAGCATCTCATTTTTATCCAGAGAACTTCGAGAAGTTTAAAGCATCGATTCCTGTTGAAGAACAAGGAGAACTGGTGAATGCGTACTACAAACGTCTGACTTCAGAGGATGAATCGATTTGTCTTGAAGCTGCACGTGCTTGGGCAGAGTGGGAACATGGCCTCGTGAAATTGATTCCGTATGAGCCGATTGTCTGGGATGAAGCGGGGATTCGCGGAGCACTGACGATTGCGCGAATGGAATGTCATTTCTTCTACCATCATTGCTTTGTGGAGGATGATAATTACATCTTGAATCATGCAGATGCCTTCAAGGGGATTCCAATGCATATTGTCCATGGTCGTTATGATGTGGATTGCTTGCCTAGTGCTGCGTTTGAACTCGCTCAAGCAGTCGACGGCGCAGAACTCATCTTTGCGCAAGCTGCAGGACATACCGCGATGGAACCAGCAACCATTGAAGCGTTAGTTGGTTTTAGTGAGAAATGCAAAACCTATTTTAAATAAAAAGAAAGGCTCGCAGAAATTTTCTGCGGGCCTATTTAAATGTTTAGATTTTTTCAAGAAGCATTGCAGCAATGCGCGCCACATCGCGGTTACTTCCGCGTAATTCAAATTCATCGA
>JABZYY010000154.1 GCA_015264885.1 Streptococcus sp. | reverse complement strand
CTAGTAGATCAGAATTTGCTACCTTAACTTACAAATACCAGGTATCAGCCCTAGATTTTGTTGACAAAGATATCAATGATGAATTATTTAAGAAACGTATTGAACAGAGTATCTTATATACCAAGAATATGTTACTTGAAAATAAAGATGTTGTGGATTATTTTGACTATAATTACAAGGGAAATGATTTGAAAATTCCCTACCATGACATTTTGTATATTGAAACGACAGGAGTTTCTCATAAATTACGGATTATTGGTAAGAATTTTGCAAAAGAATTTTATGGTACCATGACAGATATTCAGGAAAAGGACAAACATACTCAGCGATTTTATTCTCCTCATAAGTCATTTTTGGTAAATATAGGCAATATTAGAGAAATTGATCGAAAAAATTTAGAAGTTGTTTTCTATGAAGATCATCGTTGTCCTATTTCAAGGTTAAAAATTAGAAAGTTAAAAGATATTTTAGAGAAAAAATCTAAAAAGTGATTGACAATTAGTAAGAAATTGATATAATGGTTATATCTGCTACAGATAGATGGTCCGTTGGTCAAGGGGTTAAGACACCGCCTTTTCACGGCGGTAACACGGGTTCGAATCCCGTACGGACTATTTATCCGCCATAGCTCAGTTGGTAGTAGCGCATGACTGTTAATCATGATGTCGTAGGTTCGAGTCCTACTGGCGGAGCTAGGTTTAAAAAATCAAATGTGTTAGCATTTGATTTTTTTCTTGCTTTCAGACTTCCTATAAATCCTCCCAAATGACTAAATATGTGCCTGAAATGACTTAAAAACAGTTATTCGAGTCAGAAGAGCTCCTAAAAGATGCTTTTTAGAAGAAAAAGCCCATCTTGCTTTCTATTTACAGTAGAATTAAGCCAAGTAAAATTTAAGGAGGAACTATGGATTTTAGAACTACTTATGAGAAGGTGAAATGGATAGTTTGGAAGTGTAAGAAAGACTATTATATTCATTTGTGGGAACATAGTGATTGGGAGCAAGAAGGGATGTTAGTTTTATACGAACTTCTGCTTAAAGAAAAAGGAATTGAAAATGATGAGGAAAAACTCTATCGTTATTTCAAAACAAAATTCAGGAATCATATACATGATAAAATTCGTAAACAAGAAAGCCAAAAGCGCAAATTGGACCGCCAGCCTTATGAAGAAGTGAGTGAGATTGGTCATCGTTTGAAATCAAAAGAGTTGTTTCTAGATGAGTTAGTTGCCTTC
>JABZYY010000153.1 GCA_015264885.1 Streptococcus sp. | reverse complement strand
AGCCAAGATTCCATTCCTATTTGTAACAAACAACGCTACAAAAACACCTGCACAAGTAGCTGAAAACTTACGTGTGAACTATGGTACTGAAGTATCAGCAGACGAAGTGTATACAAGCGGTGTGGCCGCAGTGGACTATTTGAAGTCTCATTTCAACGTGAACCGTGTCATGGTCATAGGGGAAGAAGCGATTAAAAATCAAGTCGAAGCAGCTGGATACACGCTTGTTTCTGAAGACCCAGAAGTCGTGTTGCAGTCCCTTGACCGCAATGTGACTTATAAAGACTTAGAAACGGCAACGCTTGCGATTCGTAATGGTGCAACGTATATCGTAACGAATATCGATTCAAACTTGCCAAGCGAAAAAGGCCCAATCCCAGGATCAGGTGCTATCACTGGTTTCTTAAAAGTGGCAACACAAGTAGAACCAATTATCATTGGTAAACCAAGTAGTGTGATTATGGAGTCTGCATTAGACTACTTAAATGCCAAATTCCCAGACCGTCATTTTACAAAAGAAGACATCGCAATGGTTGGAGATAATTACCAAACGGATATTCAAGCCGGCATTCAATACGGCATGGATACGCTGATGGTATTAACAGGATTTTCAACTCGCGAAGACCTAGAAAAAGTGGAAGAACAACCAACGCACTTGGTAGAGGACTTGAGTGAATGGACTATTTAACTAGAACTTACCGAGTGCCTAAGTGGATCACTTCTATCGCGCTATTCCTATTCTTCTTAAGTCTAGGAATTACCTTTGTGATTTTCTTTGAACCGATGTATCACTGGTCAATTGGTTGGTTTGGAGTAGAAAAACTCACTGGTTATAGTGCCGATACGCTTAAGATGAACTATCATGAACTCATCGGGTACTTAACGAACCCGTTAAATGACATCTTGAAGATGACCGATTTTCCAAGTTCAGAACAGGGATTATTCCACTTCTTTGAGGTGAAACGTCTCTTCTTTGTGAATTTTGCAGTACTACTAGCTTCGGGGCTTATTAGTTTCTTTGGAGTGAGATATTTGCGACAAAGAAGACAAACGTGGCAATTACGTAGACCCATTCGCTGGCTTGTTTTAATTCCAGTTGTCGTTTGCTTTGCGATTGCGGCATTCTTCGACACGCTCTTTGTGAAGTTCCATCAAGTGTTCTTTAACAATGATGCGTGGATGTTCGATCCGAAAAACGACCCGATTATTTTAGCATTGCCAGAGGAATTCTTTATGCTCTGTTTTGCCGTTGTATTCACTTTTTTATTGGTGGGGCTTTTAGGGACAAACGTTGCGATTAAGCGATTAAAAGAAATTTAAAACAGTAAGAAACG
>JABZYY010000152.1 GCA_015264885.1 Streptococcus sp. | reverse complement strand
GTTAGCGGCACCACCGTAGCTTGGATAGTCACCCACCCATGAGTCTTTTTGGTGGTTACGAATGAATCGAGTGATATTTGAGTTAATACCCTTCAGTGAATATCCACCGTAAGTTAAGTCAGCTGCCCAGTGTTGGAATGTTGAATCATATTCCGCACCGAAGCCCCACTCGATAGCCATACGCCAGCCTTGAGAGTTTAATTCTTTAGCAAGTACGTGAGTTGGCCAAGCAGTGTTATCTCCTGATTGTCCGTTACCCCAAACGTCCACATAGATGAAGTCTAAGTCAGCACCTAGTTTTTCTCTTAATTCTTTCCAACGATCCAAACGTCCATGAGCTAAGTCATATTCTGCATCGATGTTGATACCTTGGTCTAACCAGTTCCAACCGTACATATATGTCCCGTCAGAGTTTCTACGTAAAATAGCTTCACTGAAGTATTTAGATTCAGGATATGTTTCAGAAGCATTAACGTGAATACCGATTTTAGCTCCATATTCTTTTGATCTTGCTAATAATTTCTTGAAGTCTTCAACGCCTCCGATTCTCTTACCGATATCCGCATAGTTTAAGTGACCTGAGTCGTGACCTTCACTACCATACCCTTTAAGTAGGATTGATTGGCCTAAACCATCTGTGTGTAAGTTAATCTTCTTAATACCATCTAATGTCATTAAGAATGGATTTTGCGCTTGAGATGCGAAGTTCATCGCAATACGATACGCTACTAAATCTGGAACAGATTCTGCCCCTTTAGGATTGTTCATGATATTACGATATGCAATCGCACCATCTTGCCAGTCCACCACATTATCTTTGTTTAAGTCTTTTGTGATGACTACTTTAGAACTTGGTAATTCTAATGTGTATTCTGGGAATACTAAGTTCTTATAAGCACGTTGGTACCAGTAAGGTGAGCTTTGAATACCTAAGTAGTTTACGCCTTCAACACGTTCTAACGCTGTTGTTAAACGTGCAAAGTCATTTCCTCTATAAGTAAATTGAGAGTTACTCCAAACAGATGCTGCTAATTCATTAGAAGAAACAAATCCATACATGAAGCCGTAAGTATATTCATTCATCTTGCCTTCTTTCAAGTCTAAATGATAGTCTCCACGGTTATGTGTGTTTGTAGACATTTGAGCTCCGTCGAATTTTGCACCTTGTTTGTTAGAACCAACAGAAACAAGTGTGTTTCCTGGGAATTCAATGGTTTGGATTAATTTGCGAACATTGTCGACTGGTTTACCCATTTCGACATTGTTTTTGTTCACTACTTTTGTCACATCGAAGTGCATTTCGTTGCCGACTAATTGTAATTTTACAGTGATTTCAGCGTTGATGAATTCATCATCGTTTCTTACTTTCATTACATATTCTGCAGTAGTGTCATCAATCTTACGGTATTGAACTTCTGGAGTGACTAATACACCGTTGATTGACATTTTATCTAATTTTTGAACTTGACCTGTTAACGTTTTTCCATCTAATTCATATTCTTTAACACGTGGAAA
>JABZYY010000151.1 GCA_015264885.1 Streptococcus sp. | reverse complement strand
TGAAGAAGTGCCTCAAGGTATCTTCCCATTCGTAGTCGGCGATGTTGAAGGCGTACAAGATAACCGTACTCACTTATCTGAGAAACACGAACCATATACTCAACGTGGATGGAATGGTAAGAAAGTAAACGATGTCATCGAAGGCAATTGGTCATTGAAGACGAACGGTTTATCAGGTTATGACAAACTCGTTTACCAAACAATTCCACAAAACTTCCGCTTCGAAGAAGGTAAGACTTATAAAGTAACCTTCGAGTATGAAGCAGGTTCAAATGGAGCATACTCATTCGTTATCGGTAATGGCGAAAATTCTCGTCGTAGTAAATTAACGAAATACGACTTAGAAAACACTTGGGAAAATTCATCAACTCCTAAGAAAGTAAGCTTCTATGTTACTGGTGAAAAAGGTGGAAACACTTGGATTGGTATTTACTCAAATGCGCGTGGTGCCGATACTAAAGGAGCTACAGATAACAACGAAATCAACTTCAAAGGTTATAAAGACTTTATGTTAGATAACCTTGAAATTGAAGAAATTAAGTTAACTGGTAAGATGATCATCGATGAAGCATACGAAAAGAATACTCCAATCGTAAATGGCAACTACAAACAAGATTCATTAAATGCATATAAAGACGCTGTAGCAGCTTTATTAGAAGCAGACGATGATATTAGTGTGGATGACGCTAAAGCTCTTGTAGAACGCGTTAACGAGTCTAAAGAAAAACTTGCGGTGAAACGTAGCGCTCCAGATTGGGACGATATTCATGATCTTGATGCTCCTTATGAAGAAGCAGATAATGTATGGTATGCATTTGATGGAAATACAAATACTTTATGGCATACACCTTATGGAGTGAATAGCTTAGGAAAACCATTAACAGTAGAGTTCAATAATCCGATGGAATCAACTCGCTTTGAATATGTTCCTCGCCCTTCAGGTCCAAATGGACGTGTGATGAGCGGTAGCCTTACAGTGATTGATGAAAAAGGACAAGAACATAACTTTAGCTTTACTGGATGGGAAAATAATGCGAAAACAAAAGTGATTAACTTCGATGCTCCAATCAAAGTGAAGAAAGCAATCTTTACTGGTAACGAAACATACGGTGATCCTGGACATATTTCAGCAGCGGAATTACGCTTCGTCCTTCCAATTGAAGATGATAAACCATTAGATGAAGCTGCATACAATGCTGAAGTAGAACGTGTTCGTAAGATTGATCGTCAAGATGCGAAAGAATACTTGGCGGCTGTTGAAGCGTACAAGAATGGTCTTGCAGAACATAACTTATTAACTCCAAACGGACTTAATAAATTGGTAGAAGGCTTAAAAGAAATTAAAGAAACTGAAGAGCCAACTCCAGATCCAAAACCAACTCCAGATCCAGAGCCAACTCCAGATCCGAAACCAACTCCGGATCCAAAACCAACTCCAGAACCTGAAGTTCTTTCAAGTAAGGGAGAACAGCAACCACCAGTAGTTGAAATTCCTGAATTTACAGGTGGAGTTAATGCTGCAGAAGCAGCTGTTTATGACATTCCAGAGTTCAAGGGTGGCGTTAATTGGGTTGAAGCTGCTAAGAATGATGTTCCTGAGTATAAAGAAACATTAGGTGCAGGAGACAATCAGACAAGTCCAGTTGCAGAAGAACTTGATCAGAAACCAGCTCTTACACCAACACCTGCTATGCAAGCAGCACAAAAAGAAGCAGATCAGCCTAAACTTCCTGAAACTGGTGAAGGCACAACTGAACAC
>JABZYY010000150.1 GCA_015264885.1 Streptococcus sp. | reverse complement strand
TTTTTTAGGTTGTTCCATAAAAGTGCTCCTTTCTAATTTTCTTTTCCGAAGGCTTTGTAAATAGCTTCTTTAACAGAAGATACTCCAACGACTTCGATAGTTTTTGGAAGTTCCCATCCATCTAAATTATTTTTTGGAATAAAGACACGCTTGAATCCGAGCTTTTCGGCTTCGCGAACACGGTCATAGACACGATTCACTTTACGGATTTCACCAGTCAAGCCGATTTCTCCGATAAAGCAATCACCCATTTGCGTTTCTTTTTCCTTGTAGCTTGAAACAATACTCATTGCAATCGCTAAGTCGACTGCGGGTTCGCCCAGTTTCAAACCACCTGTTGATTTAAAGTAAGCATCTTGGTTTTGTAATAGAAGTCCTGCACGTTTCTCAAGAACTGCCATCAAGAGCGCTACACGATTATAGTCCAGACCACTTGTCGTACGGCGTGCATTTCCAAAGGCCGTTGGTGACAATAAACATTGCACCTCGGTTAAAATTGGCCTTGTTCCTTCAAGAGATACGACGATTGCCGAACCTGTTGCGCCAGCCAGACGTTCTTCTAAAAAGACTTCGGAAGGATTCGTTACTTCGTTCAGCCCTTCTTGATGCATTTCGAAAACGCCAATCTCGTTGGTGGATCCAAAACGGTTTTTCACGGAACGAAGCACGCGGAAGCTATGATGTTTATCCCCTTCAAAATAAAGAACGGTATCCACCATATGTTCCAACATACGAGGACCTGCCAACGCTCCCTCTTTTGTCACGTGACCAACGATAAAGATGGCAATCTGATTGAGTTTTGCGAGTCTCATCAACGTAGCTGTCGCCTCACGAACATGAGACACACTTCCTGCAACCCCGTTTGCTTGCGGATGTGTCATCGTTTGAATCGAGTCGATAATGACATAGTCTGGTTTCAATGCTTCTACTTGCGCAACGATATCTTCTAGGTTGGTTTCAGCGTAAATATAAAATCCGTCTGCTTGCATCCCGAGACGCTCCGCACGCATTTTAATTTGAGACGCACTTTCTTCTCCTGAGACATAGAGAACCGTTCCTTGTGTTTGTTGTAATTCACTAGACACTTGTAATAATAAGGTAGAATTCCCTATCCCTGGGGCCCCACCAATTAATACTAGAGAACCGGGAACCACGCCACCTCCGAGCACACGGTCGAGTTCGCTAATGGATGTCTTCACACGATTCACGCGCTCATAAGAAACCTGGTCTAATCGCATTGGTTTTGTCTTATGTGCTTCTTCTGAATGTTGCACTAAGGAAGGACGTTTCGCATTGCTCGTCGTTTCCTTGAACTCTTCCATCGTAGACCAGTTCCCGCAGTTTGGGCATTTCCCTAAATATTTTGGTGAATTATATCCACACTCTCTACATACAAAACTTGTGGCTGCTTTTGCCATTTTGGCTCCTTTCTAACGAACGCCAGAAGAACCAAAGCCGCCTGTACGTTCATTCATATCGTTTTCTTCATCCGCATCCGCTTTTAAGAACGGTAGGAAGATTCCTTGGCCGATACGATCGCCTTTTTTAATTTCTTTATCGAATAATCCGAAGTTTAATAATTGGAAGTAAATATGCCCTTCATTGTCAGGGTTGTTGTAGTAGTCGCTATCCACGATTCCCACACCGTTTGGTAAGACAAGGAAGTGTTTCAATGGGTTACTTGAGCGGTTCGCCAATTGTAAGTACTCATCTTCTTGCATATAAGACTTGATTCCCGTTGGAACAAGCACTGGTTTTAGCAC
>JABZYY010000014.1 GCA_015264885.1 Streptococcus sp. | reverse complement strand
TTAATATTCAGTACGTGCTCGCAATCGTTGGAATCTTATGGATTATTTCCGCAGCGATTATGCTGTACGGGCTATTTAAAGATAGAATGAAACAATAATGTTTGATAGAAGAACCTAGTTCACGCTAGGTTCTTTTTTTACCTATCCTTAGGAAGAAATTTCAGAGAAAAAATAGCGCTGAGACCTTTGAGAAATAGCGCGAATAGGACTATAATTTAAGTGTGGAAATAAAGTAAATGGAGGTAGTTTTTATGAGATTTGACCAAGAACATGATTCATGTACAACTATTCTTGTTGGGAAGAAGGCCAGCTACGATGGTTCAACGCTAGTAGCGCGTACAGAGGACTCATGTAATGGAGAGTTCACTCCAAAGAAATTCATTGTGGTACGTCCAGAAGACCAACCACGTCACTATAAAGCAGTGATTTCAGGATTTGAAACAGATTTACCCGATAATCCCGTTCGTTATACAGCTATGCCAAATGCTATCAATAACGAAGGAATTTGGGGAGCTGCGGGGATTAATGCCTATAATGTAGCGGTAAGCGCGACAGAAACGATTTCAACAAATCCACGTGTATTAGGGGCTGACCCACTCGTGGAAACGGGTATTGGGGAAGAAGATATATTCACTTTAGTGTTGCCTTATATTAAAACGGCACGCGAAGGGGTCGAACGTCTTGGACACTTCCTTGAACCAGCTGGAACGTATGAATCAAACGGAATTGCGATTTCTGATGTGAATGAAATCTGGTGGCTTGAATCGATTGGGGGGCATCACTGGATGGCTCGCCGTGTACCGGATGATGCGTATGTCGTGAACCCAAACCAACTCGGAAGTGACTTCTTTGATTTTGAAGACAAAGAAAACTTCATGTGCGACCCTGATTTGAAAGACTTTATGATTCGTCATCACTTGAACTTAAACTTTGACGGAGAGTCATTCAATCCACGGTATGCATTTGGTTCCCAACGCGACAAAGACCGCTTGTATAACACGCCTCGTGCTTGGGATATTCAACGCATGTTCAATCCAGAAGTGGAACAATCTCCAACGAGCTTTGAAATTCCATGGGCACGCGTTCCTTATCGCAAGATTACAGTCGAAGATGTGAAAGAATCGATGAGTACACATTATCAATTTACGCCGTATGATCCTTATGGAAATTTAGGCGATGGAAAGAGCAATCGTCGTTTCCGTACGGTAGGGATTAATCGTACGAGTCAAACGGCCATCCTACAAATTCGTCCAAATCGTCCTCATGATACAACAGGAATTCAGTGGGTATCGTATGGTTCAATGCCATTTACAACGGCTGTACCATTCTTTACACAAGTGGACACAACGCCTGCGTATTTTGCCAATACAACAGCGAAGGTTTCGACGGATTCCTTCTACTGGTCAAGCCGCTTAATTGCAGGACTTGCGGATGCGCACTATTTGGAACATCAAGCGGATATTGAAAGTTATCAAAAGAATACATTATCTCGTGGGGAAGCCATGATTGCACAAGTCGATGCCAAACTTGAAAAAGGGGAAGCAATCGACTTCGAAGCGGAAAACCAACAAATGAGTGATTTCATTGAAGAAAAGACAGCTGCATTGCTCGATAAGGTATTGCTTCGTGCTAGTAATTTGATGGTCAACCATTATTCAGTAAGCGACTAATAGGTGATTGGGTTTTAGGAGGTTACAATTATGGAAGAAAAAGATCAAAAGCAACTGAGCTGGCTGATGATAGCCCTCATTGCATTTAACTTTGTTTGGGGCTTAGGGAATGTTGTAAATAACTTTGCCCAACAAGGGATTGTGGTTATCACATCTTGGATTATTATTTTAGTCATTTACTTTATCCCGTATTCACTAATGGTTGGACAGCTCGGTTCGACGTTCCAAGATAGCGAAGGAGGAGTGAGTGACTGGATTAAACATACATCCACGAAGAAACTCGCTTATTTTGCCGCATGGACATTTTGGGTAGTACAGATTCCGTATTTGGCACAAAAACCACAGACGATTCTTATCGCACTAGGTTGGGTATTCCAAGGGCACTCGGGAATTGTGGACGAACTTCCAATTCCGCTACTCGTTACGGTCTGCCTAGCGCTTTTCCTTGTCGTTCTTTATGTTTCGACAAAAGGAATTCGTGCGTTGAAATTTTTAGGAACGATTGCAGGGACTGCGATGTTTGTGATGTCGATTCTGTTCATCCTATTAGCCGTTGGGGTTCCACTTATTAAACCGGATTTACAACTAGCAACTGCAAATATGGATAAGCTTGAAACATACATTCCAAAATTTGATTTTTCATACTTTACGACGATTGCGCTTCTTGTTTTCTCGGTCGGGGGGGCAGAGTGCATGTCTCCGTATGTGCATAAGATTAAAAATCCAGCTAAAGAGTTTCCAAAAGGGATGATTGCGATGGCGGTCATGGTGGGAATTTGTGCCGTCTTTGGATCGTTTGCGATGGGGATGATTTTTGATAGTAACAATATTCCGCAAGACTTAATGAGAAATGGTGCCTACCAAGCATTTGCCGTACTTGGAAAACACTGGAATATTGGGAATGTGCTAGTAACGATTTACGCTTTAACGCAATTTATCGGGCAAACCGCGACGTTGGCATTATCGATTGATGCGCCACTTCAAATCTTCCTCGGTAGTGCCGATGAAGAATATGTCCCTCGCTGGCTTCGTGCACGTACTAAGAACGGTACGTTGAGAAATGGATACTTGCTTACAGGTATTTTAACAGGGGCTCTAATTGTCATGCCGGCTCTAGGACTTAAGGAAATCGATACAGTTGTGGTTTGGATGACAAACTTGAACGCCATCGTTTCTCCAATGTGCTTCTTGTGGGTATTTGTCGCCTTTATGTTCTTGTATCGTCATTGGGATAAATTTAAAGGCGCCGAATACAAATACATTAGCAATAAGACACTTGGTTTCTTAATGGGACTTTGGGGATTTGCCTTCACTGCATTTGCATGTATTCTCGGAATGGTGCCACAAATAGATTATGCGCAAAACCCATCTGAATGGTGGTTTGTCTTAATTTCAAATATCATTATGCCATTTGCGCTTCTTGGACTCGGACTCGTCCTTCCATGGATTGCACGAAAAGAACAAAAACAACAAGCATAAAAAAAGCAACAGTATTGTCGAAGCCTTCTTCCATGCGAAGAGGGCTTTTTTCATAAGAGGATTAAGGGAGTCAAACTGACAAAATGACCAAAAAAATGGTATAGTAAATAAGATAAGTTTACTAGAAACGAGAGGTAACCCCCATGAAATTATTAACCATTGCAGTCCCATGCTACAACTCTCAAGAATATATGCATTACTGCCTCCAAACGCTCCTTGCCGGTGGTGAAGAGGTCGAAATCTTAATCATTAACGATGGTTCTAAAGACAACACTGCTCGCATCGCAGACCAATATGCCGCAGCCTACCCAACAATTATCCGTGCCATCCATCAAGAAAACAAAGGTCATGGTGGAGCCGTGAATACGGGGATGGCGAACGCAACAGGGAAGTACTTCAAAGTCGTCGATAGTGATGACTGGGTGGATGTTCGTGCGTATTTAAAAATCTTAGAACAATTACAACGCTTCGAAGAAACTGGGGAAGAAGTTGATGTGTTCATTACAAACTTCGTCTATGAAAAAGAAGGCGCGAAAACGAAGAAAATCATGCGCTATACTTCAGCGTTTCCTGAAAACCAAGTGTTTACTTGGGATGATGCGAAGCCGCTTCGTCGAGGAAAATACATGATGATGCACTCACTCATTTACAATATGAACTTACTTCGCAAATCAGGATTGCAGTTGCCAGAGCATACTTTCTACGTGGATAATTTATTTGTCTTCGTACCGCTTCAATGTAGCAAGTCTTTATACTATATGAACGTGGATTTCTACCGCTACTTTATCGGTCGTGAAGATCAATCCGTGAACGAGAAAGTGATGATTAGCCGTATCGACCAACAAATTCGCGTCAATGAACTATTGATGGCAAACTTCCATAGCGAATGGCAATTTCCACCAGTCTTGAAAAACTACTTATTAAACCACTTAGAGATTACAACGGTGATTTCTTGTGCGTTACTCAATAAGGGTGGCCAAGCCGAACACCAAGAGAAGAAGAAAGCCTTGCTTGCAGACTTGAAGGAAGCAAATCCAGCTATCTTCCAACTCATTAGCCAAAATGCGGTATGTAAAATCGCGATGGCGAAGAGTAAACCGGGTCAAATTCTCTCAAATGGACTTTACACAGTGACCCAACGTTTCATCGGTTTTAACTAAAGAGAGTTTAGAGCTGCTAGGCATTTGTCTGGTAGTTTTTTTATGAAATTATCATATATGGTAATTTCGTGAAGTGTGCCTAATCGCTTTGGTTCGCCTGAAGAGTCCATGGTATAATAAACAAGATAACATAAGAAATGGAGAAACCATATGAAACCATTTGATTACATCGTTGTAGGTGCTGGATTATTCGGGGCAACTTTTGCGCACGAAGCAGCTACACGCGGTTATAAAGTAAAAGTGATTGAGAAAAGAAACCATATTGCAGGGAATATTTATACAAAAGAAGTGGAAGGGATTCAAGTTCATGAATACGGTGCGCATATTTTCCACACGAGCGACAAGAAGATTTGGGATTACGTGCATCAGTTTGCGACATTTAATCGTTATACAAATACTCCAGTTGCCAACTTTAACGGTGAGATTTACAACTTGCCATTTAACATGAATACTTTTAATAAATTATGGGGTGTCGTGACGCCACAAGAAGCCGAAGCTAAAATCGCTGAGCAGCGTGCAGTACTCGCAGGCAAAGAGCCTGAAAACTTAGAAGAGCAGGCGATTTCTCTTGTTGGGGAAGATATATACTATAAGCTCATCAAGGGCTACACGGAGAAACAATGGGGACGTTCGGCTACAGAATTACCAGCGTTTATCATCCGCCGCTTGCCGGTTCGTTACACTTACGATAACAACTACTTCAACGATACGTACCAAGGGATTCCGATTGGCGGCTATACGAAGATGATTGAAGCCATGCTGGATCATGAGAATATCGAAGTAGAGTTGAATGTCGATTTCTTCGCGAAAAAAGACGAGTACTTAAATAGTGGTGCTAAAATTGTCTTCACAGGAATGATTGACGAATTCTTCGATTATGAACTTGGAACGCTGGAATACCGTTCACTCCGATTTGAAACAGAAGTTGTGGACGTAGAAAACTACCAAGGAAACGCGGTGGTGAACTATACAGACCGCAAAACGCCATACACTCGTATCATCGAGCATAAGCATTTCGAATTTGGTACACAGCCAAAAACAGTAATTACGCGTGAGTATCCTGCCGATTGGAAAGTGGGCGACGAGCCGTATTATCCAGTGAATAATAAAGTCAATAACGATTTATACGCGCAGTATAAGAAATTAGCGCAGACCGTTCCGCAAGTGATCTTCGGTGGACGTCTTGGACAGTATCGTTATTACGATATGCATCAAGTGATCGCCGCAGCACTAGAAACTGTCGACAAAGAATTCCGTTAAACGCAAGAATACCCTATTTGGCCACGGCAAAATAGGGTATTTTTCGCTTCTTCAGGAGAGAGAAAAGCAGTCGGTGCAAGAAAAGCAATGAAACTTAATAGAGAGAAACGTATGTAGTTTATAAATAGTGAAACCGAAGAATCTTGCGGATTTCATAACCACAATAATGGGGAATGGTATTAAATGCGAAAAAGAGGGCGTAGGAATTAATTCCATACGCCCTCTTTGAGGCTTTAAAGGTGAGAGACTATAGGCTCGAACCGGTACCCCATTATTGTAGTTATGATAAAATCCGCTAGGATTCGAAGGTGTCACTAATGGTGACTTTTAGATACGTTTCTCTCTATTAAGCTTTTACTGTATCTAATTCTTCGCCGATAGCTTCTAAGCGAGCTACAACTTCTTCAAGAGATAGGTTGTGTTCTTGTACGTAGCGGTTGCGTGGGTGAACACGACACTCGTGTGAGCATCCACGAAGGTACTTGTCTTCATTTTCTTCTGATGTTAGGATACGACGGTTACAGAAGGGATTGCCACAATTGACATAGCGTTCACATGGTGTTCCATCAAACCAGTCTTTCCCTATAACAACTGGGTCTACGTGGTTGATGTCAACAGCGATACGCTCGTCGAATACGTACATTTTTCCATCCCATAATTCGCCTTGAACTTCTGGGTCTTTCCCGTAAGTTGCGATACCGCCGTGTAATTGACCGACATCTTTGTAGCCTTCACGAACCATCCAGCCAGAGAATTTCTCACAGCGAACGCCACCTGTACAGTAAACAACGACACGTTTGTCCATGAATTTCTCTTTGTTATCGCGAACCCATTGTGGTAATTCACGGAAGTTGCGAATGTCAGGACGGATAGCTCCGCGGAAGTGACCTAGATCGTACTCATAGTCGTTACGAGTGTCTAGTACAACAGTGTTTTCGTCAAGGAGTGCTTCCTTGAATTCTTTTGGTGAAAGGTAAGCACCTGTTGTTTCAAGCGGGTTAATATCGTTATCGAAGTTGTTATCCTCTAAGCCAAGGTGTACGATTTCTTTTTTGTAACGAACGAACATCTTCTTGAAGGCTTGTTCGCTTTCTTCATCGATTTTAAACCATAAGTCTTCCATGCCAGGAAGAGAGTGAACATAGTCCATATATTTTTGAGTTGTTTCGTAATCACCAGATACAGTTCCGTTGATTCCTTCGTCAGCGACAAGGATACGTCCTTTTAATCCGATTGATTTGCAGAATGCTAAATGATCTGCCGCAAATTGTTCCGCATTTTCGATTGGAACATATTTATAGTAAAGTAAAACACGAATGTCTTTTGCCATATTGTAAATCTTTCATCCTTTTCTAATTTGTAGTGATTCTATTGTAACTTTATTGAGAATGATTATCAATGAATTCGATTGTGAAAAACTTCGAAAGGTATTGACATGAAGGCGTTTTGGAGTATAATATTCAGTATAACGTTAAATTTATCAGATTGGAGGAGAAATCAATGAACAACTTAAACGTAAAACAAGTACATTTTTTGAGAAACCTTCCAATTTTGGTGAATGAAGTATAGCGCATTTTTATAGATAAATTTAAGTGAGCCGTTACTTTTTCCATGCGTGGGGAAGGTTACGGCTTTTTTGATGGAGGAAAACGATGAACGATTTATTGAAAGTCATGATTAATTTTATAAAAAAACATCCGATGCGCTACCTTGTTAGTTTCATTTTGATGATTGCAAGTAGTATTGCGGCGGTGTACCCAGCTCGGATTATCGGACAAGTCGTCGATAACATCGTGGCGAGTGAACTGAATGCCGAGTGGCTTTGGACACAGCTTGTGGTTTTAGTCGGGATTATTCTTGTGGCGTATATCACGGAGAGTATTTGGACCTATTTTATTTTTATTGGGTATTATGAAGTTCAAAAAGAATTACGTGTGAAATTGCTTCGGAATAACTTGAGAAAGAAAATCCCGTTTTACGCGCATTTTAGAACGGGCGATATTATTACGCGTAGCAGTGAAGACGTTTCAACGATTGGTGAAATGATGGGGTTCGGTATGTTTGCCTTGATGAACTCTACATTACTGGGGAGCGTATCACTTTATATGATGGTTACAACGATTTCATTGCCACTGACCATCGCAGCAGTTTTGCCACTGCCAATCCTTTCGTATCTTGTGTATAAATGGGGATTCGATTTAGAAGAAGAGTACAACAAGGCGCAAAATGCAGTTTCACAATTAAATAATGAAGTGCTGGAGATGATTGACGGGACGTATGTGATTCGAGCTTACGGACAAGAAGATGCGATGATGGATGAATTTCGTGCGAAAACGAAAAAGGCCATGAAGCAAAATATCGTCGTGGCAGAGATTGAGTCTCGTTTTATTCCACTCGCGCAATTATTTATGATGATCAGCTTTACCATTGCGCTTCTCTACGGTGGGTATCTAGTATCGACTGGGGACATTCTAGTCGGGGATGTCATTGCATTCCAAGTCTATATGGGGTCGATTATGTGGCCGATGTTTATGATTGGCGATATTATCACGAACTATAAACGCGGAAAAGTAGCAACCGAGCGTATTAATGAAGTGTTGAAACATGATGATGAAATTGAACGCGGCGGTACAAAAGCGCTCGAGACGATTGAATCCATTGAGTTTAAGGACTTCAACTTTACGTATCCAGGTGAAGAGGCGCCATTATTAAAAGAGATTAACCTTACATTAAATAAAGGCGAGACACTTGGGATCGTTGGGAAAACAGGTTCTGGGAAGACGACGCTCTTGATGCAATTATTACATCAATTTCCATACCGAGGAGAGCAGCTTCTCATTAACGGAGAACCATTGATTGATTACGATCCTCAAATGGTGGCAGGTCATTTAGCCTACGTTCCGCAAGAACACACACTTTTCTCACGCACGATTCGCGAGAATATGTTATTCGGGAAAGAAGATGCAACCGATGAGGAAATCTGGGAAGCGTTGACGTTGGCGTCATTTGATGGAGACGTGAAACGCATGCCGCAGCAGCTCGATACGATGGTCGGAGAAAAAGGGGTATCCCTCAGTGGTGGGCAAAAACAACGTCTATCGATTGCGCGTGCCTTCTTACGTAACCGTGAATGTTTGATTTTAGATGATGCGTTATCCGCAGTTGATGCGAAAACAGAACGCGAAATTATTGCGCACTTGCAAGAAGAGCGCGGTGGCTGTATGAATATTATTTCAGCACACCGACTCTCTGCAATTCGTCATGCCGATGAGATTATTGTGATGAATGAAGGACGCATCAGTGAGAGAGGAAGCCACGAGGAGTTACTCGCACAACGTGGTTGGTACTATGAACAGTACCTGATTCAAGAGATAGAGGAGGAAATCGAATGAAAACGATAAAGCGATTATTAAGCTACCTCCGCTATGAGAAAAAAGGAGTTCTGATTGGACTCGTCTGCCTGTTGATTTCAACGGTTGCGACCTTGACAGGACCTCTTGTGGCAAAATATATGATTGATAATGTGATTACACCGATGGGACAATCTCATGTCTTTAATGCCAGGGCTGTGCTCCTATGGGTGGGCATTTACGTGGCAGTGAACTTAATTGGAGCGGCTGGTGGTTATCTAAACCGTTTATATATGAAGACTCTCTCGAACCGCGTGGCTAAACGCATTCGTGACGAAGTGTTCGAGCATGTACAAACATTGCCAGTATCGTATTTCGACCATTTACCTGCCGGAAAAGTCGTGTCCAAAATCACGAGTGATACGGAATCGGTGCGTGCAAACTTTTATGTAAATGGAATTTCGACACTCCTTAGTACGGTCGTGATGCTTGTTGGTGTGTACGTAACGATTTTCTTATTAAATGCGACGCTGGGACTCGTATTGTTATTTTTAGTTCCAGTGATGATGCTATGGCAGAGAACCGTTGCCGTGATGCAGAAAAAATACTATTCTGAGAATCGTGAACTGTACAGTCAATTGAGTGGACAGTTAAATGAAAGTATTCAAGGGGCTGGTATCGTTCAAGCCTTCCAACAAGAAGACAAGATTGTTGCAGAATATGAGGCGACGGCTACGTCTTGGGTAGAGGTTGGTCGCAAGGAATTAATTCTCGATTCTTACTTCTCGTGGAGTTTAGTGAGCTTACTTCGTAACTTTACGCTATTTGGAATTGTGTATTACTTCGGAATGCAATTTATCGGAGGAACACTTGGAATTTCAGCGGGGCTCCTCTATGCGTTTATTGATTATATCAACCGCGTTTATGAGCCGATTCAAACCTTTATGAATGTCGTGTCTGGTTTCCAACAATCGATGGCTGCGGGTGACCGCGTGTTTGAATTGATGGATACGCCAAGCGAGGAAAGTGGCGAAGAGCTCTTCACATTCGACGAAGGACGTATCGAATTTAAGGATGTGAGCTTCGAGTATACGCCAGGAGTACCGGTGTTGAAACACTTGAATTTCACGGTAGAGCCTGGGCAGACGGTGGCCTTTGTCGGTCATACCGGTTCAGGAAAATCTTCTATTATGAACTTGCTCTTTCGATTCTATGACCCAACGAGTGGAGCGATCTTGATTGATGGCAAAAACACGCGTGACTTTAATAGACGTAGTGTTCGAAGCGAGATGGGGATTGTGCTGCAAGATCCATACCTCTTTACAGGAACGATTGCTTCTAATGTAGGGCTTAACAATGAATCGATTGAGACTGAGACGATAAGAGATGCGCTTATTAAAGTAGGCGGAGGTCATCTACTCACGAAGAGTGACAAGGGCTTGGACTACGAGGTAAAAGAAAAAGGGATGGACTTCTCTTCAGGGGAACGCCAACTCATTTCATTTGCTCGTGCGATTGTCTTTGACCCGAAAATTTTGATTTTAGATGAAGCGACTTCGCATATTGATACCGAGACGGAAGAGATTATTCAAAACGCAATTAATGTCGTAAAAGAAGGGCGTACAACCTTTATAATTGCGCACCGCTTGTCAACGATTGCTCATGCCGACCAAATCTTTGTGTTGGATAAAGGCGAAATTGTGGAACGCGGAACGCATGATGAATTACTTCAACTGCAAGGGCAATATGCCGAAATGGTGGCTCTTCAAAAAGGCTAATCCTAAAGACTCTGTTTCCTTTCGAAACGGAGTCTTTTTTGATGCGTGCGGTAAACAGAATTTTTATTGTTTTTCAAGGGAGTTCATGGTGCATAAAGCCGCCTAGTTTGTTACAATGTGTAGGAAACAGATTGGGGAGAGAGTTATGATTACAAAAGAAGTTATTGAACGCGCTACGGCATATCGCCATCATTTACATATGTATCCAGAAGTATCTGGAACGGAAGTCGAAACGACTCGTTATATCCGCGAAGCCCTAGAAGCAATGGGGCTTACATGCTGGAATTTAAAGTCTAAAACTGGAGTCGTGGCAGAAATCGGAAACGACAATGGACCAACATTAGCCTTACGTGCCGACATCGATGCCTTACCGATTGTGGAACAAACAGGATTAGACTACGCTTCAAAAAATGAAGGAGCGATGCATGCGTGTGGACATGATTTCCATACAGCAAGTTTACTTGGAGCCGTGCAAGTGTTGAGGGCACAAGAAGACAAATTACAAGGGAAAGTTCGTTTCATTTTCCAACCGGCAGAAGAGAGCAACCAAGGAGCACGCGCGTTAATTGCAGAAGGCGTGCTTGAGGGAGTCGATGCCATTATTGGTTTCCATAATAAACCAGAACTTCCAGTTGGAACGATTGGTGTGAAGGAAGGACCGCTCATGGCAGCAGTCGGTCAGTTCAAAGCCGAAATTACAGGGGTAGGAACGCATGCGGCAGCACCGCACAATGGGAACGATCCAATCGTGACGGCTTGCCAAGTGATTGCGAACGCTCAAGCCATCGTTGCTCGTCATACGTCTCCACTAGAACCAGTGGTATTAAGCGTATCGCATATCGAAGCAGGAAATACATGGAATGTGATTCCAGAAAAAGTATTTTTTGAAGGAACGATTCGTACGTTTAATAAAGAAGTCGAACGTAAAATGACCGAGCAGTTCGAGAAGATGATTGTCCAAACCGCAGATGTTTACGGACAAAAAGGAAGTATCGAATGGATTTTAACGCCACCAGTCGTGCATAATGATGCCGCAGTCACAAAAGTGGTTAAAAGTGTGACGGAGAAATTTGCGACAGTGGTAACACCGGAAGTGACTTTAGGAGCGGAAGATTTCGCTAATTATATGGAACACGTTCCAGGATGTTTCGTCTTTATTGGAACAGGCTGTCCACGCGAATGGCATCACCCAGCATTCTTAGTGGATGATGCAGCATTACCGTTTGCGATTCAGTATTTTGTCGACAATACAAATGCTCTCTTAGAAGTACTCTCACAGAAAGGAAACGCGTAATATGAAAACAATGGTGGTGATTAGCCATCCAACGGTTCATTCGTCGTCAGTTCAACAGTTTTTCCTCGCAACCGTAAAAGGGGAAGAAACTGTAACAGTTCGTCACTTGGACGAAGTGTGGAGTGAGAAAAAGCCTCATTTTATAAGAGCCACAGAAGAAAAAGCGTTGGTAGACTCCGAGGCCGAACGCCTTATTCTTCAATTCCCGATGTATTGGTACCAGGCACCTTCAGTCATGAAGGAATGGATCGATACGGTGATGAGTAAGAGTGCACTTTTTGCAAAACAAATTAAGGAACTCGGAATCGTTGTGACACTTGGGGTGAAAGAAGAAGCCTTCCGTGCAGGAGGAAAAGAGCAATTCACGATTTCGGAACTCTTGCGCCCGTTCCAAGCACTAGCTAATGCGATGGGATGGACCTATTTACCAATTTTCGAAGTGCATCAGTTTGATTATAAGACGGAAGAGGCAAAACAAGCGTTACTCGTTGAGTATTTACAATACGTGACAAAAGAACATCACGGAACATTAAAAGAAACCGAAGAGTGGTTTATCAAACGTGCAGAAGCGATGGAGGGCGCACACTGGGAACAGATTGCGGAGTGGATCAAAGAAAACCAGGACGAAAGACTGGAACTCGAGATGCATCTAAGTCATTGGGAGGAGAGTCAATATGGAGATTATTGAGAAAATCAGGCTACTCGATGCGTGGATTATTGAATCAAAAGAGTATAAAGAACGCGCATTGCTTGTGGCTGCAAAAAATCTTCTTTTAGAACAAGCAAAACGAATTGAACAAGCACATGGTGAGTTGGATGGGCGTATGTGGAGTCCTGAAAACTGGGCCAAATAAGGAGAATGAGATTGAAAAAAGATTATTTAGGACTGCGACTCGTGTTACTCGTCATCGCCTGTTTCTTAATCGGACTTGGCGCGAAGATGGCAGGTTCGAGTACATTAGGAGCGGACGTTGTCGTTCTTGTGTGGGAAGGGTTAAATCGCACATTTGGTGTAGATATGGGAACAAGTAATATTATCGTTTCCCTTGTATTTCTTGCCATTACGCTAAGTATCAACTGGAGATATATTGGATTTGGAACAGTTGTAGGGATGTTCTTACAAAGCTTCTTTATTGAACTGTTCGATTTTAGAGCTCTTTCCGAAATGGATATAACCGTAAAAGTAGTGGCCATGGTTGTAGGGATTGCCTTAATTGCTATGGGGTGTGCAGTGTATGCTTTAGCAGAACTTGGAGTTGGGCCGTATATTGCCGCAACGCTAGCCTTACATGAAAAATTCAAAACATCCATCCCTAAAAATAAGTTTTTCATCGATGCAAGCTGTGTCATCACCGCTGCCATTTTGGGACAATGGCCAACGATTGGTCCGGTTGTCTCTTTAATCATCAGTGGAGTCATTATGGATCAAACAATGGTGATTTTGAAGAAATTTTTACCAATTAAATAAAATAAACAAAATGAAACCTATCTACACGAGAAATCCTTTTGTAGATAGGTTTTTTAGCGCTTTATTAAAATAATGAAAGATGATACCGTTTCCAAAGAGAGCAAAATAGTACAAGTCAAAAGCAAAATAGTTATTGTGAAAGCGGTTTTTTCGTTGTAAACTAAAAGTGTCTTAAAAAGTAATAGAACTAGGGGGAGACAACATGAAAAAGAAAGTATTACTATCAAGCGCAGCATTATTAGCAGCTGTATCTTTAGCAGCTTGCGGAAATAATAGCAACAGCACTAGTAAGACAGATTCAACTACTCAACAAGGAGCTTCTAAAGAGAAAGTTACTCTTAAATTAGCTGCCTTAGAAAGTGGTTACGGCGCAGAAATGTGGCCAGCAATCATCAAAGCTTATGAAGAGGCAAATCCAAACGTTAAAGTGGAATTGACTCAAGATAAGGAAATCGAAGATAAAATTACGCCTCAAATGAAAGCTGGCGATTACCCAGATATCGTAATGTTAGCTTTAGGACGTAAAAAAGCTTTACCAGAAACATTAATTAAAGAAAAAGCTTTAGCTGACTTAACTGGATTATTCGATATGAAAGTTTACGGCGAAGACAAAAAAGTTTCTGAAAAATTATTAAACAACGTATTAGGAACAACAGTAACTGACCCTTACGGAGACGGAAAACACTACTTAGCACCAATGTTCTACGCTCCAACAGGATTATTCTACAACGAAGCGTTATTCAAATCTAAAGGTTGGGAAGTTCCAAAAGATATGCCTGGTATGAAAGAATTAGCTGAAAAAGCTAAGAAAGATGGCATTTCATTATTCACTTATCCAGTATCTGGATACTTAGATAGCTTCTTCCCAGCATTATTAGCAAACGCTGGTGGTGTTGATTTATTCAACAAAGCAATGAAATATGACACAGGAGCATTCACTTCTGAAGGCGCAACTAAAGCTTTTGAAGCATTAGGAACATTCTTACAAAACGTTGAACCTTCAACAGTAGCAAACGCAAACCCACAAAGCTTCACTAAGAACCAACAATTAATCTTAGACAACAAAGCTTTATTCATGCCAAACGGTACTTGGGTAGTTGGGGAAATGGCTAAAGCACCTCGAGCAGAAGGATTCAAATGGTCTATGACAGCTGCACCAGCAATCGAAAAAGGTGGCAAACGTTATGTTTACTCATTCTTCGAACACATCTGGGTTCCAAAAGAATCTAAGAACCAAGAAGCAGCTAAAGAATTCTTATCATTCTTATACTCTGACAAAGCAGCAGAAATCTTTGCTAAATACAACGCAGCTCAACCAATTAAAGGTGTAACAGCTAAGTTACCTGATGAATTGAAATCATTATACAAAGTTGTAGATGAAGTTGATGGCGTAATCAATGGTAACTTCGTAGCTACTAAACCTGTTGAAGGCGTAAGCATGAAAGACACATTATATGGTCAAATCGACTCTGTAGCATCTGGTCAAAAAACAGTTGCTGAATGGCAAAAATCTGTAGAAGAAGTTAGCCAAAAACTAAAAGCAGCAGTTGAATAATTCAAATAGAATGAATTAAATAGGAGTGGGATGCGAAGCAATTTTCGAGGATGAAAATTCCTTCCGCCCACTCTCATTTTATCTAAAAAAGGTCGAAAGAGGGCAGAACGATGAAAAATCGTAGAAAAAGAGAGAAAAATTTATTTATTCTCGTGTGTCTATTACCTGCACTAATTTTATTCTTTACGTTTCTAATTTACCCAACAATTGAAGTATTCCGCATGTCTATGTTCAAATGGGGCGGATTCTCAAACAATCAACAATTTGTTGGATTAGATAACTTTAAAATCTTATGGCAAGATGAAAATTTCTTTAGAACGATTCAGAACACAATCTTACTAATCGTAGTGGTAACACTCTTTACAGTAGTATTGGCAGTTCTTTTCGCGGCAATCCTTTCAACAGAAAAGATTCGCGGAAACAACTTCTTCAGAATTATTTTCTACATCCCTAATATTTTATCAATCGTAGTTATTGCAGGTATTTTCTCAGCAATTTATGATCCAAAAGCTGGACTTTTAAATGCTGTATTACCAGAAGCATGGAATAAATTATGGCTTGGTGATCAAAGTATTGTTATTTACTCACTCGCATTCGCGTTAATTTGGCAAGCGATTGGGTACTACATGGTTATGTATATGGCAGGGATGGCGAATATTCCAGCAAGCTTGTATGAAGCAGCTGACCTTGATGGAGCTGGAAAAATCGGTAAATTCTTTAACGTTACATTACCATTGATTTGGAATAGTATTCGTACAACATTAACATTCTTCATTATCAGTACGATTAACTTAAGTTTCTTACTTGTACAAATCTTGACAGACGGTGGACCAGACGGATCAACTGAAGTGTTCTTAAGCTACATGTTCAAACAAGCTTATACAAACTCTTCATACGGATACGGTATGGCAATCGGTGTAGTTATCTTTATATTCTCATTCGGATTATCAGGTATCGTAAGTCATATTACGAAACGCGATATTCTTGAATACTAGGAGGGGAGATCATGAAAGGAAATACTCGTTCATTCGAAAAGCTGTATAAAGCTTTTATATACGTAGCGCTGATTACATTAGCGATTAGTATTATTGTACCAGTGGGCTGGGTCTTCTTAGCTTCTGTTAAAGAGAATAGAGAGTTCTACGGATCTCCATGGACAATGCCAGAAGGATTCTACATCCAAAACTTTGTGGATGCTTGGAATAAAGCAAAAATGGGTGACTACATGTTGAACTCAGTGATTGTTACAGCACTTGCTTTAACAATCCTTGTAGTTGTAGCCATTCCTTCTTCTTATGTTTTGGCACGTTATAAATTCCCAGGAAGTCGTTTCATTAACTCTTTACTAAAAGGTGGATTATTTATCAACGTAAACTATATCGTTGTACCAATCTTCTTAATGTTACTCGACTGGGATAAAGGACTAAAAGGATTCGGCATTAACGGATTCTTCTTGAACAACATTTTCGTCTTAGCGGTTGTGTATGCAGCGACATCATTACCATTTACGATTTATTTATTATCAAACTTCTTCAAGACATTGCCAACAACGTTTGAAGAAGCAGCATCTATCGACGGTGCAGGATATTTCACAACAATGATCCGCGTAATGACACCAATGGCAAGACCAAGTATTATCACAGTAATCTTATTCAACTTCCTCTCATTCTGGAATGAATACATTATCGCTCTTACATTAATGCCAGGTAAAAACCAAACTTTACCAGTAGGGTTGAAAAACTTAATTCAAGCGCAACGTGGGGCAGCTGAATACGGACAATTATACGCAGGGATGGTATTAGTAATGTTACCAACATTAATTCTATACATTCTTGTTCAAAATAAACTAACACAAGGGATGACACTAGGCGGCTCTAAAGAGTAATCGTCATCGCAGGAGGAAAGAAAATGGGTAAAACAAAAGGGCGTTTAACCCTACCAAGTGAATCGAATTTTCTTGAACAGACTAAAGAATTGCTCGACCGTTGGGGTGCAGATGCAATTCGTGATAGCGATGGAACGAAACTCGATGAAGCAACCAAACAATTAGATGCAAAAATCTATACAACCTACTTTGTAGCACGTAACCATAATGATTTCATCAAAGATCATATGGAAGAGTGCCAACAAATCTTCGTCATGTCAAAATTCTGGTTAGCAACCGAAGATACGCTAACGATTCCATTTATGGAAGGGTACTTCGAAGACCAAGTGCAACCAGACTATGTACATGATCCAAAACGATATTGGGAAGTCATCGACCGTACCACTGGAGAAGTAGTTCCGGTTGAGAAATGGAATGTCCATGAAGAAAACAACACGATTACCATTGAAGGCACTCGTCCTTTCCATGAGTATACAGTGTCGTTTCTAGTGTATGCGATTTGGGATCCAACTCAAATGTACAATCATATTACGAATAACTGGGGCGATGTTCCTCACGATATTCCATTTGATGTACGTGGACCTCATTCAAATCAATTCATGCACTCTTATTTAAAACAATGGTTAAAAGACAATCCGGATACTGATGTAGTTCGTTTTACAACGTTCTTCTATCATTTCACATTAATTTTCAACAACTTAGGAAAAGAAAAATTTGTGGACTGGTTCGGATATGGTGCCAGCGTTTCAGTCGCTGCACTTGAAGCTTTTGCTAAGGAAAAAGGCTATCGCTTAAGAGCAGAAGACATCGTGGATGAAGGGTACTATAACTCAACATTCCGCACACCAAGTAAAGCGTACTTAGACTATATCGACTTCATTCAAGCATTCGTTGCAAGAGAAGCGAAGAAATTAGTCGACGAAGTACACGACGCTGGTAAAGAAGCTATGATGTTCTTAGGAGATAACTGGATTGGTACAGAACCATATGGACCATACTTCGAACAAATCGGATTAGATGCAGTCGTGGGTTCTGTCGGTGGCGGAGCAACACTTCGTATGATTTCAGATATTCCACACGTAAAATATACAGAAGGAAGATTCTTACCATACTTCTTCCCAGATGTATTCCGTGAAGGAAATGATCCTACGATTGAAGCTAATAAAAACTGGTTATCAGCAAGACGTGCCATCATGCGTAACCCTGTAGACCGTATCGGTTATGGTGGTTATTTAAGTCTTGCATACAAATTCCCTAAATTTGTCGACTACATTGAACATGTAACAGATGAATTTAGAGAAATCTACGATATCGTAAAACATACAAAACCATATACTGGTTTGAAAGTAGCCATCTTAAATGCATGGGGGCGTTTAAGAACTTGGCAAGCACACATGGTTGCCCATGAACTTCCATACAAACAAATCTATTCTTACCTTGGAATTATGGAAGCCTTAAGTGGTGCTAGTGTGGATGTAAGCTTTATCAGCTTTGACGATATTATTAATGATGGAGTTCCAGAAGGTGTCGATGTCATCATCAACGCGGGGGATGCCGGTACTTCATTTAGCGGTGGAGAGGTTTGGAAGAATGAAACATTAATTACACGTATTCGTGAATTCGTGTATAATGGCGGCGGTTTTGTCGGAGTTGGCGAACCAACAGCCGTTCATCATCAAGGAAGATTCTTCCAACTTGGAGATATTTTGGGTGTTGAAAGAGAAATGGGATATAGCCTTTCAACAGATAAATACTTTACTAAAGAATTGAAAGAACACTTTATTATCGAAGATATTGAAGATGTTCATAAGATTGACTTTGGGGAAAATATTAAAAACGTGTATGGCTTAACGAGTGCCACAGAAGTACTTGAATTTAGCAATCCGAAAGTAAGCGCAGGTGGCGTCGAAGAAGGAATCGTTCTTCCAGCCAATGCCGAAGGAAAAGAATTCGGGGAAATCCATCTTGCGGCTAACCCATACGGAAAAGGTCGTGGGGTTTACATTGCAGGACTTCCATACACACCAGAAAATACAAGATTATTAATGCGTGCGTTATTCTACGCAGCGAATAAAGAAAGTGAATTAACAAAATGGTATGCAAGCAATCCATTAGTGGAAGTACATGCTTATCCTGAAAAAGGAGTGTATGCAATCGTGAATAATACGAACGAATTGCAATCAACACTCGTTTATGATGGAGCAGGTGTATCAAGAACTGTGGAACTTGAGCCAAGCGAAATTAGATGGGAGAAGATATCATGAATCCTAAAGTGAAAATTTGGATCCGCGTCGTATTGATGTTGGTATTCTTATATGTAGTTATTTTGGGGCATCAGATGATTGGCAAAGAAGGCGTTGCAACAATGCTTGTTGGCTTAGCTGGATTACTTCTCTTGCTATGGGATTACAATCGTCCGTACTCTAAATCGATGAAGCGTTAATAAAACTTAACTAGGAACAGGGGCTTGTTTAACAACAAGCCCCTGTTCTTTTGTGCATAAACACAATATTTAAAAATAAAAATATGCAAACCAAAGGTTTGTGATTACGAAGTCGACTTGTGGGTTCGTTTTATAGTAGCTGTAATGAGGGACCGGCTCGAGCCAAGGTCTCTCGCCTTCAAAGTTCAAAACAGGAGTAAGGAATAAATTCCTAACTCCTGTTAATTCACCTTTGATCCTTTTCCCATTACTGCTACTATAAGAACTCGACAAATCTTCTACGTAATCACAGTGCTTTTAAATATTGTGTTATGCAAAGGAAAAGGGAAGGAAGATGGAGGAGGATAAAAGGGACCGGCTCGAGCCTGGAGTCTCTCGCCTTCAAAGTTCAAAACAGGAGTAAGGAATAAATTCCTAACTCCTGTTAATTCACCTTTGATCCTAATTCCCATTACTGCTACTTT
>JABZYY010000149.1 GCA_015264885.1 Streptococcus sp. | reverse complement strand
AAACAAAGCAAAGGAATCCAAATTAGATAAAATAGGTATCTCATTACTCTCACCTTTCCTTTATTCAAACACCCCACTAACTACACTCATCACTACTTTTTTTCTTATTATAAAAATATTCTGCACCCCACCACATACCAAATACAATTGACCACTCTATGAAAATTTTGGTCAAATCTGTGAAACTAAAATTCCCCAATATTAAACTATTAGCAATATAAGCATATATCATCAAAGCATATAAAAGTCATTTCTTAGGCATCATATTCACATCCTTCGTATCAAATGCAAAATAATAAATTAACCGCTTTCATTCATCTTTATTATACTACTTCTTTTAAAAAATAAAAGACTAAATTTCTATTTTTAATAAACATACCATCACTATGCTCCTTTTTCTTCACGAAGCTCCACACTCCTGCCGTCCCCTTCCTAAGCATTGCCGACAACACGGCAACATCTATTTAATTAAAACCCAAAAGAATCGCTAAACTCACTCCAATAATGAAGCACCACACCCCTGCCGTTCCCTTCCTAAGCATTGGCGATTACATCGTAGCAGTTTATCAAAAAAGGAAAGCATAAAAATATCTTGCGAAACACTACAAACTCGCAGGAATAAAACAAAGATACCCCATAAAAGTACGAAAGAGCCCTTCGGATTCTATAGCAATCATCATAGCGAGTGTAATCGATGCGAATTAGTGACTCTGGAAATTTATTTCCTAGAGTCACTTTGAGGCTCGATAGGAGCTGAGACGTAAGACTCAGCCCGTTACAGCTATAATGATTGCTATAAAGATATCCGAAAGGGCTCGAAGTACTTTATAGCACTATTAATGATTTTGTTTTATTCCAACGGATTGGACTAAACATCGCAAGATGTTTTTATGCTTTTACCGGAGTTAAAGCAATGAACTGCTCGATGTTATCGGCAACTTGCGCGAGTGCTTTCTTCCAAAATGCGCTGTCCGTCACATCCACGCCCAACACCTTCGCAGTATCTTCTGCAGAAGTCACTGTTGTCGCACGCAATAACTCTTGATATTTCTCAACGAATCCTTCAGGTTGCTCTTGATAGATCGCATATAACCCTTTAGAGAACAATCCTCCGAATGCGTATGGGAAGTTGTAGAAGCTTAAACCGCTGCTGTAGTAGTGCGGTTTGCAAGCCCACATATATGGATGCATTGCGTCTGGATCTAATCCGTCGCCGTATGCTTCTTTTTGCGCATCCAACATTAATTGTTCTAAATCTTTCGAGAACATGAAGCTCTTTTCACGGTTTTCAAATACTGCTGATTCGAATAAGTAACGTGAGTAGATGTCCACGATGATTTGTGTTGTATCTTGTAATTGTGATTCAAGTAAGGCTACTTTTTCAGCATCGCTCGCTTCGCTAATCACTGTGTTCATCACGATGTTTTCGTTGAATGTTGACGCAGTTTCAGCAACAGGCATTGAGTACTCTTGGTTTAATACACGGTGGTTTTCGATATGTAAACCGTGGTACGCATGTCCTAATTCGTGCGCAATCGTTACAACGTCGCTTAATGAACCAGAGAAGTTTGTTAAGATACGTGATTGTTTGATGAATGGTAGGTTGCTACAGAACGCGCCCCCCACTTTTCCTTTACGTGGTAAGAAGTCGATGTAGTTGTTTTCGTAAGCTTCTTTTGTCATTTGCGCTAAATCTTCTGAGAAGCCTTTGAAGTTTTCTAATAAGAATTCTTTAGACTCTTCGATGGTGAAACGACGTGAGCTTTCTCCAATTGGTGCAAATAAGTCGTAGAATGGTAATCCATTTTCGTGACCTAAGAGTGCTGCTTTATGT
>JABZYY010000148.1 GCA_015264885.1 Streptococcus sp. | reverse complement strand
GTCTAGTTCTTCCACAAAACGTTTTCCTTCTTGGTTGACTAGAATCGCTCCATCAAAACGAGTATCGGCTAATAGCGAAATCATACCAGTCTTCGGATTTGCGATTGGGTATGTTTGGATGTATTCCATATTTTGTAATTGCGCTCCAACTTTTTGAGCCATTACAATACCATCCCCTGTTGTACCGACAGTATCTGTTGATTTATAGCGTTCGTCATATTCTTTGTTGTATTGTTTACGCATTTCTACATTTGAACCGAAACCACCAGTTGTTAATACAACCCCATTGTTCGCAAGGAATTTTACTTCTTTTTTAGCCTTGTCAGTTGCTTTCACACCTGTCACACGACCGTTTGCATCTTGGATTAATTCTTCTGCTTTCACATTCAAGAAGATTTTAACGCCAAGTTCTTCTGCTTTTGCTTTTAATTTAGACACTAATTCCGCACCAGTATGGCCCTTAGGAATCAATGCACGTTTAAATGAGTGCCCACCGAATTGGAATAATTGGTCTGATAGGAATTCAACGTGTACGTCATCTCGTAACCATTCTGCTGATTCCAATGCTTTTTCAGCCATTAAATGAACGAGTTTAGGGTCTCCGATATTGTCTCCGCCCTTCATCGTATCATTATAGTACGCTTCTACAGAGTCGCCAGTAATTCCAAGATTCTTTTGTACCCAGTTTCCAGGTGCATTCATTTCCCCACCAGAAATAAGAGTGTTCCCGCCGACTGTTGGCATTTTTTCAACGATTGCGACTGATTTACCTGCTTCTGCAGCTTCAATCGCGGCACTAAGTCCGGCACCACCGGAACCAACGATAACGACATCAAAGGTTTGTTCTGCAGGCAGCTCGTTTTTATTCGTTGTCGTTTGTTTCGCAGCGATAAGCGTGATACCTGATTTCTTAATCGCATCTTTTACGGCTTCTAGATAACCTTCACTCGTTGCACTTGCCCCAGAAACGATATCGACATCTGCTGAGTTTTGTGCAATAATAGCCTCTTTCAATTCATCGTAAACTGAATCGGACAACCCTTTATTTTCACCTTGTTCTACGACTTCGATGTTTGTAATCTTCGCATCTGTAATCGTTACGGCTACTTTAATTTCGCCATGCTTACCGGTTCCCACTCCTTCAAATTTTCCACTCTTCTTCGCTGTAGCGCAGCCGAATAAAAGTAGAATCGATAAAACACTTAGTAAAAGAACTTTCCAATTTCTTTTCATTTTTTCTCACCTTTCAACATTTATTTTTTTCTTATTACATTCCCTATTATAACGCTTTCACAAACTTTAATAAACAACAAACGAAATATTTCACATAAAAATAATATTTTAAATGTTAAATCTTCAGAAATCAAAACAATAAAAAAAGAATACCTCCAAAACGATTTGTTTCAGAAGATATTCTTCAGTTTTCACACTGTTATTTCATTTCTTTTGAGCTTTCCATGATCGCATCGATTAAGCCGTATTCTAACGCTTCTTGTGCTGTCATGTAGTTATCACGGTCTGTATCTTTTTCGATACGTGATAATTTTTGGCCTGTTTGTTTTGCTAAGATTTTATTTAAACGTTCACGTGTTTTCAAGATTTGACGTGCTGCAATTTCGATTTCTGTCGCTTGCCCTTGTGCTCCGCCTAAAGGTTGGTGGATTAAGATTTCAGCGTTTGGTAATGCGAAACGTTTGCCTTTTGCACCAGCTGTTAATAGGAATGAACCCATTGACGCTGCTAGCCCCATTGCGATTGTTTGAACGTCTGCTTTAATGAAGTTCATTGTATCGTAGATGGCTAAACCAGCTGTTACGCTTCCTCCTGGAGAGTTAATATACATGTAAATATCTTTCTCAGGATCTTGTGCATCTAAGAATAGTAATTGCGCGATGATCGCATTCGCCATATCGTCGTGAACAGGTCCGCTCACCATGATAATAC
>JABZYY010000147.1 GCA_015264885.1 Streptococcus sp. | reverse complement strand
CACGGCAATGACCAAATAGCGTCTTCGCCACTGGTTCATAACCACCGCTAGAGAACCATGTTGAGCGGAAGTTTCCACGGCAAATATGCATGTTCACCACTAGATCTTCTGGTTTCCATTCAATGACACGGTTTAGTACATCTACGTAGTCACGAGCAATTTTTTCGAGGTCAAATCCACGTGCTTCGTACGCTTCACGTTTGTCTAACGCACAGAACTCTCCCCAGCTAGTGTCATCTAATTGAATATTGCGGCATCCTAAGTCGTAGAAGCATTGTAGCGCCTTACGGTATGCAGCAACCACATCATCATAGAAGAGGGCTTCATTGTCTTTATAGCGTTCAATAGGCACATAGTTTTTCTCACGAACTTGCGTAATCAAATGCAACATACTTGGTGAAGGGATTGTTAGTTTCACCGGTGTATCGCCAGCATGCTCTTTTAAGAATTTGAAGTGTTTTACGAATGGATGGTTCTCTGAAAAATCCACTTTACCAACGATACGTAATGTTTTTGGCTTCACATCTTTATCTTTGAATTGAACAGAGAAGTGGTCTACTTCGACAAGTTCAACCCCATCTAAGTTTTCTAAGAAATCTAAGTGCCAGAATGCACGACGGAATTCACCGTCAGTAACAGACTTGAGGCCGAGTTCTTTTTCTTTCTCGATTAAAGCGATGATTTCTTCGTTTTCAACGCGTTCAAGTTCTTCGGCAGTGATTTCTCCATCATTAAATTTCGCACGGGCTTCTTTTAGACGTTCTGGACGTAAGAAACTTCCTACGTGATCGAGTCTAAATGGTGCTTTTTGACAACAGCTACAGTTTTCGTGATTTGACATATGTTTTCCTCTTTTCGTTTATTCAGCTTCTGGTAAATACGCAATAGCGCGAACAGGTGACCCTGGAGTATGGTTCCAGTTAGGGTATGAGATTGAAATCACAGCACCCACTGCTGGAACTTGGTCAAGGTTCGCTAATACTTCCACTTGGAAGATGTCTTGGCTTAATAAGTAGTATTCGTTTGTTAAACCATGTGCGGCAGCGTGAATGCCTGAGTCTGTATCTAATGTTTCGTGACCTACAGCTTTCACATGACGTTCGTGAATTAAGAATTCAAGCGCATCTTTTGCCCAACCTGGTGTATGTTGCACGTCGTTTTCGTCTAAATTACGAACCGCGTCTTGGTCTGGCCAGCGGTGTGACCAGTCGCTACGGAAGGCTACAAAGGCACCTGGTTCGATTTTTCCGTATTCTTCTTCAAACGCTAAAACGTCTGCTTTTGTTAATTCGAAGTTAGGGTTTTCGGCAACTTCTTTTGAACGGTCGATGACGTAAAGTGGTAATAATAAATCTTTTAACTCGATTTCATCAAGGAAGCGTCCGCCTTCATAGAAGTGGCAAGGTGGGTCAATATGTGTACCGTATTGTGTCACCACTGATAATTGTTGTACGTGGAATCCATCCTTTAATGTAAATAAATCTTTTTGTTCCAATGCTGGTAGTGCAGGGAAGTGAGGGCTATTCGCATCGATTTGATGGCTTAAGTTCACCCATTTTGCTTGTTTTAATGTTTTAAAAGCTTGTTCTAATTGTTGTTGAAATGCTGTCATAATGACACTTCCTTTCTAAATAGGGGAAGGCTGCGGTTCAAAAGTTATTCTCCCCACAGCCTTTTTGTTCGTTTTATAATGCGAGGTTATTCTCCCCAAACCTCACGTGCGATTTCTGAAATCAATGCAATTTTCTTCCATTGATCTTCTTCTTTAATGACATTTCCTTCTTCTGTTGAAGCAAATCCACATTGTGTACTTAAGTATAAGTTTTCAAGTGGCACGTATTGGCTCGCTTCTTTAATACGAGCGATAACTTCATCTTTGTCTTCTAAGTCTGCAAATTTTGAAGTTAAAAGACCAAGAACCACTTTCTTACCGTCAGAAACTTTTGCAAGAGGCTTGAAGTCTCCGGCACGGTCTGTATCGTATTCTAAGTAGTATGCATTTACCTGTTCGCCTGCTAATAATT
>JABZYY010000146.1:1756-2045 GCA_015264885.1 Streptococcus sp. | reverse complement strand
GAGTATCATTTTGACGATTGGTATTATAAAAAACGTATTGAAGGTAATCTAGAATCGTTTAAAGATTCCGCGTCCACTTTCAAGTATACGGATTCTCCAGAGTACGAAGATTTTAAGTTGTTTTTACAGATTGCAAAGGAATTAGGGGTGGAGGTTCTTGTGATCACATTCCCTGTTAACGGACCGTGGTATGATTATATTGGAATTGACGCTTCGCAACGAAATGCCTTTTCAACAAAAATCAATGAAATTGTTAAGGAAGCTGGCGTGAAGCAGGTCGATTTAACGT
>JABZYY010000146.1:0-1746 GCA_015264885.1 Streptococcus sp. | reverse complement strand
ATGTATTAGTATGGTCACTCGTATTTTATGTGCTTATTACTAGTGTTCTACTTTATTGTATATTTACAGATTTCACAAATGCAGCACAATTTATCTACAATGCATTCTAAGAAAATGAAGTTTATTAGCTAGGAAGGTTCCTCTTTCCTAGCTTTTTCAGTTTTTTTACGTTGATTGAAATGACAAAGATTAGTATAATACAGTCATTAAGACTCGAGGTGAAGATATGAAAAGACAAAGAACTTTTCAAATGGTATTAAGTGCGATGTTTATCGCGATAATTATTTTACAAAGTTTTGTTCCATTTTTAGGGAACTTACCGTTAGTGATTTTAGATATTACGATTATTCATATTACGGTTATTGTTGGTGGGATTGTGTTAGGGCCACAAGCTGGTTTCTTATTAGGATTTACGTGGGGGATGTGTTCGTTCTTCCGCGCCTTTACTTCAGGGAGCCCGATTAGCTTGTTAATTTTTACGAATCCATTGATTTCAGTACTTCCACGTTTAGTGATGGGGGGACTTGTTGCGTTATTTTATCATAAGACAACTAAAATCATTGAGTCCGACCAACTCAGAATGGCAGTGGCTGGTTTCCTTGGAAGTATTATGAATACGGTATTCGTATTAAGTTCGATTTATTTACTGATGGGAAATCAATATGCAGAATTAACAGGGAAAACAGTTGCGGAATTGCCGATCTTCTTAATGGGCGTTGTTATGACGAACGGTATTGCGGAAGCGTTGGCTGCAACTGTAATGACTCCAATTATCGCTTCAATTTTAGTTAAGATTTCTAAGAAAAGAGGATAGTTTATGTGGGAAGGTAAAAACGTAACGGTCTTTGTTACGGGTGGAATCGCCGCGTTTAAAGCAGCTACACTTGTTCGCTTGTTTGTAAAAGCAGGGGCAAATGTGGAAGTTGCGATGACAAAGAGTGCGTGCGAATTCGTTACACCACTAACGTTTCAAGTGTTAACGAAAAATAAAGTGCACACCGATACGTTTGACGAAGACGAAGCAGATCGCGTTCAACATATTCATTTAGCCGATAAAACCGATGTGGCAGTTGTCGTTCCAGCAACAGCTAATACGATTGCGAAATTGGCCAATGGAATCGCCGATAATTTCGTGACAAGTACATTGTTGGCGACAACAGCTCCGATTTATGTAGCTCCTGCGATGAATGAACATATGTGGGAAAATCCTGCAACGGTTCGTAATGTAGCACAACTTAAAGCGGACGGAAAAGTCATTATCGAACCAACGACTGGATTTTTAGCAGAAGGGTATAATGGAAAAGGCCGCTTGCCTGAACCAGAAGAAATTTTCGAGCAAGTGACTTTCTTTGAGAATAGACGGTTATACGGCTCTCCGTTAAAAGGGAAATCTGTTTTAATTACGGCTGGAGGAACGAAAGAACGTATCGATCCGGTGCGCTATATCTCCAATGACTCTTCTGGAAAGATGGGATATGCACTTGCAAAGGCTGCATCCATCTTAGGAGCTGAAGTTCAATTAGTGTCAACAACCAAACAATTGAAAGTTCCGTTTGGTGTGAATGTAACGTATGTGGAATCCGCACGTGAAATGGAAGAAGTGGTTACAGCACAATTTCCAACAACAGATGTTGCTGTGATGGTAGCGGCGGTGTCTGATTACTATGTAGCGAATCGTTCGGACCAGAAAATCAAAAAGCAACACAATGAATCAGGGTTAAAACTCGAACTAGCAGAAAATCCAGA
>JABZYY010000145.1 GCA_015264885.1 Streptococcus sp. | reverse complement strand
ATGGTATGGTCTGCCATATAGCGATAGTAATAGCAGATAGCCCAAGGAACTAGAAGCCCAAATGAGAATGCTGAGACAACTCCAGCAAACATACTCACGGCAATGAGTTCTAATAATGAGCCAGTAAATTTACTTTCCATCGAAGATTCCTCCTTTTTTTAAAGTACGTCTAGTGTAGCATAGTTTATAAATTTCATAAAGTCGCAATAAATTCTTAGGAATTCTAGTGAAAAAAGGGTACAATAGATAAGTACATAAAGTTGCGGACGCGACTAAAGGAGGAAAGCCTATGTTCAAAGAAGTGAACGAGCAAATCTTAAAATTAATCGAGAAGAATAGTCGTTTAACACCAGAAGAAATTGCCTCTCTATTAGAAATCGATGTGGATGAAGTAGCACGTCGTATTAAAGAGATGGAAGAAGCCCAAATTATTTGTGGCTATCATACATTGATCAACTGGGAAAAAACAGATAACGTAAATGTTTCAGCGATTATCGAATTAAAAGTAAATCCTCAAAAAGGAAAAGGATTCGACCGTATTGCGGAAAAAATCTATCATTTCCCAGAAGTGGAAGCAGTGTACTTAATGTCAGGCGGATATGATTTCATGGTGCAATTGAAAAAAGCGCCAATGCGTGAAATCGCAAACTTCGTATCTTCACGTCTTTCAGTGATTGAAGAAGTACAATCTACTAAAACACATGTTGTATTAAAACAATACAAAGATCACGGCACAATGTTTGTCGGTAAAGCAGATGATAAACGTCAGGTGGTTACTCCATGAATTTAGAAAATATGTTAAATAATAAAATTAAGGACTTAAAACCTTCAGGAATTCGTCGTTTCTTTGATATGGCGAGTGAATACAAGGATATTGTTTCCCTAGGGGTTGGAGAGCCTGATTTTGATACGCCTTGGCATATTCGTCAAGAAGCGATTAAAGCGTTGCAAGAAGGCCGTACATTCTATACAGCTAATGCAGGGTTAAAAGAGCTTCGTGAAGAAGTATGTATCTTTACTGAAGGCCGTCACGGGGTAAAATACGACCCAATGCACGAATGTGTGATTACCGTTGGGGGAAGTGAAGCCGTTGATATTTCAATGCGTGTTCTCTTGAACCCAGGGGATGAAGTGATTATTTGTGACCCAGGTTATGTATCATACGTTCCAGCCGTAACAATGGCCGATGGAACTCCTGTGATTCTTCCGTTAAAAGAAGAAAATCAATTCCGTATCACACCAGAAGACCTTGAAGCGGTGATTACACCGAAGACAAAAGCGATTCTAATGAACTTCCCGAATAACCCAACTGGTGCGGTTATGGGACGTGAAGACTTAGAAGCGGTTTGTGACGTGTTAAAACGCCACGATATTATCGTTGTTTCTGACGAATTATATGGAGAATTAACATACACAGGAAAACCTCACGTATCAGTTATCGAAATCGATGGCATGCGTGACCGTACAATTTTAATCGGAGGTTTCTCAAAAGCATTCGCGATGACGGGATGGAGACTTGGGTATGCCTTAGCTCCAGCAGTAATCATGGAACAAATGTATAAAATTCACCAATTCGCGATTATGTCAGCTCCAACACTTAGCCAATATGCGGGTGTGGATGCGCTACGTAATTCGGAAGAAGATATTGTAGAAATGCGCGATAGCTACAACCAACGTCGCCGTTACTTGGTAAAACGTTTCAAAGACTTAGGCATTCCTTGCTTTGAACCATTTGGAGCTTTCTACATCTTCCCAAACATCTCGCAATTCGGATTAACTTCTGAAGAATTTGCAATGCGTTTAGTAGAAGAAGAACGCTTAGCCGTTGTTCCAGGAACAGCCTTTGGAGACTCTGGTGAAGGGTTCCTACGTATCTCTTACGCATACTCAATCGAGGACTTGAAGACAGCGTTAGATCGTATCGAACACTTCATTACGAAGTTGAGAAATGAAAAATAATTCAATCAAATAACTACGCTTCTTTTGGAATTGCAGGATTTCAAAAGAGGCGTTTTTATTGATTAAAAATCGATTAAAATAAATTTACTAGTGGTTAGGGTTATGCTACACTATGCTTACTAAAAGAGAGGAGACAGTGCTTGAAAGAACGTTTTACC
>JABZYY010000144.1:1828-2141 GCA_015264885.1 Streptococcus sp. | reverse complement strand
GATTTCTTGCTCTGTAAAACCATACGCGCGGTATAGGGTATCAACGATTTTGCGAACGTCTTTCGTAATGGAATTCAAATCAACGAATTCTGTTTTTAATAGTCCTTCGATTAAATCCCAATCCACATCCGACGTAAATTCGAATGCAGCTTGCTGCTTGCTATCGAGTACCATGCGGTTTTCTTGCGCGTGGTTTCTTGTATAAGTCTCCATGTTATAAGGAAGTCGGTACGCTTCTTCAAATTGCGCACTTTCGTTTTCTCCTAAATCGCCTGGTTTTGACACTAAGAATCGTTGTTTTAATTTTTCAAAA
>JABZYY010000144.1:0-1818 GCA_015264885.1 Streptococcus sp. | reverse complement strand
AGACGCGGAGACGTTGGCGCTTGTAATTCCATCGTGTACGTTTGAGGACGTGAAGCAGTTGGCTCCTTACGATACGTTTTCAAGAGTCCAATCCCTTCCAAGCGAGTCTTTGCTAAGTAAAAGTCCGGCATCCCTAAATTCGTCATCGACAATAATTCAGAAATGGAGAAGACTTCACTTTCATACTCTGATGGAGATAACTCACCGTACAAAGTCGCATACAAAAGAGTCGCTTCTTTCCCAATGAACGGAGCGTATAATTGCATTAAAAATTGGATTTCTCTTTCGGTAATCCACACGGGTTGTACCACGAGGATACCGTCTTTAGGCTTATACTGTGCCCACGGAAACTCTTTTGAGTGCATTCTTGTAATTCCTTCCTATTTTTCTTGGCTGTCCATAATCATAGACATTCTTTCTAATTCTTTTAAGAACATTTTGCGGTCTGTAAATTGACGATACACACTCGCAAAACGGATATACGCGATATCATCAATTTTGGCTAAGTGATCCATCACCATTTCCCCAATAAGAGTGCTTGACACTTCATTTTCTCCCTCTTGGTTGATGGAACGTTCGATCTCATTCACGATATTTTCTAGTTGTCCGAGTGATACTGGACGTTTTTCTGCTGAACGAACTAATCCGTTTAATAATTTTTCACGGCTAAATTCTTCGCGATTCCCATTACGTTTAATGACAAGCAATGGCGCCTTTTCTAAGCGCTCGAATGTTGTAAAACGGTAGCCACATTCTTCGCATTCTCTTCTTCTACGAATAGAACGACCATCATCGGCTGGACGACTATCAACTACGCGAGAACCATTGTTTTTACATTTTGGACATTGCATTGCAAACACCTCTCCTTTTTTGTGCCTATTCGATTTATTATATCATTTTTATAGGAAATTTTCGAGTAGCCACTGATGGACTTTTTGTTCTAACTCTTGAAAGGTTCCTTCATTGGACCACACGATGGTCGCTCTCTTTACTTTTTCTTCTAAAGGCATCTGTGATTGGATTCGGTCTAACGCTTCTTGTCTAGTATAGCCGTTTCGTTTTTCCATGCGAGTAATTTGCGTTTCAACAGAAACAGCCACCACAATAATGTCATCACATAAGCTCTCATAGTTCATTTCAAATAAGAGTGGAAGGTCTAAGACGATAAGCGGTTTTCCTTGATCTTTGTAGGCCTTCATCCTAGAGGTAATCTCTTGACGGATAAGCGGTTGAAGAATGTCATTTACTTCCTTACGAATCGCATCATCGCTGAACATTCTTTGTCCAAGTTCCGTTCGATTTAACGTTCCATCTGTATTTAAAATAGATTCACCGAAACGGTTCACGAGCGCCGTTAATCCGGCAGTTCCTCTTTCGACGACTTGTCTAGCTACAAGGTCGGCATCAATAACCGGCACTCCAGAGATTTTAAATAAATTCGAAACAGTAGTCTTTCCACTAGCGATACCGCCTGTTAATCCAATGACTCTCATCTTTTTCCTCCAACACTTCTTGTAAAACCTATGTTAGTTCAAAACGCCCTTTGTCGCAAGTTCTTTTCCCGATTCGAGCACATATTCACACAAAAATACCGCACCCTCGTATTGAGAATGCGGCATGTTGATTATAGACGTTCGTTTAATTCTTTTGCTAAGTCTTCGAATCCTGGTTTTCCAAGTAAAGCAAACATGTTTTTCTTGTATGCTTCTACCCCTGGTTGGTCAAATGGGTTCACGCCATTTAAGTAACCAGAAAGTCCAACTGCGATTTCGAAGAAGTAGATTAAGTGTCCTAATGTGTAAGCTGACATATCAGGAA
>JABZYY010000143.1 GCA_015264885.1 Streptococcus sp. | reverse complement strand
CAAGGAACAGTGTTGCATCCTTCGCTAGCAAATTCATGAATTAATTCTTCTGGAACACCCATGTGGTATAACCATTCTTCGGCAATTTCAATTCCTGTACATTCTTCGATTGGTTTTTCCACATAGTTTCCTTTGATTCCTGAATATAATCCGTAAATCCATACGACTAATTCATCTTTACTTTGCGCTTTAAAGTGTGGTTGACGGTTTAATGTGTAGCTCATCATCCAGTTTGAGTCGCGAGCTGTTACGATTCCTCCTGTCACCACTTTTCCAGCATAAGGATCACGTTTTGAGATTTTTTGAATGTATTCAGCGATACGTTTGTCTTTTACAGTTGTTGTAGCTGAAACGAACCAACTTTGATCTGGCAAGTTTTCACAGAATACTTCTGGATGTCCGAAGCGTTCATCTTGTTTGGCTAAGTTTTTCCATAGGCTCCATGATCCACCTAATTCTTTTGAAATTGGAGCTGGAGTATTGTTATCCCCGTATGTTGTTGCAGCAGTAATACTTCCGTTTGTCACAAATACTAAGTCGTTTTCTGTTAAATTGCGTGTTTCTTGGACCCCATTAACTTCTAAAATTAATTCTTTAGCAACCATGTCACTTCCAACATGTTCAACGATCACATTTTTAACGACTGTATCGTATTCAAATTGAACATTATGTTTTTTCAAGTAGTTCACAAGTGGTAAAACGAGTGATTCATATTGGTTGTATTTAGTAAATTTCAATGCAGATAAGTCAGGTAGACCATCGATATGATGAATGAAACGTAAAATGTAACGGCGCATTTCAATCGCTGAATGCCATTTTTCAAAAGCAAACATACTAGCCCAATAAGTCCAGAAGTTTGATTCGAAGAACTCTTCACTGAATACATCGGTAATTTTTAACCCTTGCAATTCAGATTCAGAGGTCATATATAATTTCACCATTTCTTCGCTTGATTTATCGCTTAAAGTGAATTGGCCATCATCTGGGATTTGTTGCCCTTTATTTTCAATCACACGGCATTTAGAGAAGTTAGGGTCTTCTTTATTAAGCCAGTAGAACTCATCTAACACAGAGGCATCTTCGACTTCTAGTGAAGGAATCGATCTGAATAAATCCCACAAACACTCGAAGTGGTTTTCCATTTCACGTCCCCCACGAATAATGAATCCACGTGTTGGATTTAAGATTCCGTCTAAGCTTCCTCCTGCAAGTGGAAGTTCTTCTAAAATATGAATGTTTTCTCCTTTCATTTGACCGTCTCTTACTAAGAAAGCTGCTGCTGATAAGGATGCAAGTCCTGAACCAACTAAATAAGCTGATTTTTGGTCAACGCCTTGTGGTTTTTTAGGACGAGCAAATGCTTCGTAATTTCCATTTGAATGATACATAGTAATTCCTCCTATTTCCTGAAAATCAGGATTTGTTCTTTACATGCATTATTCTACTACCGTTTCACCAAAAGTTCCATAGACAAAAAATCCCAATGTCCAAAGTTTGGACACTGGGATGGAATTGTAAAGTTTATTACTGGGAAATTCGTGCCACAATCGTTCCAATCATGACTTGTTCGATTTTTTCAACGAGTTCTTTAGCCGTACCAGGCATTTGACGACTAATCCAATCAAGTACTACACCAACAAGCGCATACGTATAAAACTCAATCGAGAATTGTACCTGCTCTGCTTCTTCCCCACTAACATTGATTTCATTGAAAATCAAATCTGTCAAGAAACGTTCCACTTCCCGTTGCAAGAGTCTCTCGACGTTTTCTTTGAAGACAGAACGATACGTGTTAAGGACAAAGTTGCGATTGTCATCCATATATTGGAATAGTGCCTCCAGGGCATCTTGCCAATTCTCATAAGAAATATTCTCACCAAGCGTGATATGCGCTTCATTTAAATAAATCCATTCGACCAATTCATAAATATCATGGAAATGATTATAAAACGTTTGACGACTAATCCCGCATTTCTTCGTTAAATCCTGTACAGTAATCTTCGTTAACGGCTTTTCATTCATTAGTTCTTTGAGCGTATTGGCTAACATCTTTTTCACAACAAGTGTCATTTGTATCCCTCTGTTTCATGAAGAAAAAGAGCGGGTTCCCCCACTCTTTATTTTTCTAAATTCTTTTCTTGTACGATATCCCATG
>JABZYY010000142.1 GCA_015264885.1 Streptococcus sp. | reverse complement strand
ATTTACGAAGCACCTCCGGGAGCCGCGATTACATGTGTGTTCCTTGTCATTTTATTTATTTCATTTATCGTGAGTGCCTTCCGTAAAAAAGCATAATCACTAAGCTTACCATTGATTTGGTAGGCTTTTTTTATTTCTTGAATTGAATGGAAAAAGGGTTTATACTAAGCGGTAACCAGTGGTTAGTATCGACAGTTGAGGTGTTAAAATGAATCAATTCATTTATCGTTTAATTTCAAAAAGAAAGATAATCAGTCCACATATTGAAAAGTTTGAGTTTGATATTGGGATATTCATTGTTAGTATTTGGGTTGTTGAAAAGGATAACCAATACTTCTTAATTGATAGTGGTTTAGCTAAATTATTACCCCGAATGGCAGAGTATGTTGTTCGTAATTTTTATGATAAAGAAAGAGTTTCTGGAGTAATTTTAACGCATGGGCATTCTGACCATATTGGGGGAATTCCAAGATTAAAAACACTATTACCAAATCTTCCTATTGTTATCGACAGCAGAGAAATCCCTTTTGTCTCAGGAGAAAAACCATATCCTGGTCGAGAAAAGCTAGAGCCTATCACTTTTAAAAAGCAGGATTTCATTGAACTGGGAACTCCCGAATCAAATGCATTGTTGGAAAAAGCAGGGCTCACGGCAATTCATTCACCAGGGCACTCGCCGGGACATACCTGTTATTATCATTCAGAGGATAATCTATTAATTGGAGGAGATCTTCTGACGACGAACAGAGCGGGAGTGTTGAGCGCACCAATGAAAGAATATACAGCAGATATGCCGAAAGCTTTAGAAACAGCTCATTCAGTATTGAAAGAATATAGCCAAGCTATACTTTCTGTTGCTCATGGTGGAGAAGTGAAGAATGCATTTCAAGAAATGGAGAAAAGTGAATGGTTTCAGAACAGTTAACAAGAGATAGAATTTTAGAAGCGGCAAGTAGTCTTTTTGCAGAAAAGTCTTTTCAAGAGGTAGGGATTCGTGAAATTGCCAAACGTGCAGGATGCTCTCATACAACTATTTATCTTTATTTTAAAAATAAGGATGAAATTCTGTTTGAAGTTGCCAGTGCCCCACTAGAAAAGTTATATCAAACTTCTTTAGAAATCTATCAATCGAACGAGAGTGTAGAGGATAGATTATTAGGAGTTTGCCATCATTTTATTCGCTTTGGATTTCAATATGCGAGTTCTAATCAGCTTCTATTTATTGTTGAAGGGGAAGAAGTTGATTTACCCGAATTCACAAAACCAATTAATCAGTTAAGAATGAAGAGTTTCAACATACTAAAATCTTTAATTCAAGCAGTATTACCTCAATCAGTCAGTGAAGAGAAATTATTCAATATCGTCCGCGGAACCTATTTGTTTTTACAAGGAATGGTGATTAACTATGCTTCTGGGGATTGTGGATATAACGAAAGACTGCAGACAATTGTTACAGATTACTTAACCTTCACATTATTGGATCGAAAGAATCTGTAAAAAAATAACTATTTTTGGAGGACAAGCATGTGATTATACAGGCGTTATCGAGTATGGTGACGATTCTAGCGGTCATCGCACTCGGCTATCTCTTGCAGGCCAAGGGATGGTTTCAAGAAGGATTCAGTAAGAGCATTGCGGATTTGATTTTGAAAATTGCTTTACCAGCGTCTATCTTTGTTTCCGTATTAAAATTTATAACAAAAGAACAACTCGTGAGCTTCTTTGGAGCGAGTCTATATCCGTTGATTACGGTGATTCTAGGCTACATCGTGGCATGGGGCGCTGTAGTTTTGTTCAAAGTTCCAGTCGGGCGACGTGGGATTATGCTCAATACATTCGTGAATGCGAACACTGTCTTTATGGGATTGCCGCTCAACCTCTCTCTTTTTGGAGAAGAAGCGATGCCGTACTTTTTGGTTTACTACGTGATTAATACATTGTCGATTTTCACCGTGGGAACTTATGTCGTAGCGATTGACCGTCCTGATGGAACCAAAAATAAAGGAATCGAGTGGAAGAGCCTCTGTTCACCGCCGCTCATTGCGTTTCTAGTGGCTTTAGCAGTTGTGGCGCTTGGCATTCCAGTTCCAACGTTTGCACAAAATTCCATTAATATAGTAGGAAGTTTAGTGACACCATTGTCACTCATGTATATTGGAATCAATCTCCAGCAAAGTGGTCTTGGAACGTTGCGCATCGACCGTGATACCGTACTTGCTCTAGCAGGGCGCTTTATTA
>JABZYY010000141.1 GCA_015264885.1 Streptococcus sp. | reverse complement strand
ATCCTGAGAAATTCAACAACAAAACAAACGGGATTACATTCCGTCGTTGGTTAATGCATGCCAACCCAGAGCTTGCTAAATTATTAGATGAAACAATCGGTACAGAGTGGAGAAAAGATGCGACTAAATTAGAAGCGTTGAAAGCTTACCGTCATGATGCGATTGTTCGCGAAAAATTAGACAAGATTAAACGTGATAATAAGAAACGTTTAAGTGTTTACCTTAAAGAAAAACAAGGTATCACAGTGAATGAAAATTCTATTTTTGATATTCAAATCAAACGTATGCACGAATACAAACGTCAACAAATGAACGCTTTATATGTGATTCATAAATACTTAGATATCAAGAGCGGAAACATTCCAGCTAGACCAATTACAATTATCTTTGGTGGTAAGGCTGCTCCTGCGTATGTCATTGCACAAGACGTGATTCATTTAATTCTTTCATTATCTGAATTAATCGCCAATGACCCAGAAGTTAGCCCATACTTACAAGTCGTAATGGTTGAAAACTACAACGTAACAGCGGCAACACACTTAATTCCAGCATGTAATATTTCTGAACAAATTTCTCTTGCTTCAAAAGAAGCCAGCGGAACAGGAAATATGAAATTCATGCTTAACGGGGCATTAACTCTTGGTACTGAAGATGGTGCGAACGTGGAAATCCACGAACTTGTGGGTGACGACAACATCTATATCTTCGGTGAAAAGAGTGATGAAGTCATTGCACACTATGAAAAAGGTGACTACAACGCTAGTGAATTTGCGAAGAGAGATGCTATCCGTCCATTAGTGGAATTCGTGAAGAGTGACGCTCTACTAGAAGTTGGAAACCAAGAACGTCTAGAACGTCTATACCACGAATTAACAACAAAAGACTGGTTTATGACATTATTAGACTTAGAAGATTACATTGAAACAAAAGAACGTATGTATCGCGATTTCGAAAACAGAGATGAATGGAATGCTAAAGTGGTGACAAACATCGCAATGGCTGGCTTCTTCTCAAGTGACCGTACAATCGAAGACTACAACCGTGACATTTGGAAATTAAAATAAATCGATTGAATGAAGGGACACGGTGAATTCCATGCAAATTAAAAACGAAGCAATGCTGATCACTTACTCAGACAGCATGGGAAGTAATATGAAGGACTTAAAAGGCGTTTTGGATAAATATTTCCAAGGCGCCATTGGTGGGGTCCATTTATTACCATTTTTCCCATCAACAGGGGATAGAGGATTCGCTCCAAGCGACTACACTCGTGTAGATCCATCACTTGGAACATGGGAAGATGTGGATGCTCTAGGGGAACAATATTATTTAATGTTTGACTTCATGATTAACCATATTTCTCGTGAGTCTAAGTTCTTCCAAGATTTTAAAGAAAATCACGAAAACTCACCTTACAAAGATATGTTTATTCGTATCCATGAGTTTTTCCCAGAAGGTCGTCCAAACCAAGCGGATATCGACTTGATTTATAAACGTAAAGATAAAGCGCCATTCCAAACGGTTCATTTTGCGGATGGAACGACTGAAGAAGTATGGAACACATTCGGGGAAGAGCAAATCGACCTTGATGTTCGTAAAGAAATCGTGAAAGAGTTTATTCGTGAAACGATTAAAGACATGGCAAGTCATGGCTGCTCATTGATTCGTTTAGACGCATTCGCTTATGCTGTGAAGAAACTCGATACAAACGACTTCTTCGTAGAACCAGATATTTGGGACTTACTCAATGAAGTGCGTGACGAAGCAGCTAAATACCAAGTAGAATTGCTTCCTGAAATCCATGAGCACTATTCAATTCAAATGAAGATTGCTGATCATGATTACTTCGTATATGACTTTGCATTACCAATGGTAGTCTTATATTCACTATACTCAGGTAAATCAAATCGTTTAGCAAACTGGTTACAAATGAGTCCAATGAAGCAATTTACAACACTCGATACGCATGACGGAATCGGTGTCGTAGATGCTAGAGACTTATTAACTGATGAAGAGTTAGATTACACTTCAAATAAATTATATGAAGTAGGTGCCAACGTAAAACGTATCTACTCAAGCGAAAAATACAATAACTTAGACATCTATCAAATCAACAGCACATACTACAGTGCCTTAGGAAATGATGATGCAAGTTACTTATTATCACGTGTTCTGCAATGCTTTGCACCTGGTATTCCGCAAGTATATTATGTTGGATTACTTGCTGGGGAAAATGACATCGAGTTATTAGAATCTTCAAAAGAAGGAC
>JABZYY010000140.1 GCA_015264885.1 Streptococcus sp. | reverse complement strand
GTTCCAAAGCACGAACCGTTAAGGCTTCCTTCACCGCTTTTTTAGCGACCGGTACGATTCTCGTTTGGTCTTTTAATCCAAGCAAAGTACGCGCATGCCCTGCTGATAATTCCCCGCTTTGAACGAGTTCTTGTACAGCTTGCGGTAACGTTAATAAACGTAAGAAGTTTGCCACATATGAACGGCTCTTACCAACACGATTTGCGACTTCTTCTTGTTTCAATTTCAATGAATCCATCAATGTGCGATATGCCATGGCTTCATCTAATGGTTTCAAGTTTTCGCGCTGTAAGTTTTCTACAACCGCGATTTGAATCATTGTTTCTTCAGAGTAGTCACGTACAATTGCCGGAATCGTTTCTTTCTCGGCTAATTTAGACGCACGCAGACGACGTTCCCCAGCCACAAGCTCGTAGCCTTTAATTTTCGACTTACGAACGATAATTGGTTGGAAGACTCCATTTTGACGAATTGATTCTGCTAATTCTGCCAAGCCCTCTTCATCGAACTCTTTACGAGGTTGATATGGGTTTGGACGAATTTCTGAAACAGCAATTTGTTGGATTTGTTCTGAATCTTGAACTTGCTCAAGAACATCGATTGTATCCAAGTCGTTCATGAATAACGCATCGATTCCACGTCCAAGACCTTTTCCTTTTTGATTTTTACTCATGTGCCAACACTTCCTTTGCTAACTCCATGTACACTTCAGCACCACGAGAGCGTGGATCGTAGTCGACAATCGCTTGTCCGTAACTTGGCGCCTCAGATAGACGTACGTTTCGAGGAATAATTGTTTTATATACTTTTTCACGGAAATACTTAATCACATCGTCTTTCACTTCGTTCCCTAAGTTCGTACGCGCATCGTACATCGTTAAAAGAACGCCCTCAATCTTCAACTGCGGATTGAAGTGCTTGCGAACCATCGTGATCGTGTTCATGAGTTGTGACAACCCTTCAAGTGCGTAGTATTCACATTGCACAGGGATTAGAACTGTGTCGCTGGCCGTAAAAGCATTCATTGTCAAATGCCCTAGTGAAGGTGGGCAGTCGATAAAGATATAATCGTAGTCATCTTTAATCTTCTTCACGGCTTCCTTCAAGCGTTGTTCACGACGTGGTTGGCTCGTTAACTCGATTTCGGCACCTGCTAACTGAATCGTAGAAGGAGCAATCATCAAGTTTTCGCGCGTTGTCGGTACAATGACATCAGCCATTGGTACTTGGTTCACTAAAACATCATATACATCTTGTTCTAGCTCTCCTTTTTGCACGCCAAGACCACTCGTCGCATTTCCTTGAGGGTCACTATCAATAATCAATACTTTTTTGCCATGAACGGCAAGTGCTGCAGCCAAACTCACTGTCGAAGTTGTCTTCCCAACTCCACCTTTTTGGTTGGCAACGGATATCACACGTCCCATATTCTTCCTCCATGTTTTCTTGTTATAAAAAAGGGAGAATGCAAGCATTCTCCCTCTCGCATGTCTACAAAATGTTCTTCATTTCTCGCAATATTTTGTTCTTTTCTATTGTAACAAAAAAGCGCCTTTTTTTGTAGTCATAGCGGTTTATTTTACGAAAAAAGCTTCGCCCTTATTGCGGCAAAGCTTTCTTTTGTTGTTCATTAAATTGTAAGTACGCAATCGAATATTCTTTACGCGTTTGTTCGCCTTCATCCGTTACCTTGATTTCAACATTTGTAATCAGATTTCCAGCGCCATCTGTCTTGATTTTCAACTCGACTTTAGACGTATCTGTCGTCGCAATTCCAAGAACCGACGTCAATGCCTTACGAACCGCTTCATCGTTTCCTGTATAGGTCTTCTCGTACCCAGAGAACGTCTTCTTCCAAGGTACTTCTTGATGAATTTCCTTCGTTAATTGAATCACCTTTGCATACGGAAAAACAACCGTATTTTGAAGACTTGAGGCTGCCGTAATGGTTTGTTCCCACTTGTCTTGATAGTAGCGAATAAATCCAATATTGGCATCCGCAATCACTTCGAGTTGGTTCGTGACCTTACCAGCATTTTTATCGATTTTCGAGCCGTATCCTGTGCCATCTTTCCACGCGCTAGCACTCGCCACCGTTTGTGCACCAGGTGTTTTCGACCCTTCCTTATAGTCCGATTGCTTCACAGTAATATGATAATTGGAAACCGACTCTTCTGAACTTGCGATTTGGTCTTGAACCGCCTGAGTCGATAGGCCATTTCCACAAGCAGATAAAACGCATAGAAACGCCATTAATACTGTACTTTTAATCCATT
>JABZYY010000013.1 GCA_015264885.1 Streptococcus sp. | reverse complement strand
CCAGCGATTGGAATTGAGAATGTTGTACCGTCAATATCAAATGAAGATCCCTTTAGAGAAAGATCATTTAATGCCGTAACTGCATAATTCAATTCAGGACGTTTGAAATCACATTTTGGACAATAGTATTTTCCAAGGTTACTATAAGTAATGCTCTTATAGTGCAAGATTGATTGACAATGAGGGCAAAGAACACCATCAGTATTGTAGTGCGCCATCATTTCGCTATCTTCAGAATTGTTAAATCCGAAATACTCACGAGGATTTGGAGTGTCCACACTATTAAAAATAGGAGCGTCCCCATTTGCTAAAATAGTTGCACTTGGTGCAAAAGCTGCACCATCTAGCATTAATTGATAGGTTGTATAAATTTCTCCAAAACGATCCATTTGGTCGCGGAAAATATTCGTGAACACAAATAGTTTTGGTTCGATATATGGAGTGATGTGGCGAATTGTCGCTTCATCCACTTCAAGAACTGCGATATTCTTCTCCCCAGTCTTTGGTGAGTGGTTTAAAAACGTTGAAACAATCCCTTGAGTTAAATTAGCTCCAGTAGGGTTTGTTAAAATATTTGGATATTTTTGTTTTAACAATTGAACAATCAGTGAAGTTGTTAAAGTTTTCCCGTTTGTTCCGCTGACGATAATGACATCGTAATTTTCAGCGAGTGATTTTAAAATATTTGGATCGATAGCATGAGCTACTTTCCCTGGCAGGCTACTACCGCCTTTTGTAAAAGTCTTCAGAGCCCAGCGAGTAAATCGACCGGCTCCTAAGGCAACTTGTGTTCTAAGATTCAATTTAGACGATCCTTTCCGTTAATATACTTCATTATTGTAGCATATTTTCATGAAAAGTGGATTATAAAAACGTTTTTAAAATTTTATTAAAATTGTTTGTGGAAAATCGCCTGAAATAACGGTTTTTCTTTGCACAAAGGGACCCATTTATCGTAAGATATTAAAGGTATAGTTTAGCAATTGGAGGGATAAATGTGGCACAATTGTTTTTTAAATATGGTGCAATGAATAGCGGAAAATCAATCGAAATTTTAAAGGTTGCACATAATTATGAAGAACAAGATAAACCGGTTTTATTATTTACGAGTGCAATTGACGACCGTGACCAAGTAGGATATGTATCAAGTCGTATCGGAGTAAGACGTGAAGCCATTCCGATTTTTGACGATACACCTATTTACGAAATTGTCGAAGGTCAAGCGGTGAAACCTTATTGTATTTTGATTGATGAATCTCAATTCTTATCAAAACAACACATTCTCGAACTCGCTCGAATTGTTGACGAATTAAATATTCCAGTAATGGCATTTGGCTTAAAGAATGATTTCCAAAACGAGTTATTTGAAGGCTCTAAATACTTATTACTCTATGCGGATAAAATCGAAGAGATTAAAACGATTTGTTGGTATTGTCATAAAAAAGCAAGTATGAATATGCGTGTAGTGGATGGTGTTCCAGTGTATACGGGAGAACAAATTCAAATTGGAGGCAATGATGCCTATTATCCAGTTTGTCGTTATCATTATAATCATCCTGGTGAAGAACGCTTATAAGAGAAGATAAAGGAGAAAAGTATGTTCGATCAATTAGATAGTTTTATTATTCGTTATGATGAACTTTCAGAGTTATTAAGTGATCCGGAAGTTATCGGCGATACAAAACGTTTCATGGAATTAACAAAAGAAGAAGCTAACTTACGACCAAAAGTAGAAACGTTCAAACGTTATCAACAAGTGGTCGAAGAAATTAGCGACACAGAGGAAATGCTTGGTGAAAGCTTAGATGCAGAAATGGCAGAAATGGCAAAAGAAGAATTAAGTGCCCTCAAAAAAGAAAAAGTAGAATTAGAAGATAAAATCAAATTCTTACTATTACCTGAAGATCCAAACGATGGCAAAAACATCATCATGGAAATCCGTGGAGCTGCAGGTGGAGATGAAGCTGCACTCTTTGCGGGAGATCTTTTGAATATGTATCAAAAATACGCTGAAGCACAAGGATGGCGTGTAGAGGTGATGGATGCCAATGTAACAGGTATCGGTGGATATAAAGAAGTTATTTTAATGATTACAGGGGATAATGTATTCTCTAAATTAAAATATGAATCTGGTGCTCATCGTGTACAACGTGTTCCGTCAACTGAATCTCAAGGACGTGTTCATACCTCAACAGCTACAGTCGTTGTCATGCCTGAAGCAGAAGAAGTAGAAATTGAATTAGAAGATAAAGATATTCGTGTGGATATTTACCATGCATCAGGTGCCGGTGGACAGCACGTTAATAAGACAGCATCTGCCGTACGGTTAACGCACTTGCCAACAGGTATTGTTGTAGCGATGCAAGATGAGCGTTCACAATTGAAGAACCGTGAGAAAGCGATGAAAGTATTGCGTGCGCGTGTATACGACAAGATTTCTCAAGAAGCGCAATCTGAATATGATGCAAACCGTAAGTCTGCAGTAGGTACAGGGGACCGTTCTGAACGTATTCGTACGTACAACTTCCCACAAAACCGTGTTACAGACCACCGTATTGGTTTAACTCTTCAAAAGCTAGACCAAGTGTTAGCTGGAAAAATTGATGAAATTGTCGATGCTTTAATTCTTTATGATCACACAGAAAAATTGGAGCAATTAAATAATGGAAACAACTAATCCAACGAACCAAGAAGTCCTCATTAGGGCTTCTTGTTTTTTAGAAGAAAAACAACCGAAATTAGGGCACAAAGAATGCCAGCATCTTGTCAGAGAATTGATGTTATTTAAGAATCAATGGACCCTGTCGCAATTTCTTTTGAATTTACGCCAAGAGGCTACAGTGACTTTTGAAGACTTAGAAGGCGAGTTACTACGTCTTAGTGAGTTTGAACCATTACAGCAAATTACAGGTGTGGCTGAATTTCTAGGGGAAGAATTTATGGTCACAAAGGATACCTTAATTCCTCGTCCAGAAACAGAAGAACTTGTTTTAAAAGCACAGTCATTTTTAGAACAGTGCCCTGTTGGGAGAGTTCTAGAAATTGGCGTCGGAACAGGATGCATTATTTTGAGTTTAGAAAGACTAGTTGGGCGACATCATTATATGGGGTGCGATATTTCAGAGGAAGCGCTTGTTGTTGCTAAGAAGAACCGGGATAAGTTCAGTCTTCAAACCGAATTAATTTACAGCGATGTATACAGCAATGTTCCACATAAGAAATTTGAATGTATTATTAGTAATCCACCGTATATTGCTTTTTCTGAAGAAGTGTTAATGGATGAATCGGTGAGACGCTATGAACCAAAACAAGCGTTATTTGCGGAAAAGGAGGGCCTTGCGATTTACGAAAAGATTGCCCATCGATTAGAAGAGTATCTAACAGATAGTGGCCAAGCCTTTTTTGAAATTGGATTTAAGCAAGGATCAAGCGTGCAACGAATTTTTAGTGAAGCTTGTCCGAATCGAAAAGTAACAATCCATAAAGATATTGCAGGTTTGGACCGAATGATTATTGTGAGTGGAAAGGAGGCGCAGTAATGGAAACACAAATTTTTACAAAAGAAAACTTAGATGTTGCTTCTCAGGCTTTAAAACAAGGTGAAATTGTTTCTTTCCCTACGGAGACGGTATATGGATTAGGAGCTATCGCAACGAGTCAAGAAGCCGTTCTAAAAGTCTTTGAAGCAAAAGGGCGTCCAAGTGATAATCCGCTGATTGTTCATATTAGTGATATTCATCAGATGACTTCTACTGTAGAAGAAGTTCCTGAAATTGCGCTGACCTTAGCAAAAGCTTTCTGGCCAGGACCACTCACAATGATTCTGAAGGCAAAACCAGGAATTTACGCTCCAGCCTTATCTGCCGGACTTCCAACAGTGTCTTTCCGAATGCCAAATCATCCTGTCACATTAGAGTTAATCACGAAGGTAGGAATTCCTCTTGTAGGGCCGAGTGCGAACCTTTCAACAAAGCCAAGTCCAACAAAAGTAGAGCATGTATTCGAAGATATGAATGGCCGTATTCGTGGGATTGTGGATGGAGGGTCCTCTACTGTGGGTGTTGAGTCGACGGTGATTGACTTAACAAATGAAGAAGGTCCTGTGATTTTAAGACCAGGTGTGATTACGAAGGATCAAATTGAATCGGTAATCGGTCCTATTCAATCTTCTATTACGACAAAAACAGGGGAGAAGGAAGTGCCAAAATCTCCTGGTATGAAATATCGTCATTACGCACCGAAAACACCCGTATTTGTGGTAGAAGGTACAGTGGAAGCTTTTGAAGAAGCTATCCATAAATACAAAGTACAAGGAAAAACAGTGGGTGTGATGGCTCAAAGCGCTATTGTAAAGACAATTGAAAATAAAGTTGAAGGTACTTACAAGATGGGGACGAGCGTGGATGATATGAACCGTGCGTTATTCGATGCTTTGAGGTCATTGGATCACATAAAATTAGATGTTATTTTAGCCGAATCTGCTTCTGAAACGGGAGTAGGAATCGCGTATATGAATCGTTTAAAAAAAGCAGCATCAACCGTTCTATAGAAGAACTCATAGTTTTTCTACAAAAGCCTATAATGTGATAAAATAGAAAAGGTAAGAAAAGAAAGGGGTAGTTGAATGAGTCAATTTACAGAAGATAAAATCATCTTTGAGACGATTGAAAAAGAATTACATCGTCAACAACAAGGGATTGAATTAATTGCATCAGAAAACTTCGTATCTGAAGGAGTTTTACGTGCACAAGGAAGTATTCTAACGAATAAATATGCAGAAGGGTATCCAGGACGTCGCTACTATGGCGGATGTGAATATGTGGATGTCATCGAGCAATTAGCGATTGATCGTGTAAAAGAATTGTTTGGTGCAGAATATGCCAATGTTCAACCACACTCAGGTTCTCAAGCAAATATGGCTGCGTATCGTGCACTAGTGAAGAAAGGCGATAAGATTTTAGGGATGGACTTAAACCATGGTGGGCACTTGACTCACGGAATGGGAGTAAATTTCTCTGGACAAGATTATCACTTCGTTTCTTATGGAGTAAATCCAGAAACTGAAACTATTGACTACGATGAATTAGAACGTATCGCTAAGGAAGAAAAGCCACAATTAATCGTAGCTGGAGCTTCAGCGTACCCACGTGAGATTGACTTCAAACGCATTAGTGAAATTGCTAAAGAAGTTGGAGCTTACTTTATGGTGGATATGGCCCATATCGCTGGGTTAGTTGCTAAAGGAGCTCATCAAAATCCAGTTCCATATGCTGATGTTGTGACATCAACAACACATAAAACATTACGTGGACCACGTGGCGGTTTAATTTTAGCAAAAGAAGAATTTGGTAAAAAATTAAACAGTGCGATCTTCCCTGGAATCCAAGGTGGACCCCTAGAGCACGTGATTGCAGGTAAAGCAGTTGCATTCCATGAAGCTCTTCAACCAGCATTTGGTGAGTATATCGAGCAAGTCGTGAAAAATGCTAAAGCTATGGCACAAGTGTTCGAAGGAACAGTGATTCGTGCGATTTCAGGTGGTACAGATAACCATCTATTACTCCTAGATATTAAAGATACTGGATTAAACGGTAAAGAAGCGCAAGAATTACTCGACACTGTTGGAATTACAGTGAATAAAAATGCCATTCCATTTGATACATTACCACCTGTTAAAACAAGTGGAATTCGTGTCGGAACGGCAGCTATTACAACACGTGGTTTCGATGAAGCTGCGGCGAAAAAAGTAGCTGAGTTAATCCTTACAACATTAACACATCCTGAAAATGAAGAAGTATTAAACACGGTTCGTCAAGAAGTGAAACAGTTGACGGAAACTTTCAAATTATACGCGTAACGAAGTAAATGTAAAGGTTGGTTTCAGATTATGAAAATAATAATAAGTTTTCAAACTGAGACTAGATATTTAACTGGTTTTTAGGTAAAATAATAGAAGTGACACTAATGTATTGGAAGGAGAATGACAAATGGGTAAATTTCACGTACTTGATCATCCGTTAATTCAACATAAATTGACAATGATTCGTCAAAAGGATTGTGGAACAAAAGTTTTCCGCGAAGTTGTAAACGAAATTTCAATGCTAATGGCTTATGAGGTTTCTAGAGATCTGCCTCTTGAAGATGTAGAAATCGAAACTCCACTTGTTAAAACAACATTGAAAACATTAGCTGGTAAAAAAGTTGCTATCATTCCGATTCTGCGAGCAGGACTAGGAATGGTTGATGGAATTCTCGAATTAATCCCAGCAGCCAAAATTGGGCATGTTGGTATGTATCGTGATCATGACACATTGCAACCTGTTGAGTATTTCGTGAAGTTGCCTTCAGATATTTCTGAAAGACAATTGTTTGTCGTTGATCCTATGTTAGCAACTGGGGGATCTGCAGTAGCTGCTATTGACGCACTGTTGAAGCGTGGTGCACAACCAAGCTCGATTAAGTTTTGCTGTCTTGTAGCTGCTCCAGAAGGTGTAGAAGTTCTACGTAAAGCCCACCCAGATATCGACATCTACGCAGCAGCGTTAGATGAAAGATTAAATGAACATGGATACATTCTTCCAGGATTAGGAGATGCTGGAGATCGTTTATTCGGAACCAAATAATAAATTTATATAGTCAACGCTTTTGCGATAGACTATTGCCACCAAATCTGACAATAATCACCGTACTGAGCGTAAAACTCAAAGTATAGGATTATTGTCAGTTTTTTTATTTGGTGTAAAGGAGGGGAAATAAGAAACATGGAAGCAACGCCAAAAGTGGTTGAGATTTTTGGATTGTCGTTTTCAGTTCCGATTTTGATTTCATGTGGGGTTAGTGTTTTACTAATCGCATTATTTACAATTTTTGCCTCAAGGAAGGTTTCGATGAAGCCTGGTAAGTTGCAAAATGCTTTAGAAGCTCTTATGGACTTCACGAAGGGTATTGTAAACAGTGCAGTTGATGAGAAAACAGCACAAACGTATTATTTATATATTTTCTCACTGTTTTCTTTTGTACTAGTCGCTAATATGGTTGGGCTAATTATCTTTATTCACTATGAAGATCACAGCTATTTTGCCAGTCCAACAGCTAGCCCAGTAGTATGTTTAGCCTTAGCGCTAATGACAACATTAATCGCACATTATTCTGGTGTACAGAAGATGGGACTCAAAGGATATATTCAACATTCTTACTTAAGTCCGATGTCGATAATGCTCCCAATCAAATTGATTGAAGAGTTTACGAACACAATTACGTTGGCATTCCGTCTGTACGGAAATATTTATGCCGGCGAAGTGTTATTAGGATTGATTGTGATGTTCTCATCCGCAGCAGGACTAATAACCTATATTCTTGCAATACCACTAGGAGTAGTATGGCAAGGATTTTCAGTGGTAATTGGAGCTATTCAAGCGTACGTATTCTGTACGTTAACAATGGTTTACATCTCACATAAAGTAATGAAACATTAATTTTTAAGAAATGAGGAATTTATAATGACAGAATTAGCAGCAGCAATCGCAGTAGCAGGAGCAGCTTTAGCAGCAGCCTTTGGTAACCAAGCAGTTATCGTAAAAACAATTGAATCAATGACACGCCAACCAGAAATGAGCAATGAATTACGTTCAACAATGTTCATCGGGGTTGCCTTAATCGAAGCGATGCCAATCTTCGCCGTATTAATCGCTCTTATCCTTGTATTCGTTAAATAATCCAACAAATGGAATTATTGTCGCAAAGGAGGGGTGAGAGATGTTTGAAGTAATGTTATCAGGTAATGTCAGTACAATTTTAGGCGATACTTTAGCCGTATTAATTTCATTTACGTTGTTACTATTCTTGGTGAAATTCTTTGCTTGGGATAAAGTAAATGCCATGTTAGAAGCACGTCGAGATAAAATTGCTAAAGATTTAGACGAAGCCGCTGAGAAAAGAAAATCAGCGGAAGAAATTCAGGCTAATGCCAACGAAATTATTCATAACGCAGAAGTGAAAGGTAGCGAAATCTTAGATAACGCTCGTGAAGCAGCTTCAAAAACGCAAGATGAAATGATTAAAGAAGGTAAAGATGTGGTCTCTCGCATGAAAGCTGATGGACAACGTGAAGTCGATTCAATGAAACAACGTGCCATTGCGCAAGTGCAAGATGATATTGTAGACCTATCGGTTCAACTTGCTAGTCAAATTCTTGAAAAAGAAGTGACAAAAGAGAAACATCAAGAAGTAATCGAAGCCTTCATTAAGGGGTTGGAAAATAATGGTTAAATATCATAAAGATATCGTTAAAGAAGCCAGCCATTTTTATGCGAAGGCAAAATTCGAAGGGCACTTAGAGCAGGTGACGAATGAACTCCAAGCTATTTTAGCAGGAATTCAAAACACTTCGACGTTTAGACAGATGATGCATTTAGAGCATGTCTCTTATGACAAAAAGTTATCTGTATTAGAATCAGCATTTGGACATTTATCAAAAGAAACACAAGAGTACTTAGCAACATTCCCGTCTGAAGATGGTTCGATGAATATTGTAGAAGCACTAGAAGCGTTCTTAGATATTTACAATGCTAACAAATTAGAGATTGTGTCTGCGATTCCTTTAACGAATGAGCAGATGGATCGTATTGCAACTGCATTCCAAAATAAAACACATAAAGAATTTGATTCTTGGGTGAATACCGTAGATCCTTCAGTGATTGGAGGCGTTCAAATTAAGACAAAAGAGTATTTATTAGATGGAACGATTGCAAACAAACTAAAACAATTCAAAGAGAAAATTAGCCAAACAGGATTAAAGAGGTGAGATGGCATAAATGGAAATGAGTAATATTACAGCGAGAATTCGTGACCAAATCGCTTCTTTTGAAACGAAAGAACAAATTGAAGAAATCGGTGAAGTTTCCTTCATCGGGGACGGAATTGCTCGTGTCATCGGTCTTACAAATGTAATGGCTGGAGAATTAGTAGAATTTGAAAACGGCGCCTACGGGATGGCCCAAAACTTAGAAAAAAACGATGTTGGTGTTATCATCTTCGGAGGATATGAAAATATCCATGAAGGAGAACCTGTTAAACGTACAGGACGTATCCTTGATGTTCCAGTAGGAGATGCATTGATTGGTCGTGTTGTCGATGCGTTAGGTCGTCCAATTGACGGACTTGGGGCCATCGAAACAACGAAAAAACGTCCAGTAGAAAATGAAGCACCTGGCGTTATGCAACGTCAAAGTGTAAAACAATCATTACCTACAGGGTTAAAAGTAGTCGATGCGTTGGTTCCAATTGGTAAAGGGCAACGTGAGTTAATCATCGGTGACCGTAAAACTGGTAAAACAAGTATTGCAGTGGATGCAATTTTGAACCAAAAAGGTAAGAATACATTATGTATTTATGTAGCCATTGGTCAAAAAGAATCTACGGTTAAAGCTCTTGTTGAAACGTTAAAACGTTACGGAGCAATGGAATATACAACGGTTGTATCAGCGAGCGCTTCTCAACCAGCACCAATGCTTTACATTGCACCATATGCAGGTACTGCAATGGGTGAAGAGTGGATGTATCAAGGACGCGATGTATTAATCGTGTACGATGATTTATCAAAACAAGCTGCGGCATATCGTGAAATTTCCCTATTACTTCGTCGTCCACCAGGTCGTGAAGCATATCCAGGGGATGTATTCTACTTGCACTCACGTTTACTAGAACGTGCAGCAAAATTAAGTGATGAATTAGGAGCAGGGTCATTAACAGCCTTACCAATCATCGAAACACAAGCCGGAGATATTTCTGCATATATCCCAACAAACGTAATCTCTATTACAGATGGACAAATCTTCCTAGAAAGTGATTTATTCTACTCAGGGGTACGTCCAGGGTTATCTGCCGGATTATCTGTATCGCGTGTTGGGGGTTCTGCCCAAATTAAAGCGATGAAGAAAGTTTCTGGTACATTACGTATCGACTTAGCAAGTTACCGTGAGTTAGAAGCCTTTACTCAATTTGGTTCTGACTTAGATGCGGCAACGCAACAAAAATTAAATCGTGGTAAACGTACGGTAGAAGTCTTGAAACAAGATGTTCACCAACCATTACCAATCGAGTATCAAGTATCGATTTTATTTGCTTTAACACATGGTTTATTAGATGCGATTCCAATCGACCGTATTAAACCATTTGAAAAAGCGTTATATCAACATTTAGAAAGCGAACATAGAGATTTATTAAATGAAATCCGCGATCAACATGTGATTTCGGATGAAGAGAAATTCTACAAAGTAATTGAGAGTTTCAAACAAATTCATTTATTTGAACGTGTTCAATAAGCGTAGAAAGGAGAGGTGACCTGAATGACGGCTTCCTTAAATGATTTAAAGAAGAGAATTGTTTCAACAAAGAAAACAAGTCAAATCACTAGCGCCATGCAGATGGTCTCTGCAGCAAAATTAGCCAAATCAGAGCAAGCAGTGCGTCACTATCAAGACTACGCTCAAAAAATCCGTGAAGTTGTAACTCACTTACTATACGCAAATCACAATAAAGAAGAGGTTGTCGATGAAACGTCAGAGGACGGAGAAGTAGTAACTTCTTTCATCGACTATCACGACTTATTAATTGAACGTCCGGTTAAAAAGACTGGATACTTAGTGATTTCATCTGACCAAGGACTTGCTGGGAGTTACAACTCTTCCATTTTCCAATCAACAAGAGAAATGTTAGAGTTAGACCACCAGTCTAAAGATGAATATGTCATCTTAACGATTGGGGATGCTGCAAGTCGCTTCTTCAAGAAGATGGGAGTCGATGTACGTCTTGAAATTAATGACGTGTCGGATATTCCAACCTTTGAAGAAGTAAGAAAGATTGTGTCAAGTGCGGTCCAAATGTTCCGTGACGGTGAATTTGATGAGTTTTACGTTTGCTATAATCACCATGTAAACGCACTGTTATCAAATTACCGTGTTGAAAAAATGTTACCAATTATCGACTTGGACGCGGAAGAAGCAAAAGAGTACGAATTGGATTATATTTTTGAACCGAATAAGGAAATTATTATGGACATCTTGCTTCCACAATATGCAGAATCGCTTATTTACGGAGCCATTATCGATGCCAAATCAGCAGAACATGCATCTCGTATGACTGCAATGAGAAGTGCAACTGATAATGCTAAAGATTTAATCAGTAACTTAACACAAGATTTGAACCAGAGACGACAAGCGCAAATTACACAAGAAATTACAGAAATTGTCGGTGGAGCAGCCGCTCTGGAAGAACATTAGGATTTTAGAAGGAGGAAAATGGATTGAGAACTGGAAAGATTTTACAAGTTGTAGGGCCAGTTGTAGACGTGGTATTTCCTTTAGAAGAAGGCGTTCCAGATATTCATAATGCATTACAAGTTGTGAAAACAGCAAATGATGGTAGCGAAACAACTGTTACTTTGGAAACAGCTGTAGAATTAGGGGATGGTGCAGTTCGTACAATCGCCATGGAATCTACAGATGGTTTACAACGTGGCATGAAAGTGGTGGACTTAGGACGCACAATTAGCGTTCCTGTGGGACCTGAAACATTAGGTCGTGTATTCAACGTTCTTGGAGACACGATTGACTTGAAGGAACCATTCCCAGAAGATTTCACAAGACATGAAATCCATAAACCAGCACCAAAATTTGAAGAATTAAACAGTCAATATGAAATTCTACAAACAGGGATTAAAGTTATTGACCTTTTAGCACCTTATCTTAAAGGTGGTAAAATCGGTTTATTCGGTGGTGCCGGTGTAGGGAAAACCGTATTAATTCAAGAATTGATTCATAATATTGCTGAAGAACTTGGTGGTATTTCAGTATTTACAGGGGTAGGGGAACGTACTCGTGAAGGGAACGACCTTTACCATGAAATGCAAGATTCAGGTGTATCTGCTAAAACAGCGATGGTGTTTGGACAAATGAACGAACCACCAGGAGCTCGTATGCGTGTAGCACTAACAGGGTTAACGATTGCGGAATACTTCCGTGATATAGAAAAACAAGACGTGCTTTTATTTATCGATAACATTTATCGTTTCACACAAGCTGGTTCAGAAGTATCAGCCCTGCTTGGACGTATGCCTTCTGCCGTAGGGTATCAACCAACACTTGCGACAGAAATGGGTCAATTACAAGAACGTATCAGTTCTACTAAAGACGGATCGATTACATCTATTCAAGCGATTTACGTGCCAGCCGATGACTATACTGACCCGGCTCCAGCAACAACATTCGCTCACTTAGATGCAACTACAAACTTAGAGCGTCGTTTAACAGAACAAGGGATTTATCCAGCGGTGGATCCACTTGCTTCAACTTCAAGTGCTCTAACTCCAGAAATTGTTGGGGAAGAACACTATGAAGTAGCGATGAAAGTACAACAAATGCTTCAACGTTATCGTGAATTACAAGACATCATTGCCATCTTAGGGATTGATGAATTGTCAGATAGCGAAAAAGTTATTGTAAACCGTGCAAGAAGAATTCAATTCTTCTTATCACAAAACTTCCACGTTGCCGAAGCATTTACAGGACAACCTGGTTCATACGTTCCGATTAAAGATACGGTTCGCGGATTTAAAGGAATTATTGATGGTTTATATGATGATATTCCAGAAGATATGTTCCGTAACGTAGGACCAATCGAAGACGTGATTAAAAAAGCTAAAGCAGCAGGGTTTTATGGAGGAAACTAAAGATGGCTGAACATGAATTACTGGTCGTTGTCACAACACCAGAAGGAAAAGTGTATAACCATCGTTCCTATTCTGTGAGTGCCGATGCAGTCGATGGCGGAATCACCATACTACCGCATCATGCTCCAATCATGCTTCCTTTAAAAATCGGGGCTCTTCGAGTGAAACGATTCTTAGAGGATTCCCCAACTGATTATATTGCAATCGGTGGAGGAGTTATGGAAGTGCGGGATAATGTCGTAACGATTATTGCCAACGTGGCTGAGCGTGCAAGAGACATTGACGTGACTCGTGCAGAACAAGCCAAAGATAAAGCTGAAAAAGTGATTAGCGATAGTAGTCGTTCTCAAAGTGATGTAGAGCGTGCAAAAATTGCTTTAAGTAAGGCAATCAACCGTATTGGTGTTTCTAAACATAGAAGAAAATAAATAAGAGAGGATGTTTTCATCCTCTCTTTTATAGAAACGAAAAACACTAGCAGAGAATTCTGCTAGTGTTTTTTGATTTTATAAGATTTCTTTGATGTATGTTTCGAGTTCTTCTTGAGTTAGAACGCCGGCCGTTTTTTTAACAATCTTTCCATCTTTATCGACAAAGATTAGGGTTGGAATTTCTGTAATCTCGTGATATTTTTGGAAGCTTGAATCAACGTCAGAGTAATAGTTGAGGGATAGAGAATGCTCTTTTAAGTATTTCTTTCCGTTCTCAATCGGTTCTTTCTGACTGATCATCGCTACACCAACAAATTCAACTTTGTCTGCATATTTTTCTTTTAATGTATTTAAAATTGGGAGCTCTTGTTGGCAATCTGGACACCAACTTGCCCAAGCGTAGTAGACTGTTGGCTTTCCGTTAAAGTCTTTTTCAGTTAATTTTTTTCCGCTTGCGTCTTGGAATACGACGTTTGCATCAGCAGGTTTGCTGCTTGATGGTAATAAATAAAATGTAGCTAATCCTGCAACCATCAGTGCTGCAAGAGCCAATAAAAGTTTTTTCATAAAATCCTCTTTCTAATGATTATTCGTGAATATCAAACACGTATTTGTGGCCTTGTGTAAGGCTATGGTAGAATCCTTTACCGTCATATAAGTGGAATACTTGTACGCCAGCAATGTCTTCTTCGTTAGGGTAAACATCTTTTACGAATGGATTATCTTGTAACACTTCTTCTAGACGTTCACGACCTATTTCTTTAACAACACCTTCGATACGAATCACTTGAATTAAGTAGTCTTCGCTCTTCATGGCAGTAATGGCAACTTTTTGATTCTTTTGCAGTTGTTTATAGAAATTTGTTTTAGGACTTGTCATAAAGAACACACCTTTTTCATTCGCAACACCGATATGAATATGACGTGCATGAGGTTGGTTGTTCTCATCTGCAGTCGCGACAACAGCTACATTCATTTCTTCTAAAATACGTAAAATTTCATTGACTTCCATGGTGATTTCTCCTAACTGTTTTCTTTTTATTTTATCATAGATTGTTTTATGAAAGAAGACTTGCGATTTCGTCTCGAATTTGTTCAGGCGTTGTAGTAGGAGCAAAACGTTTCAAAATCGTTCCATCTTTTGCTACGAGAAATTTTGTAAAGTTCCATTTAACCTTCTCGCCTAAGAGGCCTTTAGTCTCTTTCTTTAATAGGGCAAATAATGGATGTGTTTCTGGACCATTTACCTTAACCTTACCAAACATCGGGAAAGTTGTGTTGTACGTCAATTGGCAATGTGCGACTGCTTGTTCAGCAGTGAGAGGCTCTTGGCCAGCAAATTGATTACAAGGGAATCCAAGAACTGTGAATCCTTTGTCCTTGAATTCTAAATAGAGTTTTTCTAGACCGTCAAATTGTGGAGCGAGTCCGCATCCGCTTGCGGTATTCACAATTAGCAGTAATTGTCCTTTATAGTCTTCTAGAGTAGTTACATCTCCACTTACTGTAGGGACTTCGATTTCATAAATTGACATTCATTTTCCTCCTTTCTTAAATAAGGTCATAGTGTTTTAATCCGTTGATAATGCCGTTATCTGTATTGTCCGTTGTAATAAATTCTGCAATTTCTTTGAGTACAGGGATGGCATTTCCCATAGCGACAGGATGCGTCACTGCTTGAAGCATCTCGATATCGTTTGGACCATCTCCGAATGCGTAAGTTTCAGCATCTTCTTGATTTAAATACTCTAAGAAGCGTTTGATTCCTTCCGCTTTTGAATTCCCTTTTGAAATCACATCGACTGAGTACGGTGTGTTCCGTAGGAAATCAAGATTAGGAAATGCTACTTTATATTTTTCTTCCGCTGGTGGAAGACAGATAAAGAGCAACATGTTAATCGGATTATCTATATAAAAATCTGCGTTTAGTGCAGGTGGATTCGTGTGAATAAATCCGTAAGCATCCTTAGCTCCATCTGTGGATTCTACTAAGTAGAATTCTTTGTCATTATAGGCCGTAAACCCATATCCATCTTCTTTTACCATTTGATGGAATTTCTTCACCATTTCAGTTGGAATTTCTGAAGAATAAACACGCTTGCCTTGATAAAGAACGACTTGACCGTTCATAAAAATTCCTGAGTGGATATTGGCACTCTCCATAATATCGCGTGTTTCAGCAGAAGAACGTCCTGTTGCGATAAAGGGTTCATACCCGTTGTTTTTTAGCGTTTGAATGGCTTTGGCTGTAGCGACGTCCACTTTTGACTCGCCGTTTAAAAGTGTTCCATCCAAATCAAAAAATACAAAACCTTTCATTCCGTCACTCCATTCATTTTGTCTTTTTCTATTATACCATGTTTCGAAGGATTTTAATTGTAGTTCGAATTGAAAACATTTCGCGTGAAAGAGTAGAAATATCGTAGTTTTTATGTTAAAATTGAAAAGAATTTTAGTTAAGGAGGGAATCCTTTGTACAATTTGATTTTATCACTGATGGTTGTGGTATGCGTATTATTAATTATTGTTGTTGCAATGCAACCTTCAAAAACAAATGCTGCGAATTTAACAGGTGGAGCAGAGCAATTATTCGGTAAACAAAAGGCACGTGGTTTTGAGGCATTCTTAATTCGCGTAACAGTTGTTTTAGGAACAATCTTCATGTTATTAGCATTTGCATTAGCATACATTTCATCAAAATAATAAATTTAAGTACAATTGTTCGGACAGCCAACCAATTGTACTTTTTTATTTGTCAGATTAGAGGAGTAATATTATGGAAGCACTATGGTTAAGAAAAGAAAGCAATACAAGAGCGGTGATTTTATTTCATGCTTATACAGGAACACCTGCGGATGTGAGAATGCTTGCGCAGTTTTTACATCGTCATGATTATGCAGTCTATGTTCCAGTATTTTCTGGCCATGGAACTCCAGATGTGGAAGATATCTTAGCAAGTTCTCCTGAGGCTTGGTACGATGATGCTAAACGTGCTGTCGACTTTGTTCGAGGACAAGGCTATCACACGGTTAGTGCCTTTGGATTATCGATGGGCGGTATTATGGCGACTAAATTATCAACCGAACATCTAGTAGAATATGCGGGCACATTTTGTTCGCCAGTATCTTCTGGGAATCCTCAGTTGCCAGGACTGTTTCAAAGTTTTATGATGTATGCGAAGGCGTCTTACAGAAATATAGGGCGCCCGTTTGATGAAGCTGAAATGAAGGAAAAAGCACAAAAACAATTAGCACATATTCAATCATTTTCAAGTGACGTTGCTTCACATTTAGATGAAGTGACAGGAAGTTTTTATATTGCACAAGGGGAACAAGATACACTTGTCGATCCAGAGTCATCCTTAGAATTAAAAGAGGGACTCATTAACGCGCAAGTGGAGTTACATTGGTATGAAGAAGCAGGGCATGTGATTACGGTAAGTCCTGTTAGAAAGGAATTCCAAGAGACTGTTCTCTCTTTTCTAAATCAACAAGAATGGAGGTAAAGAAATGAGACAATCATTAGAAGAAATCTTAATGGCTTTCTTTATGGAACATGAATCTGAAAGTTTTTTTGTTCAAGAAATTAGTGAGCATTTCGGATTTACTGCTTCAAAGGACTTTAAGATTTTAGTGAAACAATTAGCTGACCTCGAAGATTCTGGAAAAATTGTATTAACACGACAAGGTAAATTTGGATTCAATCAAAAAAATCGTACGTTAGAAGGAACATTCCGATTAAATGATAAAGGGTTTGGTTTTGTCACAGTTGAAGAAGGCAAACCAGATATTTTTATCCCAAGAACGGATGTCCATGGCGCTATGGATGGAGACACAGTTGCTATTCGTATCGTTCAAGAAGAAAATCCTTATAACGATAAAGCTGCAAGCGGAACGATTGTAAAAATCTTAGAACGTGCTGTGAAGCAAGTGGTGGGGATTTATACACGTTATCCATCGAAGATTATGCTGCAAACAGGCTATTGTGGCGAAATTGCGTTAAAAGATTCTAAATTAAAGAAAACGAAATGTTATGTGACTAGAAAGGGATTAAATCCAGTTGACGGAACCGTCGTGATTGCCGAAGTGGAACATTATGAAACAGAGCGTCACGAACTCGTCTTGAAGGCGCATATCGTCAAAGAAATCGGTTATAAAGACGCTGTCGGTATGGATATTTTAATGATTTTACATCAATTAAAAATCCCAACCGTATTCCCAGAATCAGTATTAGAGGAAGCCAACCGTGTGAGTGAAACCATCTCACCGGAAGAACTCGAAGGGCGTGTCGATTTACGCCAAGAATTAACCGTGACGATTGACGGTGCAGACGCCAAAGACTTAGATGATGCGGTAGCTCTAGTTAAACGCGAAGATGGTACCTTTGTCTTAACCGTATCTATTGCCGACGTTTCTTATTATGTAACGGAAAATTCTGAAATGGATAAGGAAGCATTTGAGCGAGGAACGAGTGTGTATTTAACAGACCGTGTGGTTCCAATGTTACCGCAACGATTATCAAACGGAATCTGCTCGCTTCATCCATATGAAGAGCGATTAACGTTAACAGCCCGAATGGAAATCGACCGTAGTGGAACGATTTACCAGCATGAGATTTTTCCAAGTGTGATTCAATCGAACGAGCGATTAACGTATGATGAAGTGAACGTATTATTCAATACGAATGAAGCTTCTGAAAAAATCACTCCAGAGATTGCTGAAATGCTATGGAATATGAAGGAATTACATACGATTCTTGAACGTAGACGTACGGAACGTGGAGCGATTGACTTTGATACACAAGAAGCAAAAATTCTGGTGGATGAAAAAGGAGCGCCAACAGAAATCATACTACGTGAACGTGGTATAGCAGAGCGACTCATTGAGTCCTTTATGCTTGCGGCGAATGAAACGGTGGCTCGTCACTATGAACAATTGAAGGTGCCGTTTATCTATCGTATTCACGAAAATCCAGATAGCGAAAAACTCCAACGATTCTTAGAGTTTATTACAGCGTTTGGAATTACGATTAAAGGGAAGAACGATTCGATTACGCCGAAGAAATTACAAAAAGCTTTGAATGAAGTACGTGGTGAACCGTATGAAGCGGTGGTATCTACGATGATGCTTCGTTCTATGAAGCAAGCTAAGTACGATATTACGCCTACAGGACACTATGGACTGGCAGCGGAAGACTATACGCACTTCACTTCGCCAATTCGTCGTTATCCTGACTTAATCGTCCATCGTATGATCCGTCATTACGGAAAACGTCCAGGTCATTTATCGAAGAAAGAAGATACGCTTCTGGAAGATAAATTACAACAAATTGCAGACCAATCGTCTCGTATGGAACGACTTGCAGTACAGGCGGAACGCGATGTGAACGCATTGAAAAAAGCTGAATACATGCAAGACAAAGTCGGCGAGGAATTCGATGGAATCGTAAGCTCAGTGACAAAATTCGGGATGTTTGTCGAGTTAGCCAATACCGTAGAAGGATTAATTCATATTTCTCACTTGAAGCAAGACTACTTTAACTTTATTGAAAGTCATATGATTTTACTTGGGGAACGTACGGGTGTTAGTTACCGTATCGGTGACCGTGTTCGTGTGAAATGTGTGAAAGTAGATGTGGAAGCTAGAGAAGTCGATTTCCTACTCGTAGAAGATGCAAAATTGGCCAAAACAGAACGTCCAAGAAAAGGCGAACGCTTTGATGAAAAGTCTTCTAAGAAAGGCAAAAAATCAAAAGGACGCCAACGCTTTAAAAAAGCAATTAAAACGAAAAAGAAAAGACGCTAGGAGGTTCGTGAATGCCTAAAGGAACGAACGATAAAGTGCTCGCACAAAATCGAAAAGCAAGTCATGACTATACCATTCTTGAAACGATTGAAGCTGGGATGGTCTTAACTGGAACAGAAATCAAATCGGTTCGTCAAGCGCGTATCAATTTAAAAGATGGATACGTGAGCTTGAAGCAAGGAGAAGCTTTTCTTGTAGGTGTCCATATTAGCCCGTTTGAACAAGGGACACTGTTCAATCATGACCCATTAAGAACGAGAAAATTATTGCTTCATAAAAAGCAAATTAATTATTTACTGGAGCAAGTAAAGCAAGCCGGAAATACGGTAGTGCCGCTGAAGGTCTACATTAAAAATGGCGTTGCAAAGTTGTTAATCGGAGTTGCGAAAGGGAAGAAAAATTACGATAAACGTGATGCCTTAAAGCAAAAGGATATGAAACGCGAAATCGATCGTGCAATGAAAGAAAGATATTAAAGAGGAAGGCTGGACAAATTGTCCAGCCTTTTTTGCATACAAAAAACAGTTCATTACCATATATGGTAATGAAATATTTCAAAAAAGAATTCCGTTTCATATTTGTTTCATATTGGAAGTGCAAACTAATAGTACAGAATAGGAAAGGATGTGGGAGAGCACATGGATTGGAAAAAGAGAGCAGGTGCGTATCTTGTGCGCAAGAAGATTCGTACAGGAATATTATTTTTCATCATGATGCTAATTACAGCAGCCGTCTTGGCGGTACTCTCGATGCAAGAAAGTACAGGGAAGGTTCAAACGAAGCTATTAGAATTATCCAATTCGGGATTTCAAATAGAATCGCTCTTACAAGATGGAAACATCGAACAAAAGAAGTTGTTCCAAGTAGAACAAGTTGAGGGAGTGAAAGAGGCGCAGTATGAATTTGATGGCATTGGTCAACTAGAAGACGCAAAGGCTGTTGAAAGAGAACAAGCGGTCCAACTCGATCAAGGGAATATGGGAGAACTG
>JABZYY010000139.1 GCA_015264885.1 Streptococcus sp. | reverse complement strand
TTGCTACTCCATTCCTTCGACCAAATCACTGCCGCGTAGACCAGAATCGCTGATCCAGCAAAGAACACTGGAAGTCCAATTGCGAGTTGATCCAAAACGATTTCTTTCACCATATCAGAACTCACAATGCGCAATTGTCCGGTTAGTAACCCCGTCGTCGCAAGTGTCTTCAGCTTCAACCCTAGTTGCAATAAGATTTGAAGTAAGGCTACCACGAGGATGAACCCTTTCGCCTGACCGATATTATAAAGCGTTAAATTGATGACTTTCTTCATGGTAAGTATACCTCCCTCATCACATCGACAATTGATTTGCCCTCTTCTTCGCGAACTTCTTCTGGATAGAATTCCTTCACTACACGTCCATCGTTTAAGAGCACTGCTTTATCGACGATATACTCAATATCATTAATTTCATGCGTTGTAATCAATACGCCGCGTCCATCGAGTAGGTCGCTCGTAAACACACGTGCGATTTCTTCACGGGTAAACACGTCGATTCCTGAAAATGGTTCGTCCATCAAGATGTAGTCTGTGTCTAGCCCCATCCCGAGAAGCAAGTTCAGTTTAGCAACATTCCCTTTCGAGAGTGATCGTACTTCATCTTTTAAATTCAAACGGAAGAAGTCTAATAAATGCCTTTCCTTTTGGCGATTCCAGTTTGGATAGAACGTGCGCATAAAATCAATCGCCTCATCCACTGTTTGGTCTGGTGAGATAATCGAACTATCCGTAATGTAGCTCACCTTTTCCGCAAACACTTTACGCGCAGGCATATCATCGATGGAAATTTTTCCTTTATCAAATGGCAACAGTCCTGCAATGCAGTTCATAATCGTTGTTTTCCCAATCCCGTTGACTCCAATAAGAGCCGTCACTTCTCCTTTTTTCGCGTTAAATGAGATGTCATTCAACACTTGTTTCTTTCCAAATCTCTTACTTAAGTTTTGAACAGTTAACATAGTACCGCTCCTTCCTTACAATTGTTTTTTGAGATGTTCGATCACATCTTCTGCAGTTAAGTTGAGAGGCTTAATCGCTTCTGTAAAGCTTCCAATCGCCTCATCTAACATTTCATCTTTTAGTTGCTCAATCCGTTCTACATCTTCTGTCACACGACTCATGACATTATTTCCAGTCGTAATCAACCCCATGACCTCCAATTCATGAAAGGCACGTTGGACCGTATTGGGATTCACTTGCATGGTTTGCGCAAATTCACGCCGACTCGGCATCTCTTGGCCTGCTTCCATTCTGTGGGAGGCAATTTCCGCTTTGAAATAGGCGATTATTTGCTCGTAGACCGGACTTCTTTTATCAAATACGATCATTAGTAACTCCTTTCTTTGATTCCCAATCAGTGTATTAACCGGTTAATACACTTATCTTTAACTGTATTATGCGCTTAGTACACTCAAATGTCAATAGCGTTTTCAAAAATATTTTTAAAAAATAAAAAAGACGACTCAAATTCGAGTCGTCTCAACGATTATTGTAATTTTAATTTTACCATTTCTTGCAAGATGAGGTTCGCTAATTCCGCTGCCCCTGTATCGTTTGGATGAATCTCATCATCAAAGAGCCATTGTTTTGTATGTCCTTTGGCGTAAGTTCCCCAGTCGATTAAATGAACATTTGGATACCGTTCGGCAGCTGCTTTTAACTGCTCATTTACTTCTTTAGCCCATTTAATCTCATAACCGGCTGTGACTAAGAAGATTTCACGGTTCCCCGTTGCTTGAATCAATGCATCGATTTGCGCTGCAGAGAAAGCACCGTTTGAACCGAGAACGAATACCACGGTTTGAGAGAGCTTGCCTTGTTGCGCCAACTTTTGAACGATTGGCGTACTGTAATACAACTGACGTCCCACTTCTCCGTCCACATAAGTATTCGGGAAGACTTCACGAAGTTTGTTCGCAGACGCTAGTAACACTGAGTCCCCCACAAAGGTAATCGGTGTTTGTTTCACTTGCTGTTCCACATTCGCTTTAATTTCATTACTAATCGTCGTTGTTCCTTCTGTTGTCGGTTCAGCCGTTGTCTCTTGTAAGAGCGCTTGGTTTTGACGAATTTTCTCCTCAACCTCTTGCACGGCTGAGTTTTGATTCTTCTCTTGCGCAAATCCAAGACCTGCAAGCCCGATACAAATCACATACATGAGTGAGAACACGAGTCCAAATTGCTTCATGCCTTTTGGAAGATTCGACTTTCCATAAGCCGTTAAATTATACGGACTATGCGCTTGTCCAATCGGAAGAACGAAGCGGTCTCGTTCAAACAGTTGATACGTGAT
>JABZYY010000138.1 GCA_015264885.1 Streptococcus sp. | reverse complement strand
ATACAATATATAGTCCTTATGAAAATGCATTTTCATTTTACAACACAATATATAGTTTAGATAGATTACTTATAAACGCTGGTATCATAGCCTTTGTTAGTCACATATCCATCTTTTTCCCAAATATTTTTCTTACGTTTTTTTGCTTTCTTTTCAATTTCTTGGAATTGTTTCAATAAGCTTGTGTTTGGTTCGTACGCATATCCAACTCTGGCAAGTCCTTCTTCGATTAAAATATCTTGAAGCAATTTACCATCGACATATACATACATTAATGCACGATCATACTTATCCGCATGATCACCAACATCAAAACTTCCTTCGATTTTCTTCGCGTTTTTCAAGAGTTCTTCTGTACGTTTCTTCGCTTCATCCGCAAACGGTTGTGCTTCTTTACCCTCTTTTGCTGTTTCTGGAGCATCTACAATCAGTAAACGGACTTTAAATTCTTTTCCTTCATAACTGAGGTGGAATGTATCTCCATCTGCTCCGTAAACATATTTAAACGGATATTTTTTCATGCTCTCAAAGTAATCAAAATTGGTTCCTGTAAAAGATGAATCAGAGGCGCCCTGAGACGTTTTCGATGAAGAATGAGTATTTGATTTATTTATTGCCTTTTGCTCTCCAAAAGCCTTGTAAAGAGCAAATACAACCACAATAATAATTGAAATAATTGTACTAATCATTTTCCATTGTTTTTGGGTCATTTTGTTCCTCCCTAATAAATAAAAAAGAGGCAAGAGCCCCTTTTCTATTCAAATTAAACTTCTAAAAGTTCTTTTTCTTTATTTGCTGCTAATTTGTCGATGTTTTTAACACTATCATCCGTTACTTTTTGGATGTCTTTTTCTAATGTGTGTAGTTCATCTTCAGTAATTTCTTTAGCTTTTTCAGCTTTTTTAGCTTGGTCAATGGCGTCACGACGAATATTACGTACGCTTACTTTTGCACTTTCAGCTTCTTTACCTACTTGTTTAGCTAATTCTTTACGACGTTCTTCTGTTAATTGTGGAATAATTAAACGAATAACAGAACCATCACTTGTTGGAGTGATTCCGATATCGCTCATTAAAATCGCACGTTCAATGTCGTTTAATGAAGATTTATCATATGGTGTAATTAAAAGCATACGTGCTTCTGGAACAGTGATTGAAGCTAATTGGTTTACTGGAGTTAACGCTCCATAGTATTCCACTTCTAAACGGTCTAAAAGACTTGCATTTGCACGTCCAGCACGGATTGAGCCTAATTCACGTTGAAGCGCATCTTCAGATTTTTTCATACGTTCTTTAGCATGAGCTAAAATTTCGCTAGTTGACATTACCTATTTCCCCCTAACTGTTGTACCAATGTTCTCCCCTAATACAACGCGTCTAATATTTCCTGGTTCGTTTAAATTAAACACCACTAAAGGAATATCGTTATCCATAGAAAGTGAGCTTGCCGTTGTATCCATAACCTTCAAACCTTTTTGGATAACATCTAAGTGTGTTAATTCATTGTATTTCTTCGCATTGACGTCTACCCGTGGGTCGGCACTATAAACACCATCCACATTGTTTTTCGCCATTAAGATTGCGTCTGCTTCAATCTCAGCAGCACGTAAAGCAGCGGCTGTATCTGTTGAGAAGTAAGGGTTCCCTGTACCGCCTGCAAAAATCACAACACGTTCTTTTTCTAAGTGACGAACAGCTCTACGACGGATATATGGTTCAGCAATTTGACGCATATCAATAGAAGTTTGAACACGAGTTGGAACTCCTACATTTTCTAGTGCGTCTTGAAGTGCTAATGCATTCATAACAGTTGCTAACATTCCCATGTAGTCTGCTTGAGCGCGTTCCATACCAACTTCTTCACCAGTAACGCCACGCCAAATGTTACCACCACCGACAACAATTGCAATCTCAACGCCAAGATCATGAACCTCTTTTAACTCTTTCACAACTTCTTTAATCGTTGGTGGGTTAATACCGAAGCCTGCTTTACCTGCTAATGCTTCACCACTTAATTTTAAAACAACACGTTTGTATTTTGGTTCAACCATTGCTTTATCTCCTTAATCTTTATAAAAAAAGGGAATAGCGGGTAGCTATCTACCATATTCCCTCAATGAACAGTGATTATTTTTTAACTTGTCCCATAACTTCTTCAACAAAGTTATCAACACGTTTTTCTAAACCTTCACCAACTTCATAACGGTGGAATAATTTAACTTTTCCGCCTTTAGAAGCAACGAATTTAGATACAGTTTGATCTGGATCTTTAACGAATGGTTGGTCGTTTAAGCTAATTTCAGCTA
>JABZYY010000137.1 GCA_015264885.1 Streptococcus sp. | reverse complement strand
TAACTATGCTTTTCGTAGAATTCATTGTAAACGCAAAAAGTAATTCAACGTAAATACATAAATAAAGCAGAAAAAGATGGAGCTTTGTAGCTTGAGTAATATAAGCCTTCTCGGCTTATATTACAGGAAAAAACGAGACCTTAGGCTCGTTTTTTAGCCATGAGACCGTAGGTCTGCTGGCGTCCTTAGCTACCAAAGCGTAATCTTTTTCTGCTTTATTTTTTTACGTCCTCACCTTATTTCCAAAGTGAATGAAAAGGAAAATATTAATAGCCGTAGCATTGAAAAGATTCGCTTCGCGAAGCTGCTTGCCTCCATTTGCTACAGCTATTTTTTCGTATTATTCAACAGACTTCAAAGCCTCTAACATATCAACCTTTTTCAGCATATGGTTCACTAATATTCCTAGCACTGCTAAAATCAAGACGATAAAAATACACGGCCAAATATAAACATCCAACCCGACTTGCGGATTGAACCGCACAAACGCAGGCGCTACCGCTTCAATAATCACACGATGCAATACCTTCCCCAACAATAGCCCCACACCAATCCCAATCAAAGAAAGAACCATTGTTTCACGATAAATATATAATGTCACCTCTCGATTCAAAAATCCTAACACCTTAATCGTCGACAATTCCCGAATCCGCTCTGCCACATTAATCGTTGTTAAATTATATAAAATAACAATAGCTAACAGAACTGACACAATCGTTAATAAAATCATCACTCGACTTAATGAACCAACGATCGTTTCAATTCGATGAATCATAGAAGTATTTTGAACAACGGCCTTCACTCCATCTTGAGCTAATAATTGAGCAGACATCTTACGTACACTATCCGCATCTTTTTCTTTAAAACTAACAAAGCTTGCGTTTTTTGTTGGAGTTTCTTGAGCCAGTGTTTCATAAACCGTTGGCGACATGATCATAAAGTGCCCTGCATACATTTCAATAATGCCTGAGACAACCATCTCTTTCGTCACACCGTCTTTAATTGGTAAACGAACCGTTTCACCTTCATGAACATTCAATAACTGGGCTAATTTTTTCGACAAGAACACTCCCTCGTTCGCAAGAGATTTCTGTCGCTTTGTTTTCGCATCATACAAGTGTATATAACGACTTAACTCTGCCTCTTCTCCTACTAATATGGTTAGGGATTGTTCCTCATGTACTCCAGCAATTTTAGTAGCAATCGTTTCACTATGTACATCACTATAATGCTCCATTTCTTTTGTAGATAATAACTGGCTCAACGCTTCTTTTTCTTTTCCCGTCATTACAGCTTCTTTGATAACAATGGCATCATACGTAATAATTTCTCCAAATTGGCGATGTGAAATACCTGATAAAGAAGATAAAATTCCTCTTCCGGCAAATAATAAAGCTACCGAACCAGCTACCCCAAATATTGTCATCAACATTCGTTGTTTATAACGGAAAATATTTCGTGCTGTTACCTTTTGAGTAAAACTGAATCTCTTCCAAATAAATGGTACATATTCCAACCAAATTTTAGAACCTACACTTGGAGCTTTTGGTAATAGTAAACTTGCTGAACTTTCTTTTAATTCTTGATACGCAATCCATACAGGTGGAATAACACTACAACCAATTGAACATAGTAGGGCTACTAAAGTAATCGGGAAATTAAATAGGAGAGAAATCGAAGGAAGGATTGTTTCTTTTAATAAAGTAACCCCTAATATACTTGGTAAAAAGTAAGTCCCTAATCCGATTCCTATAATCGTTCCAATCATTCCCGCACTAAATCCATAAAAAGCAAATTTTTTCATCACATCAAATGTGCTATAGCCTAGCGCTTTTAAAATGCCGGCATTCATTCGTTCTTCATTGACAAAACGAGTCATCGTTGTCACTGTCACAAGAGCTGCGACAGCATATAATACAACCGGGAATAAATTCGCTACAGAAATAATTCCATCTGCAGTAGACTTCATATTTAAATAGCCTTCACTCCCTAGCATAGTCGAGCGAGTATAAACAGAATAACGAGGTTTTGTTAGTTTAGAAGCTTTGACTTTTGCATCTTCTAAATCCGTCTTAGCTTGGCTAATTTTTTCTTCAGCTTTTTCTTTTTCATCTGTATATTGATTTTGTTTTTCTTCAATTTCTTGTTTTGCTTTCGCTACAGCTTCCTCACCAACCGAGACTTGTCTCTTTCCTTCTACTAAAGCTCTTTGCCCAACATCTAGCGTATTTTGTTTAGACTGAATGATTGCTAAACCCTCTTGGTATTGTTTCAAGCCTTCTTGATAACTAGCCCAACCATTCTCGTATTGCGTTAATCCTTGTTCATAAG
>JABZYY010000136.1 GCA_015264885.1 Streptococcus sp. | reverse complement strand
GTGTGAGAGGGCGCCGTGGATTAGATATTTTAAACGCTCTTCAAAAAGAAGAGAATATTAAAGTAGAAATTTACGATGGAGACTATGACGATATTAATGAAGTGGACCGCAAGTTGATCCGCTTGGCGAAGGCGATTGACGGCATTATTATCACGAACGACTTTAATTTAAATAAAGTCAGTGAGTTCCAAAATGTGCCAGTCTTTAATATTAATGCGTTAGCGCAAGCCATCAAGCCGGTTGTGATTCCAGGGGAAACCTTGAAGACGACGGTGGTTAAATCGGGAACGGAGCGCCAACAAGGGGTTGCGTACTTGGATGACGGCACGATGATTGTCGTGGAAGATGGACAATATTATATGAATCAAGAGATTGAAGTGGTCGTAACGAGCGCCCTTCAAACTGCAGCAGGTCGTATGATTTTCGCTAAACCACTGCATAGCCAAAAGAAAATTAAACAATAAAAGTTAGTTTTATGATTACTACGAATCCTTGCGGACTTGTTTATAATAACGGTAACGTTGCACCGGCTCGAGCCTAGAGTCTCTCGCCTAAAAAACTCAAAAAGGGAGTACGGAATCAATTCCGAACTCCCTTTAATTCGTCTTTTTTGCGAAACACGTTACTGTTATTATAAAATCCGCACGATTCTTCGTAATCATAGTGCTTCATTTTCTTTTGGTTGGAGCAATCAACGACCTGCTAACAATTTGAATAAATAGAAAAAGAGGATGGACGAATTTCGTCCATCCTTTTTGTTATTCAATATCGATTTCAAATGGTTCGTCAATGGTTTCCGAGACGTATTTACTATCTTTCTTACGTTGTTTCACGCATTCCGTTAATAAGTATTCGATTTGTCCATTGACTGATCTAAAATCATCTTCTGCCCATGATGCGATAGCAGCATATAATTTAGATGACAGTCGTAATGGAATTTGTTTTTTCTTTAAATCAGCCATCGTTAGTATAGGCTTCCTGTGTTAACAATTGGTTGAGCATCATGATTGCCACAGAGAACGACTAGGAGATTTGAAACCATGGCAGCTTTACGCTCTTCATCTAGTTCAACCAACTCTCCTTCATTTAGACGTTCCAGTGCCATTTCAACCATTCCAACAGCACCGTCTACAATCATCTTTCTAGCGTCAATAATTGCTGAAGCTTGTTGACGTTGAAGCATTACTGCAGCGATTTCTGGAGCGTAAGCAAGGTAAGTGATACGCGCTTCGATGATTTCAAGACCTGCATTTTCAACACGTGCTTGAATCTCATCGCGAATACGTTTTGCAACGACTTCACTTGAACCACGTAAGCTACCTTCATCGGCAACGCCATCACCTGTTGTGTCGACGTTTGGAGCTACATCGTATGGATAGATACGCACGATATTACGAAGCGCGCTATCACATTGAAGAGATAAGTATTCTTTGTAGTTATCTACGTTGAAGACTGCTTTAGCTGTATCGACCACTCTCCAAGTTACAGCAATTCCGATTTCAACAGGGTTTCCTAGGCAATCGTTAATCTTTTGACGAGAGTTGTTTAACGTCATAATTTTTAGAGAAATTTGATTTTTTAAGGCATTTAAGTTCGCTTCAACGCCGCCTGTAGTGCTAATAGTAACAGGAGTACTTTGACGGTCGACGTCACCGCTTTGGCCTAATTTTGTTTTCGCAGCAGGGTTTACAGACACGCTAAATGGATTTACAAAATAGAAGCCAGGTTCTTTAATACTTCCTGTGTACTCACCAAAGAGCGTCAAAACAATCGCTTCTTGAGGTTTAACAACTTTTAGTCCTCCAAAAAGGATAAGACTGCTGATAAAGACTAGAATGCTGAGGATAATACAAACTACTTGTAGGCCTTCAATTTTTATCAACGCAATTGAGGAAATAAAGCCCACAACTGAAAGGATTAGGAGAAGTAAAATGCTAAACAACGCAGCAAAACCGTTAGACTTTGTTTTTAAAATTTTTTCGTTCATAAAAAAGACTCCTTTGTCTATTTGATATCTAAATGATATCACTCTGAAATCCAAAAAGCAATATAAAAAAGAATTATTGGTAAAATTTCCCAATAATTCTTAGAGATGGTATTTAAACTATAAAACAAATAGTAAAATGAACGTTACAATCGCTAGGCCACCTTGTTTCCAGATGATGCTTCCAAAGCCCGAAACATTGACGGAGTGCACTCAATATGCTATTCTATCCATTGTATAAAAAAGAATCACTACGATTTAGAAAGGAGAAAGGTATGAGTTATATTTCAGTAGAACATCTTTCTTTCTCATATGAACAAGAGACAGTACTTGAAGATATTAGCTTTACAGTGGAAC
>JABZYY010000135.1 GCA_015264885.1 Streptococcus sp. | reverse complement strand
GACTGCTTGAATAGTTAATCGGTCTTAGGAATCCAAATCCTTCTGCACGATTAATATCCAAGACACCTTCCACTTGGAAAAATCCAGTGGCTTCTTCTTGAGCACGAAGAATCGCAAGCGCCAATTCCTTTTTATTCATTTGACCGTAATAAGGAATTTTATAATGTTTGGCAAAGCCGTACATCTCTTTTAAAGTTTTTTCTTGTAAGCTTTGTAGCGTTACAGTTTCCACTTGTTCTGACATAATGCCCCTTCTTACTCTTCAATCATCGTAATATCGGCACCTAACGCTTGTAGTTTTTCAACGATATTTGAATAACCACGTAGGATATGTTCGATATTTGAAATCTTCGTTGTTCCTTCAGCCATTAATCCAGCTACCACAAGTCCAGCTCCTGCACGTAGGTCGCTGGCCGCTACTTCCGCACCGACTAATGGTGTTGGCCCTTCAAATGTAATGATGTCTTCAATCACTTTTCCACGAGCGCCCATACGATTTAATTCTGGCACGTGACCGACACGTTTTGGATAAATCGTATCCACAACCATTGCTGTTCCTGTTGCTTTACTAAAGAGCGGCGTGATGGTTTGTTGCAAGTCTGTCGCAAAGCCTGGATAAGGCATTGTTTTGATGTTCACAGCTTTTAACTCATTTGTCGGGAAAACATAAATATCGTCTTCGCCAACTTCCATCTTCACGCCCATTTCGTTCATCTTCGCAATCAGACTTTCTAAGTGTTCGAAAATCACATTTTTTACACGAACGCCTTCACCAACTGCTGCCGCAATTGATAAATACGTTCCTGCTTCAATACGGTCTGGAATAATGGTATGTGTACATCCATGTAAGCTTTCCACACCTTCCACACGAATAATGCTTGTTCCGGCACCTTTAATATTGGCACCCATTTTATTTAATAAGTTAACAACATCGATAATTTCAGGCTCTCGCGCTGCATTTTCAATAATGGTCTTCCCTTTTGCACGAACAGATGCTAGCAATACGTTAATTGTCGCACCTACAGATACAACGTCCATATAAATTTTCGTACCCACTAACCCTTCTTCGCCAGTAGATAAGTAGATAGCCCCATCATGGTCCCTCACATCAGCACCAAGCGCTTTGAAACCTTTTAAATGTTGGTCAATTGGACGAGGGCCTAAGAAGCAGCCACCTGGAAGTCCAACAACCCCTTCTCCAAATTTAGCAAGAGTTGCTCCCATAAAATAATAAGAAGCACGCATGCTTTGAATTTTCCCTTTTGGCATCGGGATTGATTTCATTTCTCTTGGGTCGATGGTTAACGTTCCATCAACAAATTCTGTTTTTACGTTAAAATCATTCAAAATTTCAATTAAGGCATCTACGTCCTGAATCTCAGGGACACCCTCTAATACGACTGGTTCATTCGCGATAATAGCAGCCGGAATTAAAGCTACTGTACTGTTTTTAGCTCCACTAATGGTTACTTCCCCTTTAAGTGGTTTACCGCCGTTAATGACTAATTTTTTCATACTCAAATTCCTTTCACTAAATGTTCTCAATTATTATACCATGTTCACAGTAGAATCCGCTATCTTTTAATCGTTTGCACCTATTGTTAACCTTTAAAATTTCAATAGTTGACAATCGTTTCAAATCTGTTACACTTAAAAACATGAATACTGATGAAAGGAGGATATTATGAGCACTAAACAGGACGTTTTACGTCTATTATATAGTACCGTGGACAAACCTCTTTCAGGACAAGATATCGCAGAACAACTGAATCTTTCTCGTACTGCTGTGTGGAAAGCCATCCAGCAATTAAAAAAAGATGGCTATGAGATTACCTCAAGCACAAAGGTTGGGTATCAATTATCCAGACAGACGGATTTGTTAACCCTTGAAGGCATTCGCACTCATTTAGGAGAGGAACTTCAAGACTGGGATATTCAAGTTTTTGAAACAACTACTTCAACCAATGATTTGGCTAAAACATACGGCGCATCAGGCTCAAGAGTCCCTACCTTCTTTATTGCAGAAGAACAAACAGCAGGTCGTGGTCGTCTAGGAAGAACCTTCCTGTCTCCTCCAAAATCTGGACTTTATATGAGTATCTGTATTTTCCCAGAAGGTGACTTGGATAGTATTTCGCTGATTACTTGTGCTACGGCCGTTGCTGCGACACGAGCGGTGGAATCCTTTATCCATGAAAAAATTGGTATTAAATGGGTGAACGACCTCTACTACCATGATAAAAAAATCGCTGGTATTTTAACAGAGGCCGTAACGAATATCGAAGCTCAAAAAGTCGATGCACTGATTGTCGGAATGGGAATTAACTTGCATATCGATGACGCTATTATTCCAGAGGATTTAAAACCGATTATCGGT
>JABZYY010000134.1 GCA_015264885.1 Streptococcus sp. | reverse complement strand
GAATCGACACATTTAAAGAAATTATTGAAGCAGTTATTCTTGATTGCGAGCCTTATTGGAGTGGGGATTTTTGCCTTCCTCCATTTGGGTGCGGGAATGATTGCCCACTGGATGGGAGACGTAGATCTCTTGCCAGTCGTTCAAAGCGTATCATGGATGTTTCTATTGATGCCGTTTCTGGTCATCACAAGGGGTTATTTCCAAGGAAGCTTTCGAATGATGCCGACTGCCATCTCGCAAGTGGTGGAGCAGGTCGTTCGTGTCGCGGTGATTCTCTTTGTGGCGAGTCTGTTTGGTAGCACCATTTCAGACTACTACACGATGGGCAAATGGGCGATGTCGAGTGCGACGATTGCGGCCGTGTTTGCGATTCTCGTGATGCTGTATTATGTAGTTAAAGAAACAAAAGATCCACTCGACGGCTTGACGATTACGCCTGTAGAAATGGAAGTACCGACATTTGGACATCTCTTTAAACGCTTTGCCTTTGAAGGAGGAACCATCTGTCTACTTAGTTCGATTTTAGTCTTGTTCCAATTGGTGGATTCATTCTCTGTGTATAATGTATTAACTACTCAAGGAATGCTTCCGGAAGTCGCAAAAGACCTCAAAGGTATTTACGATAGAGGGCAGCCGCTTGTTCAATTAGGAATGGTCGTCGGAGTCGGATTTTCATCCAGCTATATGCCGATGTTATCACGTGCCTTTAAGAAAGGGCATGACTTGGAATTTAAGAGACTGTCAACATCACTTCTTCGTATGACGATGACCTTCTCAGTAGTTGCAACGATGGGGATGATTGCCATCTTGCCGTGGTTAAATACCGCACTCTTTGGAGATGCGAAGGGGCAGGCAGTGCTCCTTGTCTACGTCACTAGTATTTTCTTTGCATCTGTGATTATGTCGCTGCACGGCATTTTCCAAAGTCAGCATCAATATCCCAAAACGCTACTCGCACTCACGGCAGGTATCGCAGTGAAAGCTGGTACGAACTACTTATTCGTAGCAATGTTTGGAACGCTTGGAGCTAGCCTTGCCACAGCGCTGGGTCTTTGCGTGATGATGGTTGTGATGATGGCTTTTGCAAAAGAGATTATGACCAGTGTCTTACGTGACGGGAACTTTATGCAGTTACTTGCAGGCATTGCATTTGGCATGACGGTCATTGTTTCGGTATTATCATACGGAGCATGGCATTTTGCAGGCCTGCAAGATTCCAGAACGATGGCCTTTGTCTTTTCAATCGTCTTTGCCGTTATAGGAGTGGTGATTTTCCTGGCAGGAACGATGAAATGGAACTTATTTACGAAACGCGAATGGGTATTGATTCCAAAAGGAAAGACCTTACTTAGAAAATTTGGTAGAAAAGAGGAAAACGATGAGACTCGATAAGTTTTTAAAAGTATCACGATTAATTAAACGTCGTACGGTTGCGAAAGAAGTAGCCGACAAGGGACGTGTGTTTATTAATGATAAAGTGGCGAAATCTTCAACAGACGTTAAAGTCGGAGATAAAATCGCAATTCAATTCGGGAACAAACATGTCTTAGTCCAAGTTGAAGCATTGATGGACTCAACGAGAAAAGAAGACGCTAAGGAAATGTTCACGATTCTAGAAGAAAAGCTCATTAAAGAAGAACCGCTAGAATTATAATGAAGGGAAGAATACGGCATGGTTGTCGTATTCTTTTTCTATGTAGTCGCCTATTTATTTTGAATGCGTTTTCTGTTGACAAAAAAATAAAAAAAGAGTAAGATAAATAGTGCTTTTTTAAAAGAAATAAGGAGGGAAAACCGTGGATTTAAATGCAATCAATATACTACAACCATTTAACGCAATGATAGAATTGCGTCATTTTTTGGCGATTTTAATTTCATGTGTTTGTGGACTTGCCATCGGTTACGAACGTACCTCCAGAAATAAACAAGCAGGGGTTAAGACCCACATGATCGTGGCACTCACTTCTTGCTTAATGATGATTATTTCAAAAGAAGCCTTCGTTGATACACCGCATTACGATACAGCTCGTGTGGCTGCTCAAGTCGTCAGCGGTATCAGCTTTATCGGTGGGGGGATCATCTTCATGCGTGAAAAACGCGTGAGTGGACTGACCACCGCTTCAGGAATTTGGGCAACCGCTGGGATTGGTCTTGCGATTGGCGGAGGATTCTGGTTCTTCGGTTCCCTTTGCGCAGCGATTATTGTCATCGTCCAAAAATTGGCGTATCAACCAATCTTGCAAGGGAAACAACGTCAAGTAAATATTTACTGTGAAATTCCAGACCCAACTATTGTACAGTCGATTTATAACTACTGCCACTTCGAAGACTATCAATCGATTCAAGTCGAAGCGCGCGAACTCGATGGCGAAAAATACGAGCTCGTGATTCGC
>JABZYY010000133.1 GCA_015264885.1 Streptococcus sp. | reverse complement strand
CCATTTTATTATCGATTGGTTTTCCGTTCATCGTTGGAACAAATACACGACGTGGTTGCCCCATGCGTTTTAACTCGGCAATCGCACTCTTGAAGTACACGACAATACGAGAGACTTTAATCCCCCCGGCTGTTGACCCGGCACATCCTCCGATAAACATTAGAAGAAGCAGCAACACATGTGGGAATAATCCCCAGAGGCCAAAGTCGACCGTTGAATACCCAGTTGTAGTAATAATCGACGATACCGTGAAGAAGACGCTACGAATCGGAACGCCTAATGCCGATTGCGTAATCGACAATACGGTGAAAATAATCATTGTAAAGCTAAGGACGATTCCAACATACGTACGCATTTCTTCGTCTTTAATCACGTCTTTCACAGCACCTAGAAGAACGAAATAATACAAGTTAAAGTTGATTCCAAAGAGCATCATCCCTACCCCGATAATCCATTCAACGGCAGCTGGATTGGCATAAATACTAAATCCGGCATTGTTAATCCCGAAACCACCTGTCCCTGCTGTACCAAACGATAGTAGCAAGGCGTCAAATAGTGGCACTTGGAAGACGACTAAAATAATCGTCAATACGGCTGTCATCGCTAAATAAATCATATATAAGATTTGCGCCGTATGCGCTAATTTCGATACGAGCTTCCCAAACACAGGGCCTGGAACTTCCGCACGCATCAGCTGCACGGATTCAGAACCATGACTTGGTAGAATCGCAAGTGCAAATACTAGTACCCCCATCCCACCGACTAAGTGAGTGAAGCTTCTCCAAAATAATGAAGAATGTGCGAGTACTGAAAGGTCTGGAATAATACTTGAACCAGTGGTCGTTAATCCACTTGCCGTTTCAAAGAAGGCATCCACAATATTTGGAATTTCTCCTGTAAACACAAATGGCAATCCACCAAAGAACGACAGTAAAATCCAGCTTAAGGCAACGGTCACGACCCCGTCCCTAGCCATGATTTTCAGTGGCTCTGGCTTTTTAAAGCTTAGGAGTGAACCGATAACTAATAGAATCAAAATCGTACCCGCATAGGCAAGTTTTTGAGAGAGTGACTCTTGATAAATAAAGCTAACAATAAGTGGTAAGGCTAAGAGCGCTGCTTCAACTTGAAGCATCTTTCCCACAAAATAGCGAACTGTTTTGATATTCATTCAGACACCTCTATTCCAAAATGTCGTTAATGTCATCAAAGTCTTTTTCCGTTGTAACGACGATTACCTTATCAAATGGTTCGATTGTATCACTACCGGCTGGGTAAATTAATTGTTCCCCACGCACGATAAATGCAATCAAGAGATTTGATTTTGTCTTCAATTCAGATAGAGGAATTCCACAAATCCCACTATTCTTTTGAATTCGGAATTGAAGAGCTTCCACTTGGTTATCCGCTAAACGGTATAACGCTTCGACATTAGATCCTTGTGTATTCGAACGTGAACGAACAAATTGAATGATTTCGTTGGCAACAATTCGTTTTGGTGTCACGACCGATTGATTATCAAAGCCTTTAAACACTTTTAATAGTGCTGGACGGCTCATCTTTGTGATAATCTTTTGGACACCTTGTTGTTTCGCATACGCTGAAAGGATTAAGTTTTCCTCGTCAATTCCTGTCATCGATACGAAGGCGTCGTAGTCTGTAATGCGTTGTTCCTCTAATACATCGTGGTCCGTACCATCCGCATGAATCACCGTTGTATGAGGGAACGCGTAACTTAATGTTTCACAGCGTTCTTCGTTAACTTCAATTACTTTGGTTTTGATTTTTGTTTGTTTCAACATATTAAGTAAGTAATAAGTGATACGTCCACCACCGACAATCGTCGCAGAAGACACACTCTTCGTTTCTTGACCTGTTAATTTTAAGAAATTACCAAGGTCTTGATACGCCCCTGTAATGAACACATGGTCGCCTTCCTCTAGCGTTGAATCTCCATCTGGAATAAAGCTTTGATCGTTACGATGAATCACACAGATTAAGATAGATTCAAAACGATTACGCACTTCTTTCAGCGTTAAACCGGCAAGTGCTGAGCCTTCGTTGATTTCCAATTCAAGCAAGCTGACACGGTTTCCAACGAAATTTTCTACACTTAATGCAGAAGGATAATTAAAGTTATTCGCGATATCACGAGCCGTTGAAAGCTCTGGGTTAATCAGTAATGAAATCCCTAGACTTTCACGAACGAGTTGTAATTGTTGTGAATACTCAGGATTACGCACACGCGCAACAGTGTATTCCGCCCCAATTTTTTTCGCAAGAATAGATGCAATAATATTAATTTCATCCATTTCCGTTACAGAAATAAAGATGTCACAGTTCTCCACTCCTGCATCCACAAGAATGTCGTAGCTGGCACCATTTCCGCAAATCCCCATAA
>JABZYY010000132.1 GCA_015264885.1 Streptococcus sp. | reverse complement strand
ATCGCATTTGATAACAGATTATTAATCACACGCACCATTTTCTCGGCATCGAGTTCAAGAACGACATCACGGTTATTCGGCAAGACTTCAATCGCCATTTTGCGTTTTTGCGCTTCGAGCTCGAAGTCCGCTGCTACTTGCTCTAAGAAATTCACGATTGGAATATCATTGAGTCTAAGCGGTGCTCCATTAGGACGAGTTGTCGTATATTCGAATAAGTCGTCTACGAGTAATTTCATTTGTTCCGCCTTCGAATAGGCGATTTCCGCATAACGCTTCGCATCGGCACTCTCAACATTTGGTTGATTAACAATCAATCCAAGATATCCAAGAATCGATGTCAGCGGTGTACGAATATCGTGCGATACATTGGTAATCAATTCATCCTTCGATTTCTCAATCGCACGTTCATCCTCTAGCGCATTCACGGTCGAATCGACCAAGCGGTTAATCGAGTTTACGACTTGCCCCATGTCTCCGGATAAACGGAACGGAATGCGTCGGTCATACTGTCCGTCCGCGATTAAATGCAACTCCTCCAAAATGTGGTTTAACTGCATTTGTTGGTATCTTCGCATCAAACGCCAATAAGTAAACGCCACTGCAAAAACGACGGATGTAATCGTGAAGATATTTTTGTAGAACGCAATTTGCTCGCGCTCGATATGCCATACTTCACGAGCAGAGAATTCTACAGAAATAAACCCTGGCTCATTAATGAGTTGGCTGACCATCACAAGAATTCCTAAGTATAAAAGGAATACAATACACAGCGTCACGATTCCTTCTAATACGAGTTCGCTGACTTCCTTTGGCGTGAGCGTCAAGAGTGTCGGTTCGTTTTTGACTTTTCGAAGGTGAAGAACTTTTTTATTATTTGTCTTCAATCTTGTAGCCTACTCCCCATACTGTTTCAATGACTTTTTCTCCGCCAGTCGCTTCGGCAATCTTGTCGCGAAGGTGGCTTACGTGTACCATAACTGTTTTCGTTGAAACGATACTTTCTTGTTGCCATACCGTTTCGAAGATTTCATCTGCACTAAATACACGGTTTGGATGGCTCGCAAGTAAGTATAGAATTCCGAATTCTAATACCGTTAATTGGATTTCTTTGCCATCTGTTGTTGTCACTTGGTGAGATTCTTTCTTAATCGTTAAAGGTCCAATCGTAATTTCTTCGTTGGCTGGGCCTTCTTGCGTAATCGTTGAACGGCGTAATAATGATTTCACACGCGCAATGACTTCAAGTGGGTTAAATGGTTTTGTAACGTAGTCGTCGGCACCATTTGTTAACCCTTGGATTTTATCGATATCTGTTGATTTCGCGCTTAATAATAGAATTGGCAATTGTGCATTTTCTTTGCGCACTTCATGCACCACAGAGATTCCGTCTAAGCGTGGCATCATAATGTCCAAGATAATCATATCGATATCTGGATACATTTTTAATTTTTCAAGGGCTTGTTTCCCGTCATAGGCTTTTACAATTTCATAATTTTCGTTCTTTAAGTAAATCGTCAATAATTCAACGATTTCGCGATCATCATCTACTACTAAAATTTTCATGAGCATTCCCTCTTTTCATTCTTCTTCTACTTTATCCTATTAAAAATAAACCATTTTTGCTAGTAATTTTTACGATTCTTGACTTTTACTTAATAAATTCCTAAGAAATGGCTTAAAAACGGCCTCCAACACGACCATCACGCGAAGTTTTGTTATAATAAAACACGAAGAACTCTAAAGGAGAATCGTATGACTCAATCACCTATTAGGCAGCAAACCATTCAATTGGTTGCAACACAAATTCCAAAAACTGAAAAGCTCGAAGAAATGCTGACGCCGTTCGCGCTCGATGAGACACTGATTCGTCATCTCACAAAAGAAGAAGACGGGCCATTCGTTCACTTCTGGGCGCTTGAAGATATCGTGATTCTTGGAATGACCGATACAAAGGTTCCTTATCTTGAACAAGGGCTAGAAAGACTGCGTGCCAACGGATTTACGCCGATTGTGCGCCAAGCAGGTGGACTGGCCGTTGTGAGTAACGAAGGTATCTTAAACATCAGCCTTCTCTTTAAAAATAAACAAATGCCAACGATTAACGAAGCCTACGAATGGATGCAACAACTTATCCAGGAGACTTTCCCAGAAGCGGAGGCGCTTGGTGGGATTCAAGCATTCGAAGTAGCAGACTCCTATTGTCCAGGAGATTATGATTTAAGCATTCAAAACCGTAAAATCGCTGGAATTGCGCAACGCCGCTTAAAAGATGTCGTGTGCGTTTCGATTTACTTAAGCGTCTATGGAGACCAAAACCGTCGTGGGCTTGTGGTTCGTGATTTCTATGATCACGCACTTCAAGGCGAAGAGACAAAATGGCATTTCCCAGAAGTCAACGCCGACAGTATGTGGA
>JABZYY010000131.1 GCA_015264885.1 Streptococcus sp. | reverse complement strand
CGTCCGTAGTCTTTTCTCACACTACAACTATACATAGCCAAATCGTATTTCATTTGTACAAAAAAGAGACCTTCGGATTGAAATGCATCCAAATAGCGTCTCTTTTTAGGTGTCTTTATTCGCATTAAAACTATATACAGCACAAATCTATTTCTAAAATAAAATACTGCGACCTTTCGGACTTTATAATAGCAGTAAATGGGAAAGAGCAACCGATGTGAAATAGAGGGAGTAAGGAATTTATTCCCTACTCCCTCTTTGAAGCTCGGTAGTGATTGAGACTATAGGCTCAATCCGGTGCCTCATTACAGCTATTATAAAAACGTCCGAAAGGACAAGCAGTATTTTTAACTATTTTTTAGGACTAATCAAGTTCGATTTGGCCTGTGTATAGTTTGTAGTAGATTCCGCGTTTTTCCATAAGACTCTCATGGTCTCCGCGTTCGATAATCTCACCGTGATCCATTACCATAATCACATCTGAATTACGAATCGTAGACAAACGGTGGGCAATTACAAATGAAGTACGACCTTCCATCAATTGATCCATACCACGTGAAATCAACGCTTCTGTATGGCTATCGATCGAACTTGTTGCTTCATCGAGAATTAATACTTTAGGGTTCGCAACAGCAGCACGCGCAATTGCGAGTAATTGACGTTGTCCTTGAGACAAGCCTTCGCCGTCTCCTGTAATTTCTGTTTGGTATCCTTGTGGCAGACGTTTGATAAAGCTGTGGGCGTTCGCAAGTTTCGCCGCCTTAATCACTTCATCATCAGTCGCATCCAAGTTCCCGTAGCGAATATTATCCGCAATCGTTCCAGTAAATAAATGCGTATCTTGCAATACAATCGAAATTGTCTTACGCAAGTCATCTTTCTTAATCTTCGTAACTGGAATCTCATCAAATGTAATGACCCCAGAATCGATTTCGTAGAAACGGTTGATTAAGTTTGTGATGGTTGTTTTACCAGCACCAGTCGCCCCAACAAAGGCTACCTTCAATCCTGGTTCAGCCCAAACATTGATATCTTTTAAGATACGCACACCTGGCACATAGCCAAAGTCAACATTGTGTAGTTGGATGTTTCCAACAACTGGAATACGTTTCTCACCATCCACCCAGTACCATTGTTTTGGATCGCGTTGGTCCAAAGTAACCGTTCCTTCATCGACTTCAGGTTTTTCACGAAGAATGGCAAAGATACGTTCAGCCCCTGCCATCGCACTAAGCAGTACGTTCATTTGTTGAGACATTTGAGCAAGTGGTTGCGCGAATGTTCTTGAAAATTGTAGGAATGAGGCAAGTCCCCCGATATCCATCCAATTAATAATCACTAAGTATCCACCAACCGCTGCTGTAATCGCATAGTTCACGTAACTGATATTTCCTAAAATTGGGAACATGATAGTTGAATAAAATTGTGCGTTATTTGCAGCTTCTTGAAGTTCAGTGTTGAGTTTATTGAATTCATCAAGTACTTTATGTTCGTGGTTAAATACTTTAACGACTTTTTGTCCTTCAATATGCTCTTCCACGAATCCATTCACTTGTCCAAGAATCGCTTGTTGAGCAGCGAATTGTTTCCCAGATTTTGCACCTAATTTCTTCACGATTTGGAACATCAAGAATACCATCGCAATTAGAAGCACTGTTAAGACTGGCGAAAGAATCACCATCATCACAAATGTCAATACTAATTGAAGCGTTGAGCTGATAATCATTAACATACTGTTGTTAAACGCATTTTGAATATTTTCAAAGTCGTTTGTAAATCGAGACATTAAGTCCCCGTGCTTATTCGTATCAAAGAAACGAATTGGCAAGCTTTGAATATGGTTGAATAAATCTGCACGCATTTTTTCAATGGTATTTTGTCCAACTGTTACCATTAAACGTGCTGAGAAGTAGCTGGCTGTTGCTCCTAATACATACACAATAGCGATAAAGCCGAGCATTTTTGCTAGCCCCGCTAAGTCCCCTGTAGCAATAAAATCATTGATTAACGGACGAATCGCATAGGTTCCGATAATTCCGGAAGCACTTGAAACGATTAAGCAGACCACGACAACTGCAAGAGTCCATTTACTCTTCCATAAATAACCCCATAAGTCTGCCAAAGTTTGTTTCATATTTTCTGGACGTTTTGGCCCTTTATGTTTACTCATCTCCTTTGGCTCCTTTCATTTGGGTTTCGTAAATATCACGATATAAGTCGTTTGTTTCCATTAACTCTTCGTGTGTTCCGAGTCCGTTCACTTTACCATCATCTAACACAAGAATATTGTCTGCTCCTTGGATAGATGAAATACGTTGGGCAATAATGATGACCGTTGTATCTGGTAAATGGTTGAAGAACGCTTCACGGATTTTCGAGTCAGTCGCTGTATCGACCGCTGAAGTTGAATCGTCTAAGAT
>JABZYY010000130.1 GCA_015264885.1 Streptococcus sp. | reverse complement strand
ATGAGCATTTGATAATATTGTATCAAATCCAACTTGGAGGTGTTTTTATTTAATTCTCATTTACGGGGGTCAGTGCCATTTTGAGGTGCGGTCCATCTATTTTATTAGGCTTTTGTTTTTTCAGCGCGGTCACGTTTCATTTGGCTTGAACGTAATTGTCCGCAGGCTGCTTCGATATCATGTCCAAATTCTTTACGAACGACACAGTTGATGTGGTTTTTCTTCAACACATCGTAGAAGGCTACTACGCGTTCTTTCCCACTACGTTCATATTGGTCATGTTCACGAACTTTGTTATACGGAATCAAGTTGACATATGAAAGACGTTTCTTATCCGCAAGAAGGTCGGCCAATTGTTGTGCTTGTTCCACAGAGTCATTCACGTGATCAAGCATGATGTACTCGAAGGTTACACGACGATTTGTTTTAGCGATATATTCATTGATTGCATCCATCACGACTTCAATTGGATATTTACGGTTGATACGCATGATACGAGAACGTGTATCGTTATCTGGCGCATGAAGGGACAATGCAAGGTTGACTTGTAGTCCTTCGTCTGCGAACTCGCGAATTTTTGGAGCCAAACCACTGGTAGATACAGTGATATGACGAGCCCCGATTCCAAGACCTTTATCAGAGTTAACAACTTTCAAGAACTTAATCACGTTATCATAGTTATCGAATGGTTCCCCAATCCCCATAACTACGATATGGCTAACACGGTCCCCAGGAGACACTTCATCTAAAGTACGTTGCACGTGCATCACTTGCGCTACGATTTCCCCAGCAACAAGGTCACGCTGTTTTGCGATAATTCCGCTGGCACAGAAAGTACATCCGATATTACATCCTACTTGTGTCGTCACACAGATAGATAAGCCGTATTCTTGTGGCATTAATACCGTTTCGATTAAGAGGCCATCTGCTAATTCAAAGAGGAATTTACGTGTTCCGTCTGTTGATTGTTGTTTGATACGTTCGTTTAACACTGGGAATGTGAACTCTTCTTGTAACTCCTCAATCAGTGATTTTGGCAAGTTTGTCATTTCTTCAAAACTGGTTACACGTTTGCGGTAAAGCCAGTCCCATAATTGACCTGCTCTGAATTTCTTTTCGCCTTTTGCTTCAAACCAAGCTGTTAGCTCTTCTAGTGGCATGCCGTAAATAATCGGTTTCCCTTCATATTGACGAACCACTCGTCCAATTTTTCTAACCATATCTATTCCTCTTTCCTATACTTGAAATGCTCTAATGATTGTTTCTCTGTTTGCATGAGCGCTTAATAACACCGATAATTTCACACGAGCCTTTTGTCCGCTAAGCCCTGTTGTGAAAATCACTCCTGCTTCATGAAGCTGTTTGCCTCCACCAAGATAATTATATACATCGTATGTCACACCGTTAAATGCACGAGATACAAGCACGACTGGAATTCCTTTATCCAAGCAACGTTTCAACCCAGGAAGTGTCGTTGGCGGTAAGTTACCTGCACCAAGAGCCTCGATGACTAATCCATTCGCATCTGAATCAGCAATGGCATCAAATAACATCGAATCCATTCCAGCATATGCTTTTAATAAGTATACCTTGTCCACGAGTTCTTGGATTGGATAGTATTCATGATGTAAGAATTTTTGGAAGTAAATCACTTCACTTTTTGATACTAAACCAAGTGGCCCAAAAGTTGGAGTTTGGAAAGTCGCTACGTTCGTTGTATGCGTCTTTGTCACATACGTTGCCGCATGGACTTCATCGTTCATCACGACAAGAACGCCTTTATCCACACTCTCTGGACTCGTTACCGTAATAATGGCACTGCGTAAGTTCGCTAACCCGTCCGCTCCGATTTCATTGCTTGAACGCATCGCTCCCGTTAAAACTATCGGGAATTTTCCATCTGTTGTTAACTCTAGGAAATACGCCGTTTCTTCTAATGTATCGGTCCCGTGAGTCACCACCGCTCCGTCAAAGCCTTCCTGTTGCGCTTTAATGATTCGCTTTTGAACTTCCCACATTTTTTCCTCCGTCATATGTGGAGACGGAAGATTAAATAGATCCTCTACGACGACACTTGCGATTGGTGCAAAAAGAGTATCTGAGTTTGTTAATGGGTTTGTTCCTGTTGGGGTTACGCTACCCGTTGAGCGGTCTTCACTCATAGCAATCGTACCACCGGTGTTTATGACGATAATTTTCTTCATGGCGCTACTACTTTCTTTCATTTTCTCTTTACATAGGATACCACAAAATAGCAAAAAGTGCCGAAGTATTTGTAAGTAAATACGCACTTTTCTTTTTCGGGTTTCTTCATAGTAACGGTAATGGGGTACCGGTTCGAGCTCCGTGGGCTCTCTCCTTTAAAGCCTCAAGGCAGGAGTAAAAAATAAATTTCTAACTCCTGCTAAGCACAGTGGTTGAATGGTATGAGCTGCACTGTAAACAGCTTGCTCATACCTATTCAACTTTGTGGGGGAAAGA
>JABZYY010000012.1:269-21210 GCA_015264885.1 Streptococcus sp. | reverse complement strand
GGATTGTTCTTGCTCACTGCATTAATCGGTGGAATTGTTGCTCGAAATAGTAATGGCCAACTGCCAGGATTTGTAAAAGCTATTCTAGAATTTCTTAATATCATTACAACACATAAAGTGGAATCCATTTCTATCGCATTAGTGATTCTAGTGGCACTTCAAATCCTCGTTACAAGAAAACACCAAAGCATCGCCCCAGAATAAAATCTATCCCAGAACTCCTGCACATCAGGAGTTCTTTTCTTTAGGTCGGAGGTTTCTCCCCTTTCTTTTTTAGTCACTTGGTCGTATTAAAAAGGTTATGAGCACCAGTGTTTGAATGAAAAGGCTGGAGGAGTCAAACGGAGTGCCGATCGGATTCTATAGTGTGAGTAATAGCGAGCGTAACTGATGCGAATTAGCAGTAGTTAGGAATTTATTCCTTACTACTGCTTTGAGGCTCAGTAGGTGAGAGACCACGGCTTGAACCGATACAGCTATTACAAACACTATGAAGATATCCGATAAAGGCATGCAGTTTAGACCCTCCAAAGCCTTTTCATTCAAACACCGAAGGTGCCATTCTGTTGGTTAACTTTTTCATAAACCAAACCACATTTGAATCAGCGTCACGCGAACTATGGTATACTATAGAAGACTAAAGAAAGAAAGGTTGAGAAACCATGAAAAGACCAATCGGGTTTATCGATTCGGGCGTTGGCGGTCTTACTGTCCTCAAAGAAGCCCTCAAACAATTACCAAACGAATCCATGATCTTCCTTGGCGATTCTGCACGTTGCCCATATGGCACACGACCTGTTGAAGAAATCCGCCAATACACATTAGAAATGGTGCAATTTTTACTAGAAAAAAATATTAAAATGCTTGTGATTGCATGTAATACCGCGACTGCAGTAGTTCTAGAAGAATTACAAAACACATTAACGATTCCAGTCGTTGGAGTGATTCAACCAGGAAGCCTTGCAGCCATCAAGCAAACGAAGAATGACCGCATCGGTGTTCTTGGAACAAACGCGACGATTGCTAGTAAAGTGTATCCAAAGACCATGCATGACAAGAATAAAGATATTGAAGTGTTCGATATTGCTTGTCCGAAATTTGTACTGATTGTTGAAAGAAATCAATCAGATACGAAGGAAGCAGAAGAAGTCGTTCGTGAAACCTTACGTCCATTAGAAGGAACCAAGGTCGATACAGTCATTTTAGGCTGCACGCATTACCCATTGCTTCGTCAAACGATTCAAAAAGTGGTCGGAGCAAACGTGACATTGATTGACTCAGGGGCAGAAACAGTCTCTAGTGTGAGCGCGTTATTAGATTATTGCAAATTAAGCGAAACGCCTGAATCGAATCCTGAACCAACTCTTGAAATTTATACAACTGGAGAAGCAAGCCTCTTTGAAGAAATTGCTGAAAACTGGTTGAATCGAACAGGTCTGAAGGTGAAGAAAGTGACACTTAAAGAAGAAGTGAAACCAGTTGAATTGAAAAAAGAAATCGTGATTGCGACGAATAATGTTGGTAAAGCCAAAGAGTTTGCAGAGATTTTTGAACCAAAGGGATATTCTGTAAAGACACTGCGAGATTTTCCAGAATTAGAAGAAGTCGAAGAGACAGGAAAAACCTTCGAAGAAAATGCACGATTGAAGGCTGAGACAATTGCCAATGCCTTACAAACAATCGTCTTAGCGGATGACTCTGGTCTCTGCGTGGATGCTTTGGACGGGCAACCAGGTGTGTATTCTGCACGTTTTGCTGGCGAACAAAAGAGCGATGCTGCGAATAACGCGAAGCTTTTATCAGAACTTGGTGGACTCGTTGGAGAGGAGCGCTCGGCTCATTTCACTTGTTGCTTAGTGCTAGCGGCGCCAAATAGTGAATCACTTGTAGTTCAAGCAGAATGCCCAGGCCAAATCGCGACACTCCCAGCTGGGGATAGCGGATTTGGATATGATTCATTATTCATTATTCCTGAGTATGGTAAGACATTTGCGGAACTAGGAATGGATATTAAAAATAAAATTAGCCACCGAGCAAAAGCCATTGAATTGCTTGTTAGCCAGTGGGAAAAATGGACTCATGAGTTAAATCAAACGGAGGAATCATTATGAAAATTGTCGTTGTCAGTGATAACCATGGACAAGAATTAACATTAAAGAGAATCTTCGACCATTATGCAGGAAGTGATGTGACATTTGTGCATACGGGAGATTCAGAATTTCCTTATAAAGATGAACGTCTATCGCATTGTATTCGCGTAACAGGAAACTGTGATTACGACCCAGAGTATCCTCGTTCAGAAGTGTTCACACTAGAAGGTATCAATTTCTTTGTAGCGCATGGGCATTTTGAATATGTGAACACCGGTCGTGAGTATTTAGCAAATGCGGCTAAAGAAATGGGTGCGCGTGTCGCATTTTACGGACATACGCATAAACTAAATGCTGAGAATGTTAACGGTGTGCTTTGCATCAATTCAGGGTCAACGAACTACCCGCGTGGTAGCTATATGGGGACACCGTCGTATGCAGTACTGGATATTCTTTCAAAAGACAAATTACGCTTAACCTATTACACAACAAAACACGAAATATTAGATGGGCTCGTTTTAGACTATACGTGGTCTAATGAGGGAGGGTATACGCTTGATTCATAAGAAAATCCAAGAGTTACTACTTGAAGATCGCGATAAGCTTTTTATCGATGCAGAAAAAGTAGCTATTCTTCAAGAAGACCATACTTTGGAACACGCGATGCTTGTGTTGACGAATGTGCGTTATTCACTCATTCCTGTACTGAATAAGGAAAATAAAATTGTAGGTCTGATTTCACTGGCGATGATTTTACACAAAATCACGGGCGTGGAACAAATTCATATGAATCAGTTAGGAAAATACAAAGTGCGTGAAGTCATGCGTACGGAGTTTCCAATCATTCATCAGGATACTCAAGTGGAAGATGTATTAAATGAACTTGTGGATGAGAGTTTTATTTGTATTGGGAATGAGGAGGATGAGTTTGTGGGGATTGTGACGAGGAAGGAGCTTTTAAAGCGCATCAACTTCATGGTACATGAACTCACCCGCAAATATGATTTTGTGGAAAAAGAAAATAGTAAATAAACCAATTACTTTAGAGTCCTTTGGATATTCAGATAGTAATCATTGTAGCTGTATCGGACTGAGCCTTACGTCTCAGTTCCTATCGAGCCTCAAACTGGCGCTAGAAAATAAATTTTCAAGCACCAGTAATTCGCATCGATTACACTCGCTACGATGATTACTACATTATCCAAAGGACTCTTTGTAATGGGTTTATTCAAATTTGAGTGAGTTTATGTGCCATTCCGTAGAAAGTAGAGGAAATGTGAGGAAAGAATCTGCATCCCAATTGGAAGGTTCATGTTGAGTTTCTTAGAGCACAAAGCGATTTCTTTTTAGGAATTCTAGATAATAGCTATAATGGGGCACCAGCTCGAGTCTTTCATCTCTCGCTTTAAAAGCCTCAAAAAGGGAGTAAGACCAAAGACAAAAACGGGATCACAGTGTGAGCCCGTTTTTCTTTGTAGTCTTACCCCCGCAAGGCTGATTAGGAGTAAGCGAATCACGAGTGATGAAGCTTAATTCAATCAGCTACTGCGTCTATTTTTATAAAGTTTTTTATGTATGGAATAAATTCCTTACGCCCTTTAATTCGCATTTTATGCGTATGCCCATTATTGCTATTATAGAATTCCTCGGAATCTCTGTAGCTTATTTTTATAATGCAGATGAGTTATATACCATTCCGTAAGAAGGAGAGAGGAAGGAATAGGGTGTGGTGCATCCTATGGAGTGGATTATAAGGAAACAAAAAAAGAAGGCGTGGGCCTTCTTTTTTAATTGGTTGTATATGGGATGACTGGTGAAGAAAGGTCGATGCCTTTTTGCAACAGTGCTTCTTGATAAAGGGTGAGGTAACGCTTGTAAGTGGCGTGTTGTAAACCGTTCTTTGTCATCAGTGCGATGGTGAACACAAATTGGCCGTTTGGCTTGGTTTGTGGGCCAACGATATTTGGTGGTGATGCCAATGCGTCGTCTGTTTCGGCATATTGTTTGTGTACGGCTTCGATGGTTTCATAGACGCTCTTCAAGTCGACGTTACTGCTAATTGGAAGTTCGATTAAAGCGCGCATATTTCCACGAGATTGGTTGCTGACAACAGTGATATTGCGGTTTGGAATGTAGTGCAGTGTTCCGTCATATCCGCGAACTTGTGTAGTACGGACTCCGACGCTTGCAATGGTTCCAGAAATGTTGTTGATTAAAACGGCATCTCCAACTTCGAATTGACGTTCGAGTAGGATGAAGAGACCATTGATCACATCTGATAGGAAACCTTGTGCGCCAAGACCAAGTGCAACCCCAGCAATTCCAGCCCCTGCGAGTAAGCTAGAGATTGGAACCCCGATAATCGAGAGAATCCAGTAGATTAAGATGAAGTATAAGAAATAATCGAGCATATTTTCTAAGAGCTTCACGATTGTCTTTTGTCTGTTTTCGCTTTGACGAACGACTTTCACAGAGGAAAGAATAGTTTTCTTAAATAGAAAATGTAAAAATTTCTTTCCAAAGTAGAATAGTAGGAATAATAAAATTAATGATAATAATTTCGTAAAAACATTAGATAAAATGGATTCCCAATCAAAGGAATTCCAGTAATTCGTAAAGAAATTTGAAATGGAATCTATCCATAAGACGTTGTGCATATTTGTCACCCTTTATTAGTAATAAAATAAGTGTACCATATGTAAAAAATGATTGAAAGTAGTGCAGTTTCAAGTATTAATTTTATGGTATTTTTCATGAGAAAGTGTTATCATTAATTTATACTATAAGATTGGAGGAATGGCTCAATGACAGGTGTTGAGATTGCTGCATTAATTGCTGCATGTGCTTTATTAGCATTAGTGGTTTTTGTAATTGTCAAAGTATCACCGATTTTATCAAGATTAAATAAAACCGTTGATAACGTGAATCATTCATTAGAAGTCATTACAAAAGATGTTGATAGTCTTTCAATTGAAGTTGAAGGATTATTAAATAAAGCAAATGTACTTGTAGATGACGTGAACGGCAAACTTAGAGTGACAAATCCGTTGTTTATAGCGGCAGGCGATTTAGGTGTGACGATTTCTGATGTAAATACATCATCTCGTAATCTAGCAACAAAAGCAGTGAAGCTTTCAAAAACAAGCCGTGCAGTTGCGGCATTTAATTTTGGAAGAACGATTCTTTCAAAGAAGAAAAAAGTAAAATAACGAAACGGAGTGTTGAACATGAGTAAATCAGGTGGATTTTTATTAGGAGCATTTATCGGAGCGTCTGCAGCAGCAGTAACAGCTTTATTATTTGCACCAAAATCAGGTAAAGAATTACGTGAAGATTTAGCGAAAGAAGCAGATCGCTATAAAGAACAATTATCAGAATACGGTGAAATCGCACGTGCAAAAGGTGTTGAATTTGCAGAAGTAGCTAAAACTTCAACACAAGATATCCGCATTAACTTACAAGAACAAGCTGGCCACTTAAAAGAACAAGTGTCTAAACAAGCAGCTAACTTAAAAGAACAAGTGTCTAAACAAGCAGCTAACTTAAAAGACCAAGTTGCAGTACAAACTGAAAACTTAAAAGGCCAATTTAACGAAACAGTTGATAAAGTAAAAGGAAACTTTGCTAAACACAAAGAAGAATCAGCTGAAGTAGTTGCTGAATTAGCAGAAAACGTTAAAGAAAAAGCAGAAGACGTTAAGGAAAAAGCAGAAGACGTTAAAGAAGAAGCTTAATTTCATTAATAAATAACGAAAGCCTGGGGAAATCCCCAGGCTTTTTCTTTTGTGGTTTAGAAGTCGTATTGAACAGATGTGAAGAGTTTTGCACCGTCTTTTGTTACGGCTAAGCAGTCTTCAATACGTACCCCGTAGTCACCTGAAATATACACACCAGGTTCAACAGAGAAGCACATCCCTTCAACGAGTTCCATATCGTTTCCTTCCATAATAGAAGGGAACTCATGAACGCTTTGTCCAATTCCGTGTCCAAGGCGGTGGATGAAGTATTCACCATATCCAGCTTCCGCGATAATGTCACGAGCAATCTTATCAATTTCGCTAGCTTTCATGCCAGGTTTTACTGCTTGGATAGCTGTATCGTGTGCTTTTTGTACAATGTCATAGATTTCTTGATGGCGTGGGTCTTTCGCGCTTTCGCTTCCAAAGAAGACCGTACGAGTAATGTCACTTGCGTAGCCATCGACCATCGTTCCTAGGTCAAAGAGGACCCATTCGTTTTCTTTAAGGGTACGGTCTCCAGGTTCACCGTGAGGATCCGCAGCGTGGTCTCCAAAGAGCACCATTGTATCAAAGCTCATTTGAGAGACACCTAGTTTTTTCATTTCGAATTCGATAATGGCAACGACTTCGCGTTCTGTAATGCCAACTTTCAAGGCCTTCTTTCCAATTTCAATGGCTTTATCGGCAAAGGTTCCTGAGTAGACAAGCTTATCAACAGCTTCTGCGTCTTTTACGAGACGAAGTTGTTGAACCACTGGCGTTAAGTCCACTGAGAACCGAATACCAGGGAAGTGCTTTTGCAATTGTTCAGCAGCAAAGAGTGAGAAGTCCACTTTTTCCACGGCGAAATTAAGCTCTGTAGGGAAGTGTTCCTTAATCGCATCTGATAAGAGTTTCCAACCATCTTCATGGTCTTGATAACTCTTCACGATAAAGCCGGGCTCAGCTTTTTGAGCGACTTGATGTTCTAATGCTGGAACGAAGAGTAGCGGAGTAGCACCGGGTGTATATACAAGGGCTACAATTCGTTCATGTGGTTCTGTTGAGAATTTCGTCAAAAGACGAATAGTCTCTGGATTTTGGATAAAAACAATCGGATTTTGTTTTTCTTTCATTTCACTTTCCAATTGCATAAAAGTAGCGTTTAGTTTCATAATTTCATCTCCTTGAATCTATTGTAGCATATTATTACATCAATGATGTAAATAGTTTCAAAAATTATATGAAAATTGTTGTTAAACGCTTGCAAAAGATTTATGAAAGTGCTACCCTAAGATTAGATGAAAAGATGCACAAAGGAGATTTGTAGATGGAAAAGCAAACAATTACGATTTATGACGTTGCTCGTGAAGCAAATGTATCCATGGCTACTGTGTCACGTGTAGTAAATGGAAACCCTAACGTAAAACCAGCAACTCGTAAAAGAGTGCTAGATGTTATCGATGAATTAGATTATCGTCCAAATGCCGTTGCTCGTGGACTTGCAAGTAAAAAAACTACGACTGTTGGAGTCATCATTCCAGATGTCACAAACCTTTACTTTGCGAGCTTAGCGCGTGGTATTGATGACATTGCGACAATGTATAAATACAACATTATTCTAGCGAACTCAGACCAAAATAATCATAAAGAAATTCAAGTGTTAAACACATTATTGTCAAAACAAGTAGATGGTATTTTATATATGGGGAACCATTTAACACCTGAATTACGTACTGAAATTATTCGTTCTAAAACACCAATCGTTTTAGCAGGAACAATGGATGCGGAACATGAAATTGCGTCTGTCAATATTGATTATAAAGAAGCGACTCAAGAAGCGGTTGAAACATTAATTGAAAACGGACATAAGAAAGTGGCTTTCGTAACTGCTGCATTGAAAAATATAGCTTCTGTAGATTTACGTTTAGAAGGATATAAAGCAGCTTTAGATAAAGCGGGTATTAAATTCGATTCTAAATTAGTATACGAAGTACCATTGACATACCATGCAGGTGAATCAGTCGCAGAACGTATTCATAAAGCAGGCGTAACAGCTGCAATCGTAACAGACGACGAAACTTCAGTAGGATTATTAAATGGATTAATCGACTTAGGAATTAAAGTTCCTGAGAAATTCGAAATCATCTCAAGCAATAACTCTAAATTAACGAAGATGACACGTCCAATTCTTTCAACAATTGCACCACCTTTATATGATATTGGTGCCGTAGCTATGCGTCTATTGACGAAGATTATGAACAAAGAAGAGATTGTGGAATCTGAAATTACATTACCTTACAAGATTGAGTTACGAAACACAACAAAGTAAGAAAAAACGAATAGCCTATCACATAGAATAGGCTGTTTTTTATACTATAGAGAATAGAAGGAAATAACAGAAAGGCTGGACATTATCCAGCCTTTCTGTTATTTAGATTAACGTGCTTTTGTTGTTTGAGGTTGAGGGGTAGGCGCCTGAGTTGCTGGCACTTGAGTTGTTGGTGCTTGAGTTGTCTCAGGTTTCTTTTCTTCTTTCTTTTTCTCCTCTTCTTTTTTCTTATCGCTAGAAGATGAAGATTTATTCCAGAATCGATTTAATTCTTCTGGAGTTGCACCTACCATAAAGTCGTATTTTGGATTCATAGGAGGGAAATCCTTCTTGAACCAATCAGTAGTCATTGAACCGCCAATCGAGTACGTACCACCATTTTCTGCTTTAAATGAACCTGCTTTTGTACCAGTTGTTGATACAACAGAATCACGATATACAGAGTCTGGTTGCGTAAAGCTTGTTTCTTTACCAATCAATTCAGGGTTTGCTTCGTATGCAGCTCTCATCAAGTTCGTCCATTGACGTTGACTACGCATCGTTGGTTCGCCGTATCCGTCGCCACCAGTAATCGCGTATCGAGCGTTATAGAAGTTGTCATATCCGATCCATGAACCAAGAGTAACTGTTGGAGTGTAAGCTACAAACCAGTTATCAATCTCGTTTTCTGAAGTACCTGTTTTACCAGCTAAATCAGAACTGAATCCCATATTTCCTTTAATGTTATAGAAGATAGTAGAGCTTGCGATATCTTGTAACATGTTCGTTGTTAAGAACGCTGTTGCATCTGAGAAGACGCGCTCTGATTTATCTTCGTGTTGGTAAATCACATTTCCACGAGAGTCTTCAATCTTTTCGATTAAGTATGATTCGTGGTGTTCACCGCCATTAGCCAGTGTTGAGAAGGCACTTGTTTGTTCTCTTACAGAAGGACCTGTTCTCGTACCACCGATTGAAAGGGCGATATTTTGATATTCATCTTCACCGATACCTTCAGTGATTCCCATTTTCTTCAAGTATTCACCAGCGTTAATGCCTTTTTGAAGCATTGCTTGGTAAATCTTAATTACTGGGTTGTTTAATGATTTGAACAGTGCGTAACGAACCGTTAAGAATTGGTTCGTAATTGAGTTACCATAGTTGGTTGGTTGCCAGTAAGTTCCGTTTCCTTGTGCGATACTGATTTTCGTATCCGGAACGACACTTGCTGGGTAAATCAAGTTGTTTTCAATCGCTGGCGCGTACACCAAGATTGGTTTGATGGTTGAACCAGGAGAGCGGTGTGTTGAGAACGCGTGGTCCACTTGGTTGGCTTCAAAGTCACGACCTGCGACGAATCCAAGAATACGACCTGTTTTGTTTTCAATTAAGACAGCACCATTTTGAGCTGGTTCTTTTTGAGTTTTTGTTTCACCTGAACTTTGGTCAACGTATTGTGTGTTATAAGTTGGTCCAATTAAGTCGCCGTGTTCTGCGATTGCTTTTTGCATGGCATCGTAGACTTTCTGATCAACTGTAGACGTGATTTTATAACCAGAAGAGCTTAATTCACGCTCAGCTTCGTCATAGTATTTACTATATAATTCTGAGTCGTTTTTAACATCGTTATACGTTAATTTGTTTTTCTCAGCTGCTTTTTTCATTAAGACTTTCACCGCTTCACGATGAACAGCTTGATATAAGTAAGATTGACGGTTTGATGTGAGCTCTTTTGGTGGAAGGAAATCCTTCGTAATATCATACGCAAGAGCTTCTTCGTATTGTTCTTTAGTAATTTTGTTTTCACGATACATACTGAAGAGAACGGTCTTCATACGTTCTACACCGGCAGAAACATCTTCTTTTAATGTTGCGATGTTTGTATACGGTGTGTAAACAATTGGGTTTTGAGGCATCCCAACAAGATACGCAGCTTGTGGCAACGTTAAATCTTTTGCTGAAACCCCGAAGACACCTTGAGCGGCTTCTTCGATACCAGCGATGTTTAATCCGTTATTATTACGTCCAAACGGAGAAACGTTTAAGTAAGCTTCTAAGATTTGGTCTTTGGTAAAGTGTTTTTCAAGACGTAATGCGTAAAGAATTTCATTAGCTTTACGTTTAAAAGTGACTTCACTTGTTAAAATCTGTTGCTTAATTAATTGTTGTGTTAAGGTAGATCCACCCGTTGCACCTGAATCAGAAGAAGCAACTTCTTGTAAGAGGGCACGGATAAGAGCCTTAGGGACAATCCCGTTATGATCATAGAATGAACTATCTTCTGTTGCGATGATTCCATCTTTTACATATTGCGAAATTTCTGATAAAGGTTTTACAATACGTAATTCATCTGTATTTACATCTGAAATCTTCGTCCCGTCTTGATAGTAGAAACTCGAGATTAAGTTGAGATTTCCGATGGCGTCACTCATTTGTTCTTGAGTGAGTGGTTCTTCATTGGATGTCAAACTTGCAAAATATCCAAGTCCAATCCCGCCTCCGAATACACCAATGAGCATTAATGCTAGAATAGCGATTACGAAGATGTTTTTAAGGACTGAATAAGCAATGTTAAAAATAAAACGCATATTTTTAAGAATCGGTTTGTTCCAAATAGAAAGTAGAGCCTCGCGCCAATCTGGAGTTTGGTTCTGTTCTGACATAAGTTCAACTCTTTTCATTTAAACATATTTTTGTTCATTATATCAAAAACGGATGAAAAATACTATTTATTACTAGTGGGAGTAGGGTTTAGAGCATTTTTTATAAAAAAGTTTTAGGTGTAAAGAGAAAATACTTTACAAGCATCCGTCTATCTGCTAAACTATGTAACTGTGAGATTAATACATGGAGGTGTAAATAATGGCAGTTAAAATTCGTTTAAAACGTATGGGTTCTAAGAAAAGTCCTTTCTACCGTGTAGTTGTAGCTGATTCACGTTCACCACGTGATGGTCGTTTCATCGAAACAATCGGAACATACAACCCACTATTAAACCCAGCTGAAGTTTCAATCAATGAAGAATTAGCATTACAATGGTTAGCAAACGGTGCGCAACCTTCTGATACAGTTCGTAACTTGTTATCACAACAAGGTATCATGAAGAAATTCCACGAATCAAAGTTTTCTAAGTAATTTCTATAAAGTCGACAACTCGATGGAGAGGTGAAAAGAATGCCAGAGATTAGTGAATTAGTATTGTCAATGGTTAAACCATTAGTTGAATTCCCTGATGATGTTCGTATTGACGTCTCTGAATCAGATGAATTCATGGAATATACTTTACGCGTGAATCCTCAAGATATCGGTCGTGTGATTGGTAAACAAGGACGTGTGGCTCGCGCTATCCGTACGATTACTTATAGTGTTCGTACTCGCGGACCAAAACGTGTGCGTCTAAGTATTGAGAACCTAGATTAATAGGATGAAGCCTTGGAGAAATCCAAGGCTTTTTTGTTATATATAATTAGACCAACGATTACGTCAATCCTTTCGGATTGTCTCTATACTAGCTGTACTAGGGCACCGGCTTGAGCCTGTAGTCTCAAGCTCTTTCAAGATTCAAATGGACTCTAAAAAATAAATTTTTAAGAGTCCATAATTTACTTTGAATGCTATCCCCTAGTACTGCTAGTATAGAATCCGAAAGGTTTGTAATCGTTGGTACTATAAAAAGGTGGATTTCTGCAAAGCTTTGCCTGCGGGAAAAGCAAAAATGTGCTGAGAAGAGGGGGCACCGGCTCGAGTCTAGCGTCTCTCGCCTTTAAAGCCTCAAAGAAGGAGTAAGGAATTCTTCCTAACTCCTTCTAATTCGCATTTAATGCGATTCCCCATTACAGTGAGTATAAAATCCGTTGGATTCTCCGCATCGTTTTGTAGTAATAAAAAAGTTTGGATTTCTGCAAGGCTTCACCGGGGTAAGAGACAGAAGAGGGTGTGTGCTTTCAATGGGTGCTTAAAATTGTTAGTGCTTCAGTATATGGATTTCTGCGTTGAGGTAGAGGGGAAGAAAAGGTGGGTGATACCGTATAAGGTATCACTCATTATACCGTATACGGTATAATGAGTGTTCTTTTATTGTTGTTAGTACTCGGGTTTTTGATTGTTTTTCGTGAGTTTGGTATGATAAGTGAGTAAAATTATAGTTGAAGGGAAGACCTTATGAAGAAAAAGCCGATATTAAAAAAACAAATGAATCGACAATATTATTATTTATTTGGCCTATCCACTATTTTGATGCTGCTAGCATTTTGTCTAGAATCGCCACAATCGTTGCTTCATGGAATGATTACGATTCTGATTTCGCCAAGTCAGTTGTTTACGGATTATATGCAAATTGCATCTATCGGAAGTACGCTGTTGAATGTGGCGATTATGCTTCTGATTAATATTTATAGTTACAAGAAATTAGAAATTCCTGTTAACGGAACGGTGATTGGGAGTTTGGGGATGCTTGCAGGATTCTCCTTCTTCGGGAAAAACCTTTTTAACAGTATTCCGTTTATGTTAGGCGTATGGATTTATGCAAAAGTCACAAAACAGAATTATCGAAATTATGTCATTGTCGGGTTATTTGGATCGGCATTAGGGCCATTGGTGTCCTTCCTCGCTTTTGGAGGAGTATTGCCAAGCGGATTTAGTATTTTGATTGCCTATGCACTTGGAATCTTTATTGGATTCATCTTGCCTCAATTATCAACGCAGTATTTAGGGTTCCATCAAGGGTTCAGCTTGTATAACGTTGGGTTTACAGCTGGGATTGTTGGAATGGTCGTCCTAGGATTTTTAAATGCATTTGAAATCGAAGTAGAAACAAAGACACTTGCGAGTACAGAAAGTCCGCTGATTTTATATGGAATCTTAATTGGACTTTGTGTGATTCTACTTGCGACAAGTTTCTATCTTCATTTTAAAAAGAAAGAAAAATATCACTTTAAATTACTCTTGAAACTATCAGGACGTCTGCCAAGTGACTTCGTAGAGATGACAAACTTGGCTACAGTGACATTCAATATGAGTGTTATGGGGCTCATCCTATTAGGTTATGTGATGATCAATGGTGGGCAACTCAATGGTCCGATTGTCGGCAGTATTATCGGAGCGATGAGTTTTGGAGCCTTCGGGAATCAAGTGAAAAATACGGTTCCTGTGCTAGTAGGGATTATGATTGGCTGCTACTTAACAGGAGTTGACGTGGCAAGTACGAGTGCGCTTGTGGCTGCGATTTTCGGAACGACATTAGCGCCGGTAAGCGGATATTATGGACCGCTGGCTGGGGTGATTGCAGGGTTTGTACACATTACACTTGTGAGCCACGTGGTTGTAATGCATGGTGGATTAAACCTCTATAACAATGGATTCGCGGGAGGATTCGTTGCGGCAGTTCTCGTACCGATTTTTGAAATTTTTGAAGGGATTCGTCAAGATATAAAAGAAAGAAAGGCTGAGGGATAATGGCAACAGAAAAGGATTTTGTGAAACGTATCGTGAAAGAAATGGTCGATTATTATTTGTACCATGAATTGTATGATGTAACAGCGCATGTCGTGTATGTACCGCATGAAAAAGCGACCATTACGTGTACAGCGCCGTATACAAAATTACCGGAAGACTTAGATTTATTAGAAGCAGGATTATCTGTAGAAAAACACTTAGAATTGGATTCAATGTATAGTTCGTTGATGGGATCGCATAATCGTGATAAAAACTATTGCATCCTTGGTCAATGTATTGATGATTACGATATTGAAGTGACGGATGAGACACTTAAGATTATCGTAGAACGACTCTTTTAAGGAGGAAATGGAATGACATCTTTTTATAAAGTAGGAAAAATCGTAAATACACAAGGGCTTCGTGGGGAAGTGCGTGTGATTTCAACGACAGACTTTGCCGAAGAACGTTATAAAAAAGGGACGGAATTAGCCATTTTTAAAGATGGAGAGTTTCTAACTTTTGTGACAGTAGCAAGTCATCGTCGTCATAAAAACTTTGATTTGTTAACGTTCGAAGGAATGAACCGTATCGAAGATGTTGAAAAATACAAGGAATGTCTCCTAAAGGTAGCCGAAGAACAGTTGACTGAACTCGAAGATGACGAGTTTTACTACCATGAAATTATCGGACTGGAAATTGTAACGGATGAAGGTGAAGTGCTTGGAAAAGTCACCGAAATTCTTTCTCCAGGATCAAATGATGTCTGGGTTGTAAAACAAAAAGGAAAGAAAGAACTATTAATTCCATTTATTGAACCAGTCGTTTATAAAGTCGATAAAGAAGAAAAGAAAGCTTATATCCATTTATTGGAAGGGTTGATCGATTAAGATGAAAATTGATGTATTAACATTATTCCCTGAAATGGTACAAGGACCGATGACGCAATCGATTATCGGAAAGGCCATCGAAGCAGGAAAAATTGAATTTGAAACAACGGATTTTCGTCAGTTTTCAAACAATAAGCATAATCATGTCGATGATTATCCATTCGGTGGTGGAGCTGGGATGCTTCTGAAAGTGGAACCGATTGATTTGGCGCTTGCGTCGATTCGTGATCGTTCTCCTGAAACGACACCACGTGTAATCTTAATGGATCCGGCTGGGAAGACTTTTACGCAAAAGGATGCCGAAGAGTTGTCGAAGGAAGAACATTTGGTATTTATTTGTGGTCATTATGAAGGTTATGACGAACGCATTCGTACGCTTGTGACGGATGAATACTCGATTGGAGACTTCGTGTTAACAGGTGGGGAATTAGCTGCAACTGTGATGATTGATGCAACGGTACGACTCTTGCCAGATGTATTAGGAAATGATGCGTCTGCGGTAGGAGATTCGCATTCGACAGGATTACTCGAACACCCACAATATACACGTCCAAGAGAATATAAAGGAATGGAAGTTCCAGAAGTTCTCTTTAGCGGCAATCATGCAAAGATTGCACAGTGGCAAATGAAAGAGTCGCTTCGTAAGACGTATTTAAGAAGACCAGATTTACTAGAAAAGTATGAACTCTCAAAAGAGGAAGCAAAGTTACTACAAGAAGTAAAAGAGGAAGAGGGATGCTAGATGACGGAACATCTAAATGCAGAAGAAATTAAAGCATTTCAAGCACTGTTGTCTAAGGACGAAGGGCGTAGTGAAATGGTGCAGCTCTTCAAGTTGCTTGGGGATGCAACAAGACTCAATATTATTACGCTATTGACACAGCGCGAACCACTATGTGTAGAAGACTTAATGAACTGTACTGGAATGGAGCAGTCTGCGATTTCTCATCAGTTGAAAAAGCTGCGTGCACATCATATTGTGAAGGCCGAAAAAGTCGGAAAACACGTTTGGTATTCGCTTGAAGATCACCATGTTTTAGAGCTCTATAACTTAGCAAGTGAGCACTGTTGTGAAGAGCATTCTTCGTAGTTTTTCTATGGAGAAAAATCGTCAAAAAAATTGATAAACTTGCTTGCATTTGATAGGCAAGTATGATAGTATATTTCGAGTGAGTGAGACTTCACTCAGAGATAACGATATTCCGCTGATTGGAAAAATGCCAAGTCATGAATGTTTGTTGGAAGGAGAAAAAAACATGAGCAAATTAATCGAAGAATTAACTCAAGAACAATTACGTTCAGATATCCCTTCATTCCGTCCTGGTGACACTGTACGTGTTCACGCTAAGGTTGTTGAAGGAACTCGCGAACGTATCCAAATCTTCGAAGGCGTTGTTATCAAACGTCGTGGTGCTGGCATCAGCGAAACTTACACAGTACGTAAAGTTTCTAACGGTGTTGGTGTGGAACGTACATTCCCATTACACACTCCACGTGTAGCACAAATCGAAGTAGTTCGTTACGGTAAAGTTCGTCGTGCTAAATTATATTACTTACGTAACTTACGTGGTAAAGCAGCGCGTATCCAAGAACGTCGTCGTTAATAGAAACACCAAAAGAGATTGGCTTCGGCCAGTCTCTTTTTTTATCTAAAAATAATTTAGAATAATTTTAAGATATCTCTTGACACATGAATGTTCATTCATGTATTATGTGATTAACAAGAAATAGTAAGGAGAGATATCATGGATTTCAAAGAGCTAACACATAACCTAAAACATAAATTTGAACACCTTTTGAATAAAGAAGAAACTCATGAAGGAGAAACATGCCAAGATCATTACTTGCATCATGAAGATCACGACCACGATCACGAGCATGAGCACCATCATGAACATGGACATCGTCAAGGTCACAACCACGATGATAGTAAAGCAGTTATCTTTTATATTGCAGGACTAGTCCTTTACATTATCGGGATGGTTCTTCAATATATGGGGAACGGGATTGCGAATATTCTATTCATTCTAACTGTCATCCTTTCAGGTTACCATGTAACGATGGAAGGTGTTGAAGATACTATTGAAAAAACCAAAAAGAAAGGAAAATTCCAACCGAATGTGCATATTTTAATGACACTTGCGGCAGTTGGCGCAGTGTTAATTGGAAATGCGGAAGAAGGAGCTCTACTGATTTTAATTTTTGCGGGAGCACACTTCCTTGAAGAATATGTTGAAGAGAAAAGCCGTAAGTCGCTAACAGCGTTATTACAAATGAATCCAACGCAAGCACGTCTCATCCAAGAAAATGGAGAAGTGGTTGTCGTTGACGTGGCTAGCTTAAAAGTTGGGGATACATTAGAAGTATTGCATGGCGATCAAGTGCCAATCGATGGAGTCATCACAAAAGGATTAACATCGATTGACGAAGCGACCATTACAGGTGAAAGCATGCCTCGTTCAAAAGGCGAGGGAGATGAAGTGTTCGCGAGTACAGTGAACTTATCAAGCCGTATCGAAATGCGAGTAACTGCAGAAAGTACGGATACGGTCTTTGCGAAAATTATGAAGGTTGTGGAAAATGCTCAAGGTTCAATGAACAAGCAAGCGACCTTTATTCAAAAAATCGAACCAATTTATGTAAATGCCGTTTTAATCCTTTGGCCAATCTTCCTATTATTTGGATATTTCTTAATGGGATGGGATTTAAATACAACACTTTACCGTGGAATGGTTTACCTTATCGGGGTATCTCCATGTGCCTTAGCAGCAAGTGCCGTTCCAGCAACTTTAGCAGCGATGTCTCGTTTGTCTAAAATGGGAATTTTAGCAAAAGGTGGAGCAGCCATCTCTCAATTACAAGACCTACGCGTGATTTCTTTTGATAAAACAGGTACTTTGACAAAAGGAACTCCAGAGTTGACAGATTACTGGTTTGAAGATGAAACAATGATTCCAGCAGTGGTTGCGATGGAAAAACAATCGACGCATCCACTGGCGCAAGCAGTCGTTCAAAAATTCAGCGACTGGACAGTGCTTGAAGAAGAAATTGAAGTGGAAGTACTTGTCGGACAAGGTGTTCGAAGTGTCGTTCGAAACGAAGAAATTCATATTATTAAACCGATGGATACAGTTGACCGCTCTAATGAAGTTGCGTCTCGTATGAAAGAATGGGCAAGCGAAGGCAAGACAGTTGTAACGGTTGTAAAAAACAATAGAATTGTTGGTTTGATGGCGTTCATGGACCTTCCAAACGAAGCGTCAAAAGCGGTGCTCGATTACTTCAAGAGTCAACAGGTGCATACAACAATGATCACAGGGGATTCAAGAGAAACGGCTGAAATGATTGGGATGAAGCTTGGAGTACAAGAAGTTGTTGCCAATGTATTGCCTGAAGAAAAATTAGAAAAGATTCAGTCTCAAAAAGAACGCTATGGATTAACAGCGATGGTGGGGGATGGCGTGAATGATGCGCCAGCTCTTGCGACAGCAGACGTCGGTATTGCGATGGGAAATGGGACAGATATTGCGATTGAAACAAGTGATATCGTCATCATGAAAAACGACTTACAAAAGCTTGTGTCAGCTCATAAGATTAGTAAGAAATTGCATCGTGTCATTTTAGAAAATATGATTTTTGCGATGTCAATCGTTGTGATGCTCCTAGTCCTTAACTTCTTTGGATTAACAAACATCGGCTGGGGAGTTATGTTACATGAAGGAAGTACGATTTTAGTACTCTTAAACGGACTACGCTTACTCGCACCAATAGAAGAATAAATGAAAAAGCAGAACTCGGACGCAGAGAAATAAGATTGTCCAAGTTCTGCTTTTTTGCAGTTGTAATCACGCTTGTTCAAAACAAACGCGGTATGAATCGCTGGTTGGAATAAGTTCTAGCGGCACATTTGTCCGGTAAATACTATATTCAGGGAATTGCTCTAAAAACATTACAAAGTTATTAGGGTAAACACTCAACATCTTCGTAAATACATTATCTTGATCAATGATGACCGTTTTAATCTCACTAACATCTTTTACCCAAGGTGTCTCCACATGGAAATAACTTCCCGGTGCAATATGGTACTCATATTTCAAAATTGTGATTGATTGGTCTAACATCAAAATCCCTCCATTCATTACATCTAAAGTATAGTTGAAATGAATGCGTTTTACAAATATATGTTCATGGATGAGCAAAAACTCCCAGAAAAATCGCCGAAAAACAAGTTTACATTCTAAAAGGCGTCATTTTTTCATAAAAGAAAAGCCTTTAAATCAGAAAATTAGTAAATCTAGCCCACAGAAAGTCCGATTTGTGATATAATAAATTTGATGAGTGTGTAGTGTAGGATTTTGGCCAGGCGTGAAAAGAGGCGAAAGCAATGGCGAAACGTGTCACGAAAGATGTCAAGAGTACTGTTGAAACGGAACTTCGAAAAGGAACGAGTAAATCGAGAATTGCGCATTTATTAGGAGTGTCCTATGATGAAGGAGTTCGTATTATTCTGCAGATAAAAGAATCGATTCGTCCGGAAGTCGGCAATCGCATTCGATTTACTTTTAGAGAACAAGAAATGATTGGGATTATCTATAAACTATTGGCGAATAGTGCCATCGTTGTGATTGATTGGAATGCATCCAATACATGCATGAAAGATATTTGTGAATCGCGGACGGTTGTTAATTTCAAAGATATTGTAGAATTTTTACCATTAGAGGAAGAATAAATATTAGGTTCATGACGGATTGTCATGAGCCTTTTTTTATTTGTGTGCTTTCTAATTGACCGCCTTTAAAGTATAATAGAAAGGTATAAGACAGGGGAGAAATTTATGAGCGAGGAAAAGAAACAACTAGACGTATTTTCAGAAGAAGAATTCGAAACATTTGTGGAGAATGCCATCGATGCCTTTGAAGAAAAAGTACAGAAGAATGAGTATATCGATGAGATTGAAGAGTTTTTCCAATTGCTTGAGAAGGCGAATCGGTGGGATGACCTGACGTATTATATCGAAGAAGATCAATTAAAGCTGCCGAGTGAATCTAGCTACTGGATGTGGAAAATAAAAGTAGCGATTCAAAATGAGCAATTTAAACAAGTAGAGGCTTGGCTGGTTCACGAAAATGTGATTGCTGCACTTGGAATGGATAAGGTTCTAGAGTGTACATTGCTATGCGAAAAGGAAAAGAATCGCTTTACGCAAGCAGAAGTCGAGAAGCTACAACAATTAAGTGAACGTTTGAAAAAAGAAGAGCCATTAACCGAAGAGCAGAATGACTATATGGCAACAACCTTGATGTTGATGCAAACACCATTGAAATGGACCGTTATCGAAGCGTTTTTGATGAGACCTTTGACACAACTGTTTTGGAAAGGGTTCTTAATAGAATGTTGGTTAACGGATGGGAAGACTTCAAAGATTCGATACTATGATGCGTTTAGCGAAAAGGTGGTCGAAGTCGACAAATCAGAAATAGTTTCGGTCTATGATCATCCAGTATTCGTAGAAATTGAACGACTGATTGATACGCAAAATGCGCTAGAAGAAGATATGAGAGAACTGTTATTGCAAAAGGCGCAATCAGATTTTATTCGCGTTAGTCCATTTATAGACCGTTATTTCAGTGATGGAGCTGAGTGGCTAGAGATGCAACTGCAACGAGAGAACTTATTATTAAGCTTGTACGAGAATGATGAGACATTTATTCGTACATTGAAGGCATAGTTTCAGTGTAATGAGAAAAAACACAGTATAATAAAGGTACATTAAAGGGGGAGTTCACATGGAAAGTGGAATTGTAAAATGGTTTAACAACGAAAAAGGGTATGGATTTATCAAAAATACAAAAACGGATGAAGATATTTTTGTGCATTTCACAGGAATTGCACAAGAGGGATTCAAGTCGTTGAAAGAAGGCCAACAGGTGACTTTTGAAATTACAAGAGGAGCGCACGGCGTTCAGGCGACGCATGTGGTCATTGTCGGAAATGATTAAAGTCTATACAGACGCGGCCGTGAATGGAAATCCCGGAGACGTAGGATTGGGAGTCCTCGTGCTAAAAGATGGCGAACAATTGCCGTTTAAGATTTCTGTGGAAGAAAAAATGGATAATCATTTAGCGGAATTCACAGCCATTCATTGGGCATTAGGCTGGTTGCTGGAGAAAGGGTACCAAGAAGAACTGATTTTCATGCATACCGATTCAAAAGTAACCGCTGATGCGATTGAAAAAAATTATACGAAAAAAGAAGCAAATCGAATCGTTTTAAAGGAAATTCAAAAGCAGGTGAAACACTTTCCACAATTATTTGTAAAGTGGATTCCTGAAAGTGAAAACAGGGGTGCTGATCAATTAGCAAGACAAGCCCTCCAACAAACGATTGGAAAGTAGTAAAGGAGCAATCAAATGAACGAAAAAACACTCTATTTTAGTAGTTTATGTCCAGATACTAAACCTTTTGTAGAAGAGTTACAAAGACAGAATATTAGTTAT
>JABZYY010000012.1:0-259 GCA_015264885.1 Streptococcus sp. | reverse complement strand
TAACCGCTCGTGAAGTGGATATTACAGCGAGCATGAGAAACTTAAAAGAATTCTTGAGATTAAGAGATAATGAAGAAGTATTTACTCCGCGTAAAGAACAGGGAATGGTGGGAGTTCCGTGTCTTGTAGATGGTGGAGACTATATTTTTGAAGTGAGCGACCTCGAAGAAAGGTTTGCCAAGTAGTGGAAGACTTAAAGAATAACGTCATTCCGCTGTACTTTTTTGGAATAAATGGGCTGCTATTTGTATTGATGGGC
>JABZYY010000129.1 GCA_015264885.1 Streptococcus sp. | reverse complement strand
TCTTTCAAAACGTAATCGCTTTTTCGAAAAAACAGTGTTGATTTTAGGATAAAAAATGATTGAGTTTGAAAGAATAGAATTTAAATCAAGAAACTAGGAGGATTTTTATGAAAAAGAAATTATTCTTATTACTATCCGCTCTATTTGCTTTAACAGTATTCTTTGCTCCAAAACAAGCAAGTGCGGCAGAAGTAACAAAAAATGGAACAGCGATTGAAGTGAAGAATCCAACTGTTCAAATTTCGGGAGATGCAGCCGATTTATATGCTCGTTGGGGAATTACATTTAAAGTAGATATTCCTGATAATATCGATATCAACATGAATGACACAATGACATTCAAAGTGAATTCACCTGTAAAAATTCAATCTTCTTACAGCTTCCCAATTTATAATAAAGCGGGAGAAACAGTAGCATATGCTGAAGTGTCACCAGAAAGCGGTACAGTTACAGTAACGTTTGGTCCATACTTTAAAGACCACAAATTAAACAAAAACATCGAATTAAAAGTTGATGTTAAGTGGGAACCAGACAATCGTTTAGCAGATACTACTCAAGAACTTGATTTTAACGGTACTGTCGTATCACAAAAAATCGATCCACTTGAAGGACCTACTCCAGGAGAAATGGTTACTAAATGGGGTCTTCAACCAACAGAGAACGCTGAACAAGTTCACTGGTGGGCACGTTTAAACGCCGCTAGAAAAACATTAAGTAATGTTGAAATTAAAGATGTTTGGGATTCAAACCAAACATACGTACCTGGTTCATTACGTGTTGAATTAGTAGATTCAGAAAATCCATGGGTTTCAGCTGGATTCCTTTCTGAAAGTGACTATGAAATCACTGATACAGGTATTAAAGTAAAAATCGATACAACAGATAAAATTATTTACGTTGACTATATCGTAAACTTAGTGGATCCTACAAAGAACCCACAAAACAAAATCTCAATCACAGCTGAAGGTTTAGATAGTGAACAATCAACAGATGTAACTTACACATTATTATCTGGTTCTGGTACAGCTGATGGTGAAATGCCTGAAACTACTACTACAACTACTACGACAACAACAACTGAAAGTACAACTGAAAGTACTACAGAAAGCACAACTTCAACAACTACGACTGAATCAACTACTGAAAGTACTACAACAACAGAAGCAACAACAACTACTGCTTCAACAACAACAGAAGCAACAACTACAACAGCTTCTACAACAACAGAAAGTACTACAGAAAGTACAACAACGACTGAATCAACTACTGAAAGCACTACAACAACAGAAAGTACTACAGAAAGTACAACAACTGCAAGTACTACAGAAAGCACAACAACAACTGCAGCTACTACAGCTTCAACGACAACAGAAGGAACTACTACTGAAGGTTCAACTACAGAAACTCCAGCAGTTCCAACAACAGAAGAACCAAAACGTCCTGAATTACCAAATACAGGTACAGCAAAAGGATTCACTGTTATCATTGGTGGCGTACTTGTGGTTGTAGCGGCAGCGTTATTATTCACTCGTAAAAAAGAAAACCAATAATCTTAAATGACGAAGAAGTCTTACGAAAGTAAGGCTTCTTTTTTTGCAAAATTTTTCATGAGTCAAATCCACTTTCATATTGACGCGAAAGTTTGCTATAATAGACAGTAACAGAGCAATTGAGGTGTAGAAAATGAAAAAAACGTATTTTATTATTGGTGATATTCACGGCGAAGCAGACATGATGGAAGAAATGCTTCAAAACTGGGACGAAGAAACTCAGCAACTTGTCTTCATGGGAGACTTGATTGACCGTGGACCAGACAATAAACGTAGTGTCCTAACAGGGATGAAATATGCGAAAGAGAAAAACGCATGGTATTTGATGGGAAATCATGAAGTGATGTTCCTTGCATTTATCGACGATCCTGAAGGACGTTTTCCACACTACTTCAGAAACAATGGGGATACGACGATTAACGACTTACTCGGTCGACCACAAGGGACTCCGGTCAATCCTGTGGAAGATGCCGAAGCGATTAAAGCACAATATCCAGAACTCATCGCATTTCTAAGAGAACGTCCTCTCTTTATCGATGAAGGCGACTTGCTCTTAGCGCATGCTGGAGTGGATTTACGCTTAGACGACTGGCACGACACTGAGCCAAAAGACTTCTACTGGATTCGTGAGCCATTCCATAAAGGGGCCAACAACACTGGCAAAACGATTATCTTCGGGCACACACCTTTACGTGGCTTAAACGAAGATGGCGACTTTATGAAATTATGGCAACACGATGGCAAAATCGGTATCGATGGCGGAGCTGTTTTTGGCGGAGCGCTTCACGGTATCGTATGGCATGATGGCAAAATCGAAAAAATCTATAGCATTAAAAATACAAAACCAGTCCGTTTCACGGATGACTAGAGGTGTTCTATGAAGAAAAATGCGGTTCTATTATGGGTTGTTTACTTTTTAAACTTGATGGTTTTCCCGGCGTTCTTTATTCGTTATACGTCTTCGGGACCAAGTGTTGATACAAATGCCTACCTGATCCTTCAAC
>JABZYY010000128.1 GCA_015264885.1 Streptococcus sp. | reverse complement strand
ATTTTCTCGTAAAAAAGAAGAACCGAAAGTAGAAGAAAAACCGGTTCAACCAGAAGAAAAAAAGGAAGAGCAAGCAGCAGTTGAGACTGCTCCAAAAAAAGTAGAAAAAACTAAAGAAACTGAAGAACCCCGTGTGTTTACAGTGGGAATTGAATATATATATACTGTCTCAAAAGATTCACCAGATATGGTTGTTGCTGGACAAGTAACAGGAACCATAAAAGTTGGGGATGAAGTCATTCTTACTAAAATGGGGAGTGATGATGAAGAACCATTTAGAACAGCAGTTTACGGAATTCAAGTCGGTGAAGATCGTGTGATGGAAGTGTCGAACAAAAAAGCTGTTTTATGGGTGGAGAATGCAACACAATTCTTCCCATACGTTGGAACGGTACTTCATTCTGAAGGCGTCACTGAGCAGCAAATGTACTCTGCATACATCAATGCTCTTGGCGAACGTTTTGTTGGTGTGGAGGACGGCGTCATCACTGATTTAGACCGAGCTCACTTATCAATAACCGACATTGCCGAAATTTGGAGACTCTTTTTATGGTATTGTAATGCCAATGCAGAGAATGATTCGGAAGAAAAACGTGAAGAGAATTTCAACAAACTTCGTACTCTTGTGACAATCGTTCGAGATAAATTATTGATTTTAGATGGTATTTATGCAGTCTATTCTGTTAAAACAGGTGAACCGTTCTTATTTGCTAAGACATCGACAGAAGATGAGGATAACTATTTAACATCACCTCCAATGATTCACTTGGTAACGAAAGCGAACAAGAAACACTTAAAAGAGCGAAATGCAGATGACGAAAACTATGAACTTCGTTATATCGATAATGGAGAAGATAAACAAGGTATTTTAAACTTCCTCAGAGAGGCCATATTATTAGATGGAGCACAAGGGGTTCAGATTCTTTCTGAATATACTGCAATTGCAGCAGAAGGCTTAGTTGAATTTCCAAACTATGAGGGAATGCGTGAAGTAGATGTTCCTGTTGAAAACCCAGGATTGGTTCGCTGGATGTTGCTTCTTGGTCAATTAGGAAAACCAGATACTCCTGAAAAAGAATTTCTTCATGAAATGTACTTCTACTTCTTCGGGCAAGAATTATTGAAGGCTAAATTCATCACTCCAATGCGTGCCCATGGAGAAGTTCCACAAGCGGATGAAAAAGGCGTTACGAAATTCAAAGATGGATTCAAGTTTGATTTAGCCATGGAGAAAGGTACAGAAAAGAAACAAGCAATGATGTTCTTTACAGACTGGCTTCGATTCCGTCAAAAATTCGGAGAAGACTGGCAAGGACTCATCCAGCAACTTGATGGTAATCTTAGTATCCATGATGTAATCATTAATGGAACAGGAAAACCAGAAGCAGGTGCCTATATTACAGAAAGCATCTTTAATAAAATTAAAGAAGCCCACAAAAAAGACGCATAATGCATAAGGACTCACAGTGTGGGTCCTTATTTCTTTGATTATTTGGCAATGTTTATAGGCAGTTTTAAGGGTGATTAAATGCTGAAATTTGTCAATTTTTCTCTTGTCTTAAATTTCTTACACTTTTCTTAACTTTTCAGTTGATTTTTTCTAAGAAAAGCGCTATTATACAAATAATCTTTTGCTCTGTAATTCATTTTGCACGGCAATTGATGTTCGACTAACGTTAACTTTCGCAGTGTTTACACCGAAGGCTAGCGTTCTTTTTTTGCGTAAAATTTAGACACTTTGTGATAAAAGAGAAGTATAGTACAATAGATAGGAACAAAGAGAGGAGGTTTTTGATGGATACAGCAGTTTTAAAACAGAAAATTATCGCTAAAAGTAAAGAGCTTGGTATCGATAAGATTGGTTTTGCTTCTGCGGAGCCGTTTACGCACTTAGAAGAGAGTATGCGCCGTTCCAAAGAACTCGGCCATACGACAGGATTTGAGCATCCAGTGCTAGAAGAGCGTATTTATCCTGAGAAAATCTTCGACACTCCAAAAACCATTATTTCCATCGCGCTGGCATATCCGACACTTCCAAAGAATAAGCCGGAACGTGTGAAGGGAGAGCGTCGCGGGGCCTTTGCACGGGCTTCGTGGGGGGAGGATTATCACTTTATTCTCTCAAGACGCATGGAAGCACTGATTAACTACATCAAAGAAGAAGTTCAAGACGAAGATTCTAGGTTTAAGCCGATGGTCGACACCGGCGAATTAATCGATGTCCGCGTGGCTGAGCGTGCAGGAATTGGCTTTGTCGGTAAGAATGGACTTCTCATTACGAAGGAATTTGGCTCGTATGTCTACTTAGGGGAGCTGATTACGAATATCGAGTTTCCAACCGACGAGATGGTAGACTATGGATGCGGTGATTGTACGCGCTGTGTGGATTTCTGTCCAACCGGTGCGTTACTGGGTGATGGGCGTATGAATGCCATGCGCTGCTTGTCGTATCAGACGCAGACGAAGGGCTTTATGCCACAAGAGTTTCGTAAAAAAATCGGGCATGTGATATACGGCTGTGATATTTGCCAGCAAGTGTGTCCATATAATAAGGGGAAAGA
>JABZYY010000127.1 GCA_015264885.1 Streptococcus sp. | reverse complement strand
ATATAAGAGACCACTCAGATGGGAACAAATCTTTATGACAGTATTGCTCGTCACCATCTTCTGTAACCTCGGATTAAATTCAATCTGGGTGCATATGATGACGCAAAAAGCCTTCGCCGTCATTATGCCACTGCGAATCCTGAAAAATATGATCACACTCCCATTGAATACCGCCATCCTCACCGTGCTCTTTTCAAACAAAACCATGAAAATCTTAATAGAAAAATACAGGGTGTGAGGCTTCGCGCCCAGAAATGGAACGTTGGACCCGAACGACGCAAAGGACTCGAAACGAGTCGTGCGTACGTTTGGGGAAACGCACGCCATTTCTGCGAAGCCGAACCCGACTACACAGGGTGTGAGGCCTTTTCAGCACCCCACCTAGCATTCGCTACCATTTAGGAGTAAAATAAAACCAAAGAACAACTATATAAACTAGTTCAAAACGAAGGGAGGCACAACCATGCCATTTATTCATGTTGAAATGATCGAAGGAAGAAGCCGTGAACAAAAAGAAGCCCTTGTCAAAGAAGTGACAGAAGTGGTCTCTAAACACACTGGCGCTCCAACAGAACACATTCATATCATTATTCAAGAAATTAAAGCCGAAAACCTTGGCCAAAACGGCAAATTAAGAGGTTAATAAACTTTGTTTTTACATCAATGTTGTTAATTCCTAGTTTACAGGAGGAGTACTATGATTAATAATAGTGATTTTGGTGGTTTTATTGTTTCGAATAATATTCTTGAGGGTAAGCCGATTCGATATACTTTTCGTGATCAATCTTCAATACCTCCGATGAATGGATGGACTCTATTATCCATTGAAGATGATGAAGAGTATCTTTCAGATGCAGCTAATTTTAAAATTCTAGGAGCCGATTCCATATATGAGATTGCTCCAGTAATGCTAGAGATTTTCGAAGCACCGTATGGGACAGACTTATGTTGGCTATATGAAGAGGGTGTTCATGTTGGCTTTTACGATTTAGTCGAAGAGAGAGAAATTACGATAGAAGAAATTTTATCTTCAGAAAATTAAATAGATTACACCCAAACTCAAGCTGGCAGAATTGCTGTTGGCTTGAGTTTTTTTATTCAAAAAATTTTTTAAACATTATTGTTGACATTTGTAGATTACTGGTGTAAACTAACAATGTAAATTACAAATGTAAACGAAAGCGGTGAAAGTAATGAGCAAACAAAAAGAGTACATTATTGAAGGAATGAGTTGTGCTTCATGTGCCATGACGATCGAGAATGCCGTCAGCAAAATTCCTGGCGTTGATAAAGCCAGCGTCAACTTGGCAACCGAGATCATGACTGTTGAAGCAAACGATAGCGTGACCCCTGAAGACATCGCCAAAGTGGTCGATGGTGTGGGATACAGCGCTCGTCCTCGTGGCAAATCAGTGGAAGAAGAACTCGAAGAAAAGAACGAAAAGAAAGAAGCGCACTTAAGAGAAATGAAGCGAAACCTAACCATTTCAGCGATTTTCACCGTGCCACTTCTCTTTATCGCAATGGCGGATATGGTTGGAATTCCAATGCCAGCCTTTCTAAGCCCAATGCAAAGTCCAGTTAGCTATGCGTTGATTCAATTAGCGCTCTCTCTCCCAATTGTCTGGATTGGACGTCGTTTCTTCGTGGATGGATTTAAAGCCTTATCCAAAGGACATCCGAACATGGACAGCTTAGTCGCACTTGGAACAAGCGCTGCGTTCCTTTATAGCCTTTACGGAACGTACCACGTATTAGAAGGCCATGCGCATTTTGCGATGAACCTTTACTACGAATCAGCCGGCGTTATTTTAACCTTAATCACACTTGGAAAATACTTCGAAGACGTGTCAAAAGGGAAAACATCCATGGCGATTCAAACGCTCGTAGGCCTTGCTCCTAAAATGGCGACGGTTTTACGCGACGGACAAGAAGTAGAAGTTCCTGTAGAAGAAGTGCAAGTGGGCGACCTCATTCGTGTTAAACCGGGTGAAAAAGTTCCAGTCGATGGCATCGTGACAGAAGGAAACTCAACCGTTGACGAATCGATGTTAACAGGGGAAAGTATTCCAGTATCGAAATCAATTGGCGATGAAGTGATTGGGGCAAGTTTAAACAAGACAGGTTCTTTCATTCTAAAAGCAACAAAAATCGGGAAAGACACAGCCCTTTCTCAAATCATTCAGTTAGTCGAACAAGCACAAGGATCCAAAGCACCGATTGCCAAACTGGCCGACAAGGTTTCTGGAGTATTCGTTCCAATCGTAATCGTCTTGGCTCTTGTTTCTGGACTTGCTTGGTATTTCCTTGGACAAGAATCATGGGTATTTGCCCTTACGATTACCATCTCAGTGCTCGTTATCGCCTGCCCATGTGCGTTAGGGCTTGCGACACCAACTGCTATCATGGTTGGGACTGGTAAAGGGGCCGAAAACGGAATCCTTCTTAAGAGTGGGGAAGCGTTGGAAGAAGCCAACCACGTGAATATGGTTGTTTTCGACAAAACAGGAACTATTACAAACGGAACTCCTGTGGTCACAGATGTGGTCACTGCCGATTCTACCGATGCAGATGCCCTCATTCGCCTAGCTGCCAGC
>JABZYY010000126.1 GCA_015264885.1 Streptococcus sp. | reverse complement strand
CCTTTGGGGCAGCAACAATCATCGCTGTAGGAATTGGATATATTCTCGTTGGATTGTATTATTTTAGTTTCCGTAAAGCATTTTTACATAAATAGGAGGAAAACAATGAAAGCTTTAGTTGTAGTGGATATGCAAAATGATTTTGTCAATGGAGTGCTTGGCTCAAAAGAAGCCGTAGCCATTATCGACCATGCCGTTGAGGTGATTGAAAATTTCGATGGAAAGGTATTTTATACACTAGATACTCATAGTGAAGACTATCTTCAAACAGAGGAAGGACGTCACTTGCCAGTCGTGCACTGCGTGAGAGGGTCTAAAGGATGGGAGTTAAATCCACAAATCCAAAAAGCCTTAGAGAGTCGTCATGCAAAAGGCGTTGAAAAACCAACATTTGGATCAGAAAAATTAATGGAACTCATTCAAAAAGAAGTGCCAGATTTAGAAAGTATTACACTCATTGGAATCTGTACAGATATTTGTGTGATTAGTAATGCACTGCTTGCTAAAGCGCATTTTGTGAATGTGCCAGTGAATGTCGTTGCAAGTGCCTGTGCAGGGGTAACGCCAGCGTCACACGATAACGCGTTAAGCGCCATGAAGATGTGTCATATTAACGTCGTTGAGTAGGAGGTAGCAATGAGAGAACAAGATCCAAAAGACAGAATTAGAGAAATGTCCGTATTGAATCTTATCATGGTGATTGGGATTGCAATCGGATTTGGAATTGGGATGCTTATTGACAATGTCATTGGCGGTATTGCCATCGGGATGTTAGGAGCGTTTATTTGCCGCTTATTATACATTCGTAAAAAATATAAAGAAATCAATCCGAAAGATAAGAAAGAGTAGGCACATTTGTTGCGCTACTCTTTTTTCGTTGTCATAATGAAGGAAAATGAACGGAGGGATATCATGGAACAATTTGCAAAAGATGTAAGCCAATTTGTGGAAACAACAGCTGAGAAAGTAGAAGCGTTAATCGGTGAAGGAAAGGAAGTCGTTCTTTTCGTAGGGCGTCCAACTTGCCCATACTGCCGTCGCTTTGCTCCAAAAATTAACGAAGTGCGTGAAGCATTAGGAAAAGAAATGTACTTCATCAATTCAGAAGACAGAGCTAACGAAGCGTTAGCAGCTTTCCGTGCGAAATACAATATGCCAACAGTACCTGGTTTATTAGTTGCTCGTGGCGGCGAAGTGCGTGTGGTTTGTGACTCATCACAAAGTGTAGAACAAATCAAAGCCTTTATTGGATAATAAATGTAAAGTGAGACTCTCCGTGAAAGTGATTCGCGGAGAGTTTTTGTATGCAAAAAACAGTTCATTACCATATATGGTAATGAACTGTTTTGGGTCTGTGCTCAAATTCGATATTGTGATAGAATGAAATAGAAATAAAAAGGAGGGGTTCGATGAACGAAATTAAATGTCCACATTGCCAAACGGTCTTTACGATTGATGAGAACTCGTATGCAGATATTGTGAGTCAAGTACGCAATAAGGAATTTGCAGAAGATGTTCATAAGCAGTTGGAATTTGCGAAGAAACAATTTGAGACGGAAAAGGCACTCGCAAAAGAGCAAGAAAAGCGTCTGTATGATGAGGAACGTGCCAACTTTGAACAGAAGATTCTTTCGCTTGAATTAGCATTGAAGAATGCGGATGTCAAAGAAGAAAAGAATGTGCAAGAAGCACTCCATCAAAAAGAAAAAGAATTTAGTGCACTCCAAGCAGAATTGGACCAATTAAAACAACAACTCCAATTTAAAGAAGTAGAATTGTCTCAAAAGTTCCAAGAAGATTTACATGCAAAAGAACGTACGATTCTGGAATTGAAACAAGAAAAAGAGTTACAACAAAAAGAACAAGAAGTGCAACAAACGGCCCTAAAAGAAAAATACGAATTGGAATTACGTTCGAAGAAAGACCAATTCGAGTTAGAGTTGAAGGCAAAAGACGAAGCCATTGCGTTCTATAAAGATTTCAAGGCAAAACAATCAACGAAGATGGTGGGAGAAAGCCTTGAACAACATTGCGAAATCGAATTTAATCGTCTCCGTATGACGGCATTTCCACGCGCAGAATTTGGCAAGGATAATGATGCCAAAACGGGAAGTAAGGGTGACTATATCTACCGTGAGTATGATGAGAATGGCATTGAAATTCTATCCATTATGTTTGAAATGAAGAATGAAAATGACGAAACAGCAACGAAGAAGAAAAACGAACACTTCTTTAAAGAGTTGGATAAAGACCGTCACGAGAAGCAATGTGAATATGCGATTCTAGTGAGCTTACTTGAAGCGGATAATGAACTTTATAACACAGGTATTGTTGATGTGTCCTACCAATATCCAAAAATGTATGTAGTACGTCCGCAATTCTTTATTCCAATTATCACCTTGCTTCGTAATGCAGCGTTAAATTCATTGCAATATAAACAAGAGTTAGCCTTGATGCGTGACCAACATATTGATATTACGCACTTTGAAGAAGACCTTGAGACCTTCAAAAAAGGATTTGCACGTAATTATGAACTTGCAAGTAAGAAATTCCAATCGGCCATTGATGAAATCGACAAGACGATTAAGAGTCTGGAAAAGACAAAAGCCGCATTGCTTTCTTCTGAAAATAATTTGCGTC
>JABZYY010000125.1 GCA_015264885.1 Streptococcus sp. | reverse complement strand
AGCTGAAATGCTCGATGAGAATGCAAAACTTGCAAGGTTCCCCATAATTCCTGACAACAGATACACCGCAAGGAATCTCCAGTGTCCAATTTCGTACTCCATTTGACGGCCAACCATATATAAGAACAAGCTGTTAAATAAAATATGTTCCAGTCCAATATGTAAGAAAATTGGCGTTAGGAATCGATAATATTCATGTTGATGAATGATATACGGATTGAATTTCGCACCGAAATTAACAAGAACTTGTCCATTCGTACTGCCACCTGCAAGCGTCATTACGATAAAGAGCGCTGCTTGAATCGCTAAAAATAAATAAGTAAAGCTGAAGCTCTCGTTGAAGTTGCGCTTCATGCGTTCTAATTTCCAAGGGTTAATCTTAAACATCTCTAACCACTCCTTCACTTGTAATAATCGTTGGAATATGAATATCCGTTTCAAATACCGGCCAGTCGACAACAGGCGTCACCTGAGTCGTATACGCTAGTGAAAGGATGCGATAATCGTCTACCTTTTGTAAGGTTCTATCATAGTAGCCTCCACCAAAGCCAATACGGTCTCCTTTCGTACTATACAGTAGTCCAGGAACAATGATTAAATCAAGGTCTTTAGCTTCAAATAGCGGATGCGTGCTATCGATAACTGGTTCTAACACACCATAAGAAGTACGTTTAAAGGTTGTTTGTTCATTCCATTCGACAAACACCAATGTCTTATCTGGCATCGTCACAGGAACGAATATTGTTTTCCCAGCGTTTCTAGCTTCTTGAACGATTAAATCTAATTGGAATTCCATTCGCATCGGCATCGTTAAGGCAACAGTTTTCGCCTCAATCCATTGCGGCATTCCTTTTAGCCATTCTACCACTCGTTTTTCTTCCGCGCGGCGTTTTCCTGGCGTCATCGCCTCTAGTTCTCTCTTTTGCTGAGCGCGTTTCAAGTTCTTCACGTCTTTTTGATACGTCTCGAAGAGTTCGGTGAATAACTTCAAGAATTCGAGTTCGACTGCTCGCATGTTTCTTTCTTCGAGAATTGGACTGCTGAGTAATGGCGCTTTTTCCATTATCGGTTCATCCGTTAAGATAATTGGCAATTCATTAGAGAGCATTTCATGATCAATTGCCCACACTTTCGCCCATTCTTTTTCTTCTAAATGTTGCAAGAAGAATTTCTCTTTAATCACTTCGAATAAGTTATTTTCCATGATTTCGTACTCTGGCAATTGATTTTTCACAGGACGAATTAAATCAGCGATATAGGCTTCTGTTGCATCATGTAGTAAACATGCAAGCACCGTTCCTGTTTGATAGCCTCTGGCAATCGCTTCTTGTGCACAATTAATGCTATGTAATCCTACTGAATAAAAGAAACGAAGATGTCCGTTTCCTCGACACATCATACTTAAGGCATGCGCAATATCTTCAATGGCTACGTTGTCTGGAACCATTTGTAAAGGATTGAAGACGCGGCCTGTATATGTATTCATAAATAATTTTTTGTCTTCCATATGTTCCTCCATGGTTGATGTCAGTTTATTTTATCATTGAATTCACGCGATTTAAAAGGATTTAGGTATTTCTTAATGATTCTGTTTTTTATGAATGTCTCTTCTCAATATAAAGAAAGATTCCTCAAAGCCTTACGGATATCTTCATAATAGCTGTAACGTTGCACCGGTGTAAGCCGAAGTCTTACACCTTCGATGCTTCAAATGGGGAGTATGAAACAAGTTTCTACTCCCCATAATTCACATTCGATGCTCTTCACGTTACTGCAATTATAGAATCCGTAATCTTCTACGGAATCTTTTCTTTCTAAGGATGATAGTCAAAAAAACACAGATCAGGAGAAATCCTAATCTGTGTTTTGTAAGATTCTTATTGTGCGTGTTTATCACGGTACAATTCAATTAGCTCTTGCGCTAATAACTGTACGATTTCGGTTGAAGCCATTTGATCTTCAGCATGCATGAACAATAAAGAGAATTCTGTTTTCTCTCCGCTCGCTTCTTTTTGAATCAGCTCTGCGTGAATTTTATGCGCCTCAACGAAGGCTTCTTCTGCTTCCACAAGTTTTGCTTTAGCATCTTCAAACAATCCTTTTTTAGCCGCTTGAATCGCTTCTACAAAACAAGATTTGGCTGCACCACTATTGGCAATCAACTGGAAACAGATGAGTTCCATTTCTTCTGTCATATTATTCTCCTATCAATACCAAAGCTTGATCTAATACCTTAGGACCGTTCATCATTCCGTAGTCACGCATATCAATGGCATCTACTGGAATATCTCCTGCGATTTCTTTTACTGCAGGCAACTCGTAACGAATTTGTGGTCCAATGAGAATAACATCTGCTTCATGGATATTCTTTTTCGCTTCTGTAATGGATTTTGCTTCGATAGAAACTTCAATCCCACGTTCAGTCGCACTTTGTTGCATCTTTTTAACAAGCATACTTGTCGACATGCCCGCGTTACATACTAATAAAATTTGTTTCATAACCTTATCCCTTCATTTCTTGTTCAACAACTTTATCATTAACTTTGATAAATGGAATGTATAGAAGAACTCCAAGTGCAAAGATGACTAATTGAACTAGAATTGCTCTGAAGTCCCCTGCTGTTGCTAACCATGCATTTAAGAAGACTGGTGTCGTCCAAGGAACTTGTACAA
>JABZYY010000124.1:2503-2735 GCA_015264885.1 Streptococcus sp. | reverse complement strand
CTACGGTTACAGGTCTTGAAATGTTCCGTAAACTTTTGGAATCTGCAGTAGCAGGTGACAACGTAGGGGCACTTCTTCGCGGTATCGACCGTAAAGACATCGAACGTGGTCAAGTATTGGCTAAACCAGGTTCCATCAAACCTCACACTAAATTCAAAGCAGAAGTATACGTGTTGACAAAAGAAGAAGGTGGCCGTCATACTCCATTCTTCTCCAACTATCGTCCACAATT
>JABZYY010000124.1:0-2493 GCA_015264885.1 Streptococcus sp. | reverse complement strand
GACGTAACTGGCGTTATCAGCTTACGAGAAGGTACAGAAATGTGTATGCCTGGTGATAACATCACTATGAACATCGAGCTTATCACTCCAATCGCTATTGAAGAAGGTTTACGTTTCGCGATTCGCGAAGGTGGCCATACAGTAGGCGCTGGTGTTGTTACAGCTATCGAAGCATAATCTGACTGAAAGATTATCTATATAAACCGTGCAATCAAGGAGCGGCAAACTTGCCGCTCTTAGGTTGTGTATAAACTATGATATAGAAGGTTGCCCTCGCGAGGGAGAATTTCTATGGAGCAGTTCATTCTGGAAATGGACGAAGGGAGATATATAACAATGGCAAAACAACAAAAAATCCGTATTCGCTTGAAAGCATATGATCACAAAGCATTGGATCAAAGTGCTCAACGTATTGTAGACGTTGCAAAACGCAATGGCGCATTGGTTTCTGGACCAATTCCATTGCCTACAGAAAAAAACATTTTCACGATTCTTCGTTCTCCACATGTTAACAAAGATTCTCGTGAACAATTCGAAATGCGTACACATAAACGCTTAGTAGAAATTATTGAACCAAATTCGAAAACAGTAGATGCAATCACTCGCTTAGATTTGCCAGCTGGTGTATCTATTGAAATAAAATTATAAGAAATAAGGAGGTGCGATTATGTCTAAAGCTATTTTGGGTAAAAAGTTAGGAATGACTCAAGTCTTCACTACTGAAGGCAAACTAGTTCCTGTCACTGTAGTGGAAACTACACCTAGCGTAGTAGTGCAAGTAAAAACTGTTGAATCCGACGGTTACAATGCAGTACAGCTTGGATACGGTTCCATTAAAGAAAAACATTTAACTAAACCTGTAAAAGGCCAGTTCGATAAAGCCGGCGTTGCGCCAGTTAAATATCTTCGTGAACTTCGCCTTGCTGAAGCAACTGATTACACAGTGGGCCAAACTCTGGCAGCTGATATCTTCGCAGAAGGTGAGCTAGTAGATGTTGTGGGTACAGGTAAAGGTAAAGGTTTCGCTGGTACAATTAAGCGTCATAACTTTAGCCGTGGTCCTGAAACTCATGGTTCCAAATCTCATCGTGAACCAGGTTCCATCGGTCCAATGATCTCCGGTGGCGGCGGTAAAGTATTTAAAGGTAAAAAACTTCCTGGACAAATGGGTGGTGGCAGAGTTACTGTACAACGTCTATCTGTTGTAAAAGTTGATACTGAACGTAACCTTTTATTAATCAAAGGTGGCATCCCAGGCGCTAAAGGTAGCCTAGTGATGGTTCGCAACACAGTAAAACCTGTTAAATAACTAATTGTCGAAAGGAGGATACATAATGCCAACAGTAACTAAATACAACATGTCCGGCGCTAAAGTCGGCGAAATCCAGTTGAATGATGCAGTATTCGGTGTTGAAGTAAACGCTGCTGTTATGCATCAAGCCGTAGTTCGTCAATTGTCTAACGAACGACTTGGTACACATGCAACTAAAACTCGAGGAGAAGTACGCGGTGGCGGTAAAAAACCTTGGAGACAAAAAGGTACAGGCCGTGCTCGTGCTGGTTCTAGCCGTTCCCCAATTTGGGTAGGTGGTGGTATCACTTTTGGTCCACAACCACGTAGCTACTATAAAGCTATGCCTCGTAAAGCTAGACGCTTAGCAGTTAAATCTGCATTATCTGATAAAGTAAATAACAGCGAATTGTTCGTAATCGACGAATTGAAATTAGCTGCACCAAAAACTAAAGAAGTATTAAACATTCTTAATAACTTCCAAGTAGGTGACGCAAAAGTTCTTTTCATCACTGATGGTGATGTAAATGTGGAATTATCTGCTCGTAACATTCAAGGTGTGAAAGCTCTTCCATACACGAACATTAATATCTTCGATTTATTGCATCACGACAAACTCTTCATCGCTGAAGGTGCTATTGCAAAAATTGAGGAGGTGCTTGGATAATGAACAAATTTGATGTATTAATTCGTCCAATCATTACAGAAAAAACAACTTTGTTAATGCAAGAAAACAAATACACTTTCCAAGTTCCTTTGAATGCGAACAAAGTAGAAATCCGTAAAGCTGTTGAATCTATCTTCAACGTAAAAGTAGAAAAAGTAGCCACTATCCGTGTATTAGGAAAAACTAAACGCATGGGTCGCACAATGGGTAAACGTAGCGATTACAAAAAAGCTATCGTAACTCTTAAAGCGGGCGAAACTATTGAATTATTTGAAGGTGTATAAGAGTCTAGTAAGGAGGCCCAATAATGGCAATTAAATCATTTAAACCGTACTCCGCTGGTCGTCGGTTTATGACAGTGTCTGCCTTTACTGAAATTACAGCAAGCAAACCTGAAAAATCCTTGCTCGCAAAAGTAACTTCTAAAGGTGGTCGTAATAACACTGGTAAAATGACAGTACGTCATCAAGGTGGAGGTCATAAACGTCAATACCGTATTATTGACTTCAAACGTACTAAAGATAATATCCCAGCT
>JABZYY010000123.1 GCA_015264885.1 Streptococcus sp. | reverse complement strand
GCCCCAGCGGACCATTGCCACGCTCAGCCACATGCACGAAAATCTCGAAACGACTCTTGGCGGCCGGCGGGTACGCAATTGGATAAGGGACAAATGGGTCCGGCATATTTACTTTCGGGAATGAGTGTAGTACTTTTCGTACAACCTTCTCCATTAAATTCTTCTCTGCCATCACAAACTCCTCAAACTTTCAATAGGCTTATTGTAGCACAAATTTACATTGCATTCAGTTACTTTTCAGAAAAATTGCACCCTTCTTTTATTTCCATTATAATAACAACAAAAAGAACATTGAGGATAGAACAGGCAGCTATCGCACCCTTGTGGTCTGAAAGAGATGTGGAAAGGTCACTCCACCAATGTTCACTTTGATAAAGCGGTCTTCGGACTGCTTTTTTTTATTTTATACAACAAAAAACCTCCCGTCAGAAACGGGAGGAAAAAAGGATAGAGTTTTATTTACTTGGGAGTAAATAATTCTTATTTGGGAATACAATTACTATAAACAAGTTTTGTGAAGAAATTGTGACGTTTAATCCCAATTTTCTAGAAATTTAATACCCCAAAGATGCATGCATACCGGCAACGTAACCCGTTACAAAGGCTGCGGTGATATTGTACCCACCAGTGTACCCGTGGATGTCTAACAGCTCTCCGCAGAAATACAGTCCTTGGGTTAATTTTGACTCTAAAGTTTTCGGGTTCACTTCTTTCAAATGAACTCCTCCACCTGTCACAAACCCCTTCTCAATCGGCAATGAGCCATTGACGGTAAAGCGGAAATTCGTAAGGGCTTCTTTAATCTGTGCCCAGTTGGCTTCACTCATACGATTGACAGCAGTTTGGTCACTAATCCCCACTTTCGCTAGTAAAAACTCTACATATCGTTCAGGAAGCAACCCTTTTAAGTGGTTTTTAATCGATTTTAGAGGTGCTTCCTCCACAAATGCACGAAACTGTGCATCGAGTTCGGCGTCGCTCATGTCAGGCAAAGCATTCAGACTCATCACGACGTCCTTCTTGCCTTCTTTCTCCTGCACTTGATGCACGAAGCTTGAACAACGTAAAACAGCCGGACCGCTCACTCCAAAATGCGTGAAAATCATATCCATCTGATGCGTCACAACAGGCTTTCCTTTGCCATTTAAGACACTAAGCGCAACATTGCGAAGCGACAACGCACGAAGCTCGCCCTTCTTGATGAACTCCTCGCCACTCGTTAGCGGAACTTCTGTCGCAAAAAGCGGTGTAATCGTATGGCCAGCTACTTTCGCGATACCATACCCGTCTCCTGTCGAACCCGTCTTCGGATAAGATTTCCCACCAGTCGCTAGAATCACCGCATCGGCTTCGAGTTGCTCGCCGTTATCCAGCTCCACCACTCGCACGGCTCCATCGCTCAAACGAATCGTCTTTACTTTCACATTCGTACGCACTTGCACGCCTAATTTCTTAATCTCCTGAATAAACGTCTCCAGAATCGTCTTAGCCGAATCCGTCACTGGGAACATACGCCCGTGATCTTCTTCCTTTAATCGCACGCCGCGACTCTCGAAGAACTGAATAATATCCTGATTATCAAATTGCGAAAAGGCACTATATAAGAAGCGCCCATTTCCCGGAATATGCTTCACGATTTCTTCTGGGGTACGACGGTTCGTCACATTACAACGCGTTCCACCCGTGTGTAATAACTTCTTTCCAAGGGTTGGATTCTTCTCGAGCAACACGACTTCCGCGCCATGCATCGCCGCACTGACCGATGCCATCAATCCGCTCGTTCCTCCACCAATAACAATAACTTTCATACTTGCCTCCAATTTTCTTTGTCCCAATCATTATAAAGCATGCAAAATAAAAAAGCCTAGAGAAACTCTCTAAGCATAAAGTTATCTATCACTCTTTAAAGTTTTTCGCGCATAGGAAGTAAGAAACGCCTGAAAGAACCGACAAACATCCACCCATAAGTAGCGGACCAAAATACATTTCTAAGCCTCTACTGAAACTACTGATGATATTTATAACGACTGCGTTGATTGCCTCTAAACCTGGAACTGTTGCTAGAAGTGTGAGTACTACCGGAATAAGCAGCACTGCCCCTGCTAAAACAAATAAGTTTGAGACTTTGTTAGGAACTCGTTCGTCATCTTTATAGTAGAGCGCACTTTTTATAGCGACAATGAATACGAGAGGATTCAATATCCACATACCATATTGAACGGTATTCTGTATCGAATCACTTTTTGCAATCGCCGCAAAAGTTAACAGAAATGGTGATATGGTTGAAAAACCACCACCAATAAACCCTACCAAAGCACTAATCATTGCCCATTTTTTACTTTTCATATTTTCGTCTCCTTTAAGTTTTTAGTCCTCAAAATTCCTTTAATAAACACCACCTGCTAACTTTGTTTCTCTCTATTCTTTAAAATTCTTCAAGCAAGAAGCGTATCCGAGGCCACTAATAATCGACAGAACCCCAACGACTACGATAGGCGGAAAGAGAATCAGAAAAATATCCACTTCTTCCTCAACCAAATCAAAGAATTGCAGTACGGCATGATCTAAGAAGAGAACTTTACTGAGGACCACGATAAGGATTGGGGCACACCCTAATATCCCTGCCAGTAAAAACAAGTTCGAGGCCCACTTCTTAACTCTGGAATCTCCTTTATAGTAAATAGCACTTTTAAGAGAGACTACGAAGATGGTCACATAAGTAGCCACAATCAATAAGGCGGCTACCGTAA
>JABZYY010000122.1 GCA_015264885.1 Streptococcus sp. | reverse complement strand
CGTGTAACGTTCTGCGTACGTTTCGGGAAGTGGACGTCAGTCCTGTGAGCCCGAGTTCAACTACACAGGATCTAAGCATCATCTACCAATTACTTTTTATAAATAAAAAAACACAATATACCTTATAAGGTATATTGTGTTTTCCATATTTTACGGAACACTCCGAAAGTTTTACGTAATGGAATTATGTATAAGCATTGTATTTTTGCTCAGATTCTTATTTTAAAGAGCTCCAATTATCCAGCTTAAAACGCTACTTAACGCTATTGAACAATTTTCAAGGAGGAACTATGGCTATCAAATTAATCGCCATCGATATCGACGGCACACTACTCAATTCAAAACGCGAAATCACACCACGCGTAAAGGCTGCTTTAAACGCCGCAAGCGCACAAGGAGTCTATGTCGTTCTTTGTACAGGACGCCCATATCCTGGTGTAGAAGGATTGCTTCAAGAACTCGACCTCGTGAACGACCATGATTATGTCGTAACTTACAACGGAACTCTGGTGCAACAAACAGGTTCGAAAAAAGCACTCGTTCGCTTCTCAATGACACATGATGACTTAGAGCGCGTGAACGACTACGCTACAAAATACAATGTGCACTACCACGCCATCGACGAAGAAGCGATTTACGTTCCAACTGCAACAGTTGGTAAATACTCGATTCATGAAAGTGAACTTGTTGGAATGCCAATCGTGCACCAATTATACAAAGATATTCCAACCGATAAAGAATTCGTCAAAATCATGTTTGTGGATGAACCTGAAGTGTTAGAAGAATTAATACCAAATCTTTCTGACGACTTCAAGAGCCGCTACAACATTTTCCGTAGTGCGGGCTTCTATCTCGAGGTCATTCACCCTGAAGCGAGCAAAGGAAAAGCCGTGCATCATCTAGCCGATAAACTTGGCCTTACACGCGATGAAGTAATGTGCCTTGGTGACCACGAAAACGATCGTGACATGATTGAATACGCTGGTCTTGGGGTTGCGATGGGAAATGCGATTGATTCGATTAAAGAAATTGCTAACTTCGTGACAACAACCAACGATGAAGATGGGGTTGCTGTTGCCGTTGAAAAATTCGTTTTAAACAAGGAGAACTAGTCATGCTCCATGAGATGACTCTTTTCCCAAAACCGTATGCTTCCATCGCCTCCGGTCAAAAAACGATTGAGCTTCGTCTTTACGATGAAAAGCGTCAATCGATTCAAATTGGTGATCACATTCGATTTACCAATACCCTGGACGCTTCGCAAACAACACTCTGCGAAGTGGTTCAGTTGCATGTTTTTAAAAACTTTGCAGAACTGTACGAGCGCCTTCCGCTATTAAAATGCGGTTATACTCCAGAAGACGTGGTCAATGCGCATCCCGACGATATGTTGACTTACTATTCCAAAGAAAAACAAGCACAATATGGCGTTGTCGGCATCGAACTGAAACTTATTTAACAAAACGAGCCTAATTAGGCTCGTTTTTCTTTATTATTTTCAGGAATAGTAACGTAGATTTCCTGAAAGAAAACTAGTTTTTAGTTTTTCTAAATGAATTCAGGAACATTCTTTTGATTTTCAAGGTTTTAATCACTCATTTCCCGAATATTACAGGTTTAAAAAATTGTAATTTCCGTACTTTTGTGTATACTATAATAGTGTCTTAAAGAAAAAAAGGAGGACGAGGCAATGAAATTAAAAAGAAGTGAACGTTTAATCGATATGACACAACGTCTATTAGATAACCCACATACGTTAATCTCATTAACAACATTTACAGCGTTGTATCAGTCCGCAAAATCTTCAATTAGTGAGGATATTGCTATTATCAAGAAGACTTTTGAAAAGCAAGGTGTAGGGATTATTCGCACAGTGCCAGGTGCTGCAGGGGGCGTGATTTTTGTTCCGAAAATCAAACGCGAACAAGCATTGGCTGCTGCGGAAAAACTAAGAGAGCAAATGAACGATGCAAGCCGTCTATTGCCAGGGGGATATATTTACCTTTCTGATTTACTTGCAAAACCAGATGTATTACATGATTTAGGGAAAATGATTGCATCTGCTTACGAAGATAAGAAAATCGATGCCGTGATGACCGTTGCAACAAAAGGGGTGCCAATCGCACAAACGGTTGCGAACTACTTAAACGTGCCATTCGTCATCGTGCGCCGTGATTCAAAAATTACGGAAGGTTCTACGGTAAGTATTAACTACGTTTCAGGTTCTTCTTCTCGCGTCGAGAAAATGGAATTATCAAAACGTACCTTAGCAAGTGGATCAAACGTATTAATCGTCGACGACTTCTTGAAAGCCGGCGGTACAATCAACGGTATGCGTAGCCTTATTCAAGAGTTTGATTCAACAACAGCTGGTGCGGTTGTATTCTGTGAATCAGGAGTTTCAAACCACAACGTAACAGACTACTCTTCAATCATCAAAATTACAGAGATTGATACCGAAGCACAAACAATCAAAGCAGAACTAGGAAACTTCTTTGATACGCATGAATTTTTATAAGATAAAATGAAATAAAGCGAAGAGCCAAATTGGTTCTTCGCTTTTTTGTGTACGCTGCAATTACCATATATGGTAATTGCGTTAAATTAGAAATAGAAATAACGACCACAATGGCAATACTGCTAAGTAAGCAATAGTTGTCATGGTCACCACATTCGTCGCAAAATCGACATCTCCTTTAGCTTCTGATGCTAAAATTGGCATAATCACCAGCGTTGGAATAGTCGACTGAATAATAAAGGTTTCTTTTAATA
>JABZYY010000121.1 GCA_015264885.1 Streptococcus sp. | reverse complement strand
CCATTCAACCACTGTGCTAAGAGGGCGTAGGATTGTTAATCCGTACTTAAAGTACTTTATAAAGTTAGACGCAGTAGCTGATTGAATTAAGCTTCATCACTCGTGATTCGCTTAATCCTAATCATCCTTGCGGAAATCCTTCACAGTGCGAAGGATTTGAAACCACTAAAAGAAACAGGACTCACACTGTGAGTCCTGTTTTGTCTTTGGTCTTACTCCCTCTTTGAGGCTTTTAAGGCGCAAGACCAAGGCTTGCGCCGGTGCAACGTTACAGTGATGATCATTAAATCCGCAAGGATTCAAAAGAATCATCCATAAGTCTTTTATTTCAACACCACTAAGAAGTATTTTTTCTTGCCGCGGCGGACGATGACGAAGCGTTCTTCGAAGGATTGTTCTTTCGTCCATTCGAATTCGAGGTCCGTTACTTTTTCACCGTTGATTGAAATCGCACCGTTTTGAATGTCTTCGCGTGATTGTCTTCTTGATGGCTCAATGCCAAGGTCCACAAGCCAAGTTGCTAGGTTTTGGCTTTCTTTTGAACTTTCAAATGTTGGCATGTTTTTGAAGCCTTGTTCGATTTCGTCGGCTGTTAATTGTTGTACGTTCCCTGTGAAGAGCGCGTTTGTAATTTTCTTCGCGTCTTCTAAGGCTTTTTCGCCGTGAACGAAGCGAGTCACTTCTTCTGCAAGGCGGATTTGTGCTTCTCGTTTATGTGGTTCTGTGGCTACTTTTTCTTCGAGCACTTCTATTTCTTCGCGTTCTAGGAATGTGAAGTACTTGATGTATTTAATCACGTCGCGGTCATCTTGGTTTAACCAGAATTGGTAGAATTCGTATGGAGTTGTCTTTTCAGGGTCAAGCCATACAGCGCCACCAGCTGATTTTCCGAATTTTGTACCGTCTGATTTTAACATCAATGGAATTGTTAAACCGTACGCACGAGACTCTGCGCCTTCTACTTTACGGATTAACTCAAGCCCTGAAGTGATGTTCCCCCATTGGTCCGCACCACCGATTTGGACTTGCACGTCTTCTGTCTTGAATAAATGTAAGAAGTCCATTGATTGTAGGATTTGGTATGAAAATTCTGTAAATGAAATCCCCACTTCTAGACGGCTTGCGACCACGTCTTTGGCAAGCATTGTGTTCAAGTTGAAATGCTTCCCATAATCACGTAAGAAGTCTAATAATGATAAATCTTTTGTCCAATCGTAGTTGTTTACAAGGCGTAATGTCGCTTGGTCTTCATCTGTTGTAAAGAATAATTTCTTCATTTGCGCTGTTAATTTTTCAACATTGTGTTGAACTTGTTCCATTGATTGAAGTACACGTTCGCTCGTACGACCACTTGGATCTCCGATAGAACCTGTCGCTCCACCAATCAAGATGACTGGTTTATGTCCTGCTAATTGGAAACGACGAAGAATCATAAATGGAATTAAGTGTCCAATGTGCATGCTGTCTCCAGTTGGGTCTACCCCACAGTAGAGTGATACAGCCTTTTCGCTTGTTAAGGCACGTAGGCCTTCTTCATCTGTCATTTGGTTGATGGCGCCGCGCCATTCTAAATCATCGATAATGTTCATCTTGTTTCTTCCCTTCTTTCTTGTAAATAAAAAATCCCTAATAGCCAAAAAGACTATTAGGGACGATTTTCACCGTGTTACCACCCTTGTTGACGATGCCAGGCATCATCCACTCGAGCATCCTTATCGCGGATGAGACGTCCTGACGGATAGCTCCCAAGTGTACTTCGCGGATGTGGGGGATTGTCTTGCACCGACCGACAATTCTCTTCTTTCTCCCGTGGACAACCACTACTGCGCTTGTTCATTGCTTCTATATGTGCATTTAGTATACGGCTTATCCTACTTGATGTCAATGACTACATTTCATCTGGAGCGGCTACGCCAAGAAGCGCTAAGCCTTGTTTTAGGATGCTTGCTGTTGTTTGTACTAAAGCGATACGGCTGTTGAAGGCTTCATCTTCAACGAGTACTTTTGTATGTGCGTAATATTTATTGAACGCTTGTGCTAAGTTGATAACGTATTTCGCAATTGCTGATGGTTCGCATTTTTCTTCAGCGAAACGCACAACATTTGGATAGTTTTCGATGAGTTTCAATACTTCCCACGCATCATCGTCTGTTAATGAGAATGCCTCTTTTGTATCGACAGTATGGTTGGCTTTACGTAAAATACTCATCGCACGAGCATGTGTATATTGTACGTATGGCCCTGTTTCTCCTTCGAATTGTACGACTTCTTCAAGCGCGAAGTCGAAGTTGTTTGTACGGTCGTTCTTCAAGTCGTGGAAAATAACCGCACCCACCCCAACAGCGTGTGCTACTGCTTCTTTATTTTCAAGCGATGGATTTTTCGCTTCGATTTGTTTCAAAGCAAGTTCTGTCGCTTCTTTTAACACGCCTTCAAGAAGGATGATTTTTCCTTTACGTGTCGATAATTTCTTACCGTTCAATGTGATTAGTCCGAATGGAATATGCACGATATCTTCAGACCAAGGTAAATTGAGTTCTTTTAAGACTGCTTTTAATTGTTTGAAGTGGTTTGATTGTTCCATCCCTACCACGTAAATACATTTTGCGAAGTCGTAAGTATTCTTACGGTAGTTTGCGGCTGCTAAGTCACGTGTCATGTATAATGTTGCGCCGTCTGATTTTTTAATTAACGCTGGTGGTAAATCATATTTTTCAAGGTCTACGATTGTAGCACCATTATCCACTTTTAGTAAGTTGGCGTCTTCAAGCATGTCGACCACAACGTCCATCTTGTCATTATAGAACGCTTCTCCATTGTATGAATCAAAAGTCACGCCGAGTAAGTCATACACGCGGTTGAATTCTTTTAAGGATTCGCTTCTGAACCATTCCCATAGACGAACGGCTTCAGGGTCTCC
>JABZYY010000120.1 GCA_015264885.1 Streptococcus sp. | reverse complement strand
GTGAAAACTTCATGGTTCTTCTTGAACAACGTTTAGATAACGTAGTATACCGTTTAGGTTTAGCAACTACTCGTCGTCAAGCACGTCAATTAGTTAACCACGGTCACATCACTGTGAACGGTAAACGCGTAGATATCCCTTCATTCCAAGTACAAGTTGGCGATGTTGTGGGTGTTCGTGAAAAATCACGTAACTTAACAATCATCAAAGAAGCTTTAGAAGCTTTATATGGTCGTCCAGAGTTCGTTACTTTCGACGAAGAAAAATTAGAAGGTTCATTAAACCGTCTACCATTACGTGACGAGTTAACTTCTGAAGTTGACGAATCACTAGTCGTTGAATACTATAACAAACTTGGCTAATCTTATTAGACAATTTCAGAACTGGAATTCACTATTGTGGATTCCGGTTTTTTTATTTATAATTTTTATGAAAACACATTATAGGGGATAAAGAGGTGGAAGAATATGATCCGTACTGTTGAAAATCCAATCGTCACTTTAGAAGATGTCCTTCCTTTATATGAAGCGGTAGGATGGACCAATTACACAACTAAACCAGAAATGCTTGAAGCCGCTTATAAAAATTCTCTTCATATATTAGCAGCGCTTAATGAAGAAGAAAAACTCGTTGGTGTACTGCGCGCGGTTGGAGATGGGGCGTCTATTCTGTTTATTCAAGATATTTTAGTGTACCCTGAATACCAACATCAGGGAATCGGTACAAAACTGTTACAACAGATCTTAGAAAAGTACAAGAATGTATATCAAATTCAACTAGCAACAGATGATTCAACAAAAACAGTTTCTTTTTATGAGTCTAATGGATTCACAAGTTTAACTTCTCTAAATTGCGTTTCATTCATATATACTGGAAAGCGGTGAGCAAACTTTACCGACTTTCTACGATTCTATGATAGAATGAGAGAGTAAATTAGAGGAAAGAGTGGATACAATGCAATTAACAATCGATAAAAGAGCGCAAGCATGGTTTGAAGAAGAAATGGGTGTATCTAAAGAACGTGGTGTTCGTTTCCTAGGAAAGGTATACGGATGCAGTCCGATTCATGAAGGATTCTCACTAGCAGTTGAAGTAGATGCTCCAAGCAATCCTTATGTGAGCGTTGTTGAAAATGGAATTACTTATTTTGTGGAAACTGGTGACGAATGGTTCTTCCATGGTCATAATTTAGAAGTAGGCTTTGATGAAAAATTAAAAGAACCAAGTTACAGTTATACAAAAATTGTAGACTAATATTTATATAGAAGAAACAGGGGGTGAGGCTTATACTTACTCCCGTTTTTATTGGACTTTTTGTGATTTGTAGAGTACAGTTAGATAGTTATGAAACGAAGAAAGGATTTATAAAATGACAGAACCTGCAGTAAAATACAGACTGATTAAAACAGAAAAACATACAGGCGCTCGTCTTGGGGAAATTATTACACCGCACGGGACTTTTCCAACACCGATGTTTATGCCGGTTGGGACACTTGCTACTGTGAAATCAATGTCTCCGGAAGAGTTAGATGAAATGGGCGCAAATATCATTTTAAGTAACACATACCACTTATGGTTACGTCCTGGTGCGGATATTGTTGATGAAGCTGGTAAACTCCATAACTTCATGAATTGGAAAAAAGGGATTCTAACGGATTCAGGTGGGTTCCAAGTATTCTCGCTAAGTGATATGCGTCGTATTGAAGAGGAAGGAGTTCATTTTAGAAACCATTTAAATGGATCTAAATTATTCCTGTCTCCTGAAATCTCAATCGATGTTCAAAACAAACTAGGTGCGGATATCATCATGAGTTTTGATGAATGTCCAGATTTCCACCATACACATGATTATGTGAAAGATTCAATCGCTCGTACAACGCGTTGGGCAGAGCGTGGACTAAAGGCTCATAAATCACCAGATACACAAGCGTTATTCGGGATCCTACAAGGTGCTGGGTATAAAGATTTACGTATTGCTCATGCTAAAGATATGATTTCATTAGATTTCCCAGGATATTCTATTGGTGGATTGTCCGTTGGTGAAACAAAGCAAGAGATGAATGAAGTGCTGGATTACTTAACACCACTCATTCCAGATAATAAACCTCGTTATTTAATGGGGGTAGGGTCACCTGACTCATTAATCGATGGTGTTATTCGCGGAGTAGATATGTTTGACTGTGTACTACCAACACGTATTGCTCGTAATGGTACTTGTATGACAAGTGCGGGGCGTCTTGTAGTGAAGAACGCGAAATACGAACGTGATTTCCGTCCATTGGATGAGAAATGTAACTGTTACACATGCCGTAACTATACACGTGCTTATATTCGTCATTTATTCAAGACAGACGAAACATTCGGATTGCGCTTAACAAGTTATCATAACTTGTACTTCTTATTAAACTTAATGAAACAAGTACGCCAAGCGATTATGGATGATAACTTATTAGAATTCAGAGAAGCGTTCTTTGAAGAGTATGGATTCAACAAAGAAAATGCTAGAAATTTCTAAAGAGTATAGAAATAAAGCGACTTTTTTGATAAAGTAAAAACATAAAATTGGAAATGAGGTAAGATTATGGATCAAATGACATTATTAATTGCATATATCGTTGTAGCAGGGGGAGCATTCTGGTTCTTCGGACGTAAGCAACGTCAACGTGCTAAAGAAATTCAAGCGCAAAGAGATGCGATGAAAATTGGAGATAAAGTAGTTACAATTGGTGGATTACACGGTGAAATCTACAATATTGATACTGTAAAGCATACAGTTGACCTTGATTGCGAAGGAGTTATCCTTACATTCGAACGTGCGGCTATTCACCACGTTGTTTCAGAATCTGCTCCAACTAATAACGAAGTTTATACTGATGAAGTAGCGACTGAAGAAGAGTAATAGATGGATAAAGAGAGTTTAAAAAATCAATTTAAAACTTGGTTGTATTATAAAGTCAGCGAGTTTAATGACTTAGGCTATACAAC
>JABZYY010000011.1:11266-22182 GCA_015264885.1 Streptococcus sp. | reverse complement strand
TTTCAAGATTGGGAAACGCTCGAAGACAGCTTCCATATCTTTTTGAATTTCTTCTTTATCCTTGCGTAGAAATGCCCCTAGTTCAAGGTTTTCTTTTACCGTTAATCCTGGGAATACGTGACGTCCTTCTGGCACTTGCACGAGTCCTTTCTCAACGATTTGCTTCGCAGATGTCGAAGCAATATTCTCACCCAAGTATATGATTTCGCCTTCTGAAGGATGGATGAGCCCTGATAAAGTCTTCAAGATGGTTGATTTTCCGGCACCGTTTGCCCCAATCAGAGACACGATTTCCCCTTCGTTAACTTTAAAATTCACATTACGTACAGCTTGAATCATCCCGTAATGAACTGATAAATTTTTAACCTCTAACATCTACTCACCTCCTAAGTACGCTTTAATAACTGCAGGATTTTGTTTGATTTCTTCTGGAGTTCCTTCTGCAAGCAGTCTTCCATATTCCAACACGTAAATGCGTTGGCAGATTTTCATGACAAGCGACATATCGTGTTCGATTAACACAACGGTTAAATCAAATTCTCTTTGAATTTTGGCAATCAATTCGGTTAATTGCGCTGTTTCTTGAGGGTTCATCCCCGCTGCAGGCTCATCTAAGAATAAGATTTTTGGTTTTGTCGCTAAGGCACGAACGATTTCCAATTCACGTTGTTGCCCATAAGCTAAGTTTTTCGCCTTTTCATCTTTGAGTGTATCTAACTCGAAAATCTTTAGCAATTCAACCGCTTCTTCGCGCATTTTTTCTTCTGTATCATAGTATTTCTTCGTACGGAATAATGTTGAGAACAATGAATCGCTCGAGTGTGCGTGCATGGCAATCATTACATTTTCGAGTACCGTTAAATCTTTAAACAAGCGAATATTTTGGAAGGTACGTGCCATTCCTAGGCTTGTACGCTTGTAAGGTGCGAGTCCGTTTAAGCTTTTCAACTGTCCGTCTACTTCTAAGCTAACTGTTCCTTCTGTTGGCTCATAAACCCCTGTTAATAAGTTGAAGAAAGTCGTTTTCCCAGCCCCGTTTGGCCCGATGAGTCCGATTAACTCGCCTTTATTTACTTTCATTGAAACGTTAGAGACCGCAGAAAGTCCGCCAAAGTTTTTTGTTAGTCCATTAACTTCTAATAACATTACTTCCCACTCTCCTTTGTTTCTTTCTTCATAGAAAACTTGAAGTCTCCTAGTTTGAATTCCCAAGTCCCAAGCAATCCACCTGGACGGAAAATCATGATTAAGATTAACGCTACCGCATAGATGATCATTCGTAATTGTCCAAATGGTTGTAGGACAAGGTTGATGATTCCAAGTAATACGGCTGCCACGAATGAACCTGTGAAGCTTCCGATACCACCGAATACCACGATGATTAACACTTCGATTGATTTCATGAACGTGAAGTCACTTGGTGTTACCGCTCCAAGCGTTGTAGCAGAAAGCGTTCCGCCGATACTTGCAGTAGCAGCTCCTAATACGAAGGCCAAGATTTTATATTTTGTGACTTGAACCCCCATCGATTCCGCAGCGATTTCGTCTTGTAAGACCGCATAAGTGGCACGACCTGCACTACTGAATGTGTAGTTCAAGATTAAGATCGTTGTTACTACAAGAGCGATATACGTAATGGTCCATGTGTTTGTTAAAGGCACCCCACTAATACCAGCAGCACCGTTTGTGATTTTCATATTTGTCACGGCAACACGGATGATTTCCGCAACCCCTAGAGTCGCAATCGCAAGGTAGTCCCCTTTTAAACGAAGCGTTGGTAATCCAACAAGGAACGCGACGATAACAGAGATGACAACACCGACAGCCATCCCAGCAAATAATCCAGGAAGACCGTTCATCATTTTCCCAAGAATCGCACCGCTATAAGAACCAATCGCGATAAACCCGGCATGCCCTAGCGAGAATTGTCCGGCAACCCCAAGAATGAGGTTCAATCCAACGGCGTAGATGATATTGATCATGATATTAATGAAGGTACTTTCGTAATAGAAGTTAATCACTCCTGTTTGTACAAGTACGAAAAGAAGAGCGTACATTCCTAATGCGAACAGCGTCCAACGAATATTCTTTTTATGAAATCTTTGCATCTTCTTCACCTACACTTTCTCTCTGACATTTTTACCAAACAATCCAGCTGGTAACACGATTAAAATAATGAATAATAGGAAGTAAACGACTCCGTCACGATATGGTGAGTAACCGAAGAAGCTTACCATTGTTTCTAATAGACCGATGAGGTACCCACCGACCATGGCCCCTGGAATGCTACCGATACCACCAAGTACGGCCGCAACGAATGCTTTCAATCCGACTGTAATCCCCATTGTTGTTGAAATCGTATTGTAGTACACTCCAACAAGGACACCGGCAATCCCGGCAAGCGCTGAACCGAGCGCAAATGTAAATGAGATGACACCGTCTACGTCAATCCCCATGAGTTGAGCGGCTTGCTCATCCACGGCAACCGCACGCATGGCTTTCCCCATTTTTGTATAACGGACGATAAATTGTAATAACGCCATTAAGACTACGGTAACCCCGAAAATCAAAATTTGTTTTCCATTTACAGAAACGTCTCCAAATAATGTGATGGTTTCAGTTCCGAAGTCAGAAGGAAACGGACGAGATTCCGCTCCAAAGAAATAACTCATTGCATTTTCTAATAGGTATGACACCCCGATAGCCGTAATTAACGCTGCTACACGAGTCGAATTACGAAGCGGCTTGTACGCCACACGTTCAATCACAACCCCTAAAACCGCACAGGCAACCATTGCTACTAAGAGTGCTACGAATACATTCATCTTCAATACCATTACGGCAAAATATCCAATGAACGCCCCCATCATATACACATCACCGTGTGCGAAGTTAATGAGCTTAATTGTCCCATAAACCATGGTATACCCAAGCGCAATCAAGGCGTAAATACTTCCGACTGCAAGCCCGTTTACCAATTGTTGAACTAACAACTCCATATATTTTCTCCTTTCAAATCTATCCTTATCTAGTGGAAAAGAGAGGCGGAAGTCCCCTTCGTGCCTCTCTTAAAAAATACTGTTAAAACTAAATTACTCAGCTGAGTACTCTTGAGCACTTACTTCTTGTCCGTTTTGGAACTCGATGACAACTGCTGATTTCACTGGTGTGTGGTCTGCACCCATTGAGAATGTACCTGTGACACCATCGAAGTCTTTTGTTTCTGCTAAAGCTTTTGTGATTGCTTGAGGATCAGTTGAGCCTGCTTTTTCGATAGCTTTCATTAACAATTGAGTGGCATCATAACTTAAAGCGGCGAAAGTATCTGGGTTTGCACCATATTTTTCTTTGTACGCTTTAACGAACGCTTGAACGTCTGTATCATCACTTAATGTTGAGAAGTGTGATGTGTAGTAAACGTTAGAAAGATTTGAGCTATTACCTGCTAATGCTGCTAACTTGTCACTTGAAAGTCCGTCCCCACCAACGATTGGTTGAGTGATACCCATTTCACGTGCTTGTTTGATGATTAGACCAACTTCTTCGTAGTAACCAGGAACATATAATACATCGAAGTCTTTAGATTTCAATGTTGTTAATACTGCTTGGAAGTCTGTGTCTTTTGATTGGTAGTATTCACGAGTGACAACTGTTCCACCAATCTTGCTGTCAGTGTAAGTTTTTTCAAAGGCATCTGCTAACCCTTTAGAGTAGTCATTACCTGTATCTTGTAAGATAGCTACTTTAGCATTTCCGAATTTCTTGTGTACGAAGTTCGCTCCTACAACCCCTTGGTAGCTGTCAGAGAAACATACACGGTAGATGTATTCATATACTGAAGATGCATCTTCTGCGTTTTTCAATGTTACGCCGTCCCCTGTTGTTGCTGGGAAGACTGTTGGGATTTTTGCTTGTTCATTTACTGGGATTGATACTGAAGCATCCCCTGTTGTTGCTGGTCCGACTACGCCGACCACTTTTTCAGAAGCTAATTTCTTCGCTACTGAAGCTACTTCTGTTTTGTCTGATTTGTTATCGTATGAAACGTATTTTAATTCCTTATCTAATAACTTCCCTTTTTGTTCAACGGCTAATTGAGCACCGTTGTTCATAGAAGAACCGTAAGTCGCTACGTTCCCTGTTAACTCGAAGTTCCCTCCGATTTTGACTGTATTACTATCTGCTGCGTTTCCACAACCTGCTAAAATCGCTGCAACCACAGCGCCTAATGTGAATTTCTTTAATTTCATAAGATCCCTCTTTTCATGGATGAATTTTTCAACTTGAGAGTAGTATATAATATTCTGACAATTCATGCAATAGAAATCTATAATTTTTTTGAAAAAATATTTTGTTTACATTTTTATCGTTTTCAATTTCACGATTCTTAGAACTATTTTCATTTTTTTCTAGTTAGAAATAGGTACTATTTACACCTAAAGTGTGATATATTGTAGTTTAGCAATTTAGTGTGTGTCACAACTAACATGAAAAGGGAGAAAGAAATGAGAGCATTACTTTCAAAAAATCAAAACCGACAAATCGATATTGTCGACTATTTAGTCCAAGCAAATAGTTGGGTTCATATCGACGAACTTGCAAAAACTTTTAAAGTCTCTACTCGTGCCATCAAAATCGACCTCGCATTTTTACGCGATAAAATTGATGGACTCGACATCCTCTTCTCAACGAATGGGGTGCGTATCGAATTACCGGAGAATTTAAGTACCGAAGTCGTCTATCCTTATTATTATTCACATTCTATTTGCTACGAAATTCTGGAACAATTATTCTTACACGAAGAAACCACTGTTACAGAAATGACACAAAAACTGTTCATTACGACTTCAACATTGAATCGTTACATTCAAAAAATCAATACTAGTTTAAAGAAAAAATTCGATTTCCAAATCTCGAAGAAAAACTTGCAATTCATTGGAAACGAACAAGACATTCGCTTCTTCTTCGTTCAATACTTTGCTGAAAAGACTGGCTTCTTCGAATGGCCCTTCGACTTTGTAGACGAAGCTTCTCTAGAAAAAATTCTAGTAGACCTCTTCAAGTCTTCGAACTTCCCACAAAGCTTTGAAGGTTACCGTGTCTTCAAGATGATTTTCACGGTTAACTTCTTCCGATCTTATCAAGGGCATTTCGTACAAAACATCGAAGCTAAAGATAAATTCTATGATTATTACAATCAATTAGACGGCCTAAACGAAATCGTTGAGCAATTCGTGAAAGAAACTGGAATCATAGTCACTCCAGAAATTCTGGAACAATCCTTCTCAATTTTCTTACAACCGCACTTCTTCCTAAACGTTGAAGAATTCTCAGCCGCTCGTCAGGAAAATGTTCGTGACCGTTTATCCTTCGATACATTAGTGACGAATATTCAAAGTCTTGAAAAACGCTATGACTTGAAATGCGAAAACTATGATTTACTATTGTGGCACTTACACAACACGTCTCAATTAGAGCGTATCGAAGTGCACTCAGACTTCATCTTATTCGATAAGAAGAAACCGTTGATGAACTTCTTCAAGTCGCTCTCCCCTGAGTTCTACAATGATGTTGCAGCACTTCTTGAAGAGTACCAACAAGAAATCAAGAACGTGAAGCGGCAACGAAATATCTCGCACTTGATTTACACATTCTACACGCACTGGGAAGGTCTTGTTGCTCAGTTGCAAGCCAAGCAAGAAAAAATCAAGGTGTTGATCTTAAACGACTTTGATGAGTACTATCCAAAATTCTTGGCATCGTATTTAGAACACAACGCGGCAAACCGCTTCGAGTATCATACGTATGATCAGCTTGAAATCTCCTTAGATATTCTAGAAAAATCTGATTATAAGATTATTTTGAGTAACTTTGCTCTTCCAGAAATCAAAGGCAAAACGGTGATCTGCTCGCATGATTTGAGTATGATTGATCTTGTCAACGAGTTGAATAAACAATAGAAAGATGCCCCTGCAATGCAGGGGCATCTTTCTATTGCATAGCGACTCTTTTGAAGAAGAATAAAACTTGCGTTTTTCTTACAAGCCTTCTTGAACGGTTGCGGTTGCTTCATAGCCACGGTAAAGGGGCACCGGATTGAGCCAAGGTCTCAATTCCTACCAAGCTTCAAACTGACTCTACGGGTTTCACTCTAGAGTCAGTAATTCACATTGGTTGCCATCCCCCATTACTGTTGCTATAGAACCGCAACCGTTCTTCAGGCTTGTAAGAAAATTGAATTTTTTTGTAAAAAAGTGAAGTGCTAGAAACAGCGCTGTGATGAGGTTTTGAGCAAAAGATAGAGATAAGGGGTTGGTGCAGGCGACGAGGTGTTGTGGTTGAAAAACGTGATAGGTACAGTCTTTTTGTAGAGGCAAGAGTCCTTCACATAACTTGCCCAAAATTCACTTATAAGTGAATTTTGGGCAACGGAATCGAGTGTAAAAGGCACTTGAATAGAAGCTCTTGAAAAGGTCGAAAATATGATAATTTTCCACAACAAGACATCTAATATCTAAAAATTGCTATTTTACTGATGAAGTTAAAAATATTTTTGTACTACCGTAAGATAGAAAATATGATACAATCAGTATTAAAATCATTTATCAAAGAGGAGTAAGCATTATGAAAAATATTTATATGTATGTTCAAGATACTATGGCCGATTTTGAACACGGCTATTTGATGCATGCACTAAGTTTACAGGCTATGTTAGGAGAACCTAAAGTAAAATTATTAACGGTTTCTAAAGGGAAAAAGTCTATAAAAACTGCTGGAGGAATGACAATTGTTCCAGATTTTAATCTATATGATATAGATACTGCAAATACAGATGCTCTATTGCTTATCGGAGGAGATAGTTGGTTGAATAATGAGCAAGATGACGTTTTAGAACTTGCCTCTAAACTATTACAAGAAAATATCTTAGTTGGAGCTATCTGTGGAGCTACTTTGGGATTAGCCGAAAAAGGAATTTTAGATAATCGATATCATACAAGTAATGCTTCATTCTTTTTAAGCCAGATGAGCCAACATTATCAAGGACATGGTTATTATAAAGATGAGATTGCAGTTCAAGACGGAAATCTTATTACTGCGAGTTCAGCCGGTTCTTTATTATGGGCCAAGTTTATTATCGAGGAGTTGGGACTGTATTCAAAAACTACAATCGAAGCATGGTTTAATTATTTTTCAACGGGAGATCCTCAATATTATGTCGAAATGATGAACTCTCTAGAAAAAGATGCATTGGAAAGTTAATATGAAAAAGATTATTTTCCTTCGTGGTGTAACACCAACTGGCAACAATAGAATTCCAAAAATGTCTTATTTAGTAGAAATCCTAACAGAAGTTGGTTTTTTAAACGTTCAAACATATATTCAGAGTGGAAATATTATTTTAGAATCAGAGTTATCTGACGAAGAAATCAGAAAGTTAGTTCATGATACGATTTTGGATAAAATTGGAGCTGATTTATCAATAATTATCAAAGAAATTAATCAATTAGAGATTGCTGTTCAAGAAAACCCATTTGATAATACTTATGATAGTTCTCGTATTCATCTAGTTTTTACTAACGAAGATATTCCCGAAAGTACTCTAACAGAACTTAGTAGAGAGAATTTTGGAGATGAAGAGTTCTATGGTGGTCACGAGTGTTGTTACCTATATTTACCACGTGATGCTCGAAAAAAACGTTTAAACACAAATTATCTTGAAAAGAAATTTGGAATTCGGATGACTATGAGAAAGTTGAGTGTTGTAGACCGACTTACGAAGTTGTATTCAGAAAAAATTAGACAGAATTAAATATCTAAAAAGTTAAAAAGCCTAGAAACATTGTTTCGTAGGCTTTTAGTTTGCTCAATTATTTAACTTCTGTATAACCGATTGATTCTAATTTTTGAGTTGCTGTAGAAAAGTCCGCATACGTTGTTGAAATGACACGTGCGTCTTTAAGCTCCATCTTGCCCTCTTCATTCGTTATAAGATTTGTAAATCCAACCGCATACACGTTTTTGAATCCAAAGCTAGTTTCCACTTGAAGCGTCATTACTAAGTTCCCATTACCGCGAACAATCTCATCCCCATACGAATATGAATTATCCACATTATTCGCTAGACCACGATAATAAGTTTTATCAAATGTCACCTTATCATTTCCGCTAAATTTCTTATTCACTTCTTCTTTTAGTTTTGCAATAATTTCGTCTTTGTTCTTAGCGTCATCAAGTTTTTCAGCAACTGTCTTCAATCCTTTAACAGGAAGTGTGAAGCTTCCGTCGCCTTCTAATACATAACCTCTGTCTTCTAATAAGTTAGCGAAATTACCGTCTAATACGATTTTGGCATCTTTCCCATTTTCTAATTTACCATTGTTTTCAACTTTGAAACGTAAGAATGACAATTTATTATCTGTCACATGAACTTCTGCATGACCACCTTTGTTAAAGCCTTCCACTTCTAATGAAGTAATTTTCGCTAATTCTTGAGCCGTTAATTTCTTCGCTTCTTTTAAGCCGCTAACTTTCACTTTTGTTTCTTTTGGAAGATTAAAGTATTTTTCAGCATCTTTATCTGAAGTGAATGTGAAGGTAATTTCGTCGTCGTTTGATAATCCCTCTGTCTTGCTTGGTGTTACTTTCACTTTTGTTGCAGCTTCACGAACTTCTGCTTCTGTTTTCGCATCTGCTTTAGGGTTTGCTACTAAGAACTCTTTTACTAACTCTTGAGTATTTACTTGATATACAAGTTCCCCCTTTGTATCTAACCCCGTAAAAGTTGTTTTGATGAAGTCACCAGCGTCTACTTTTTTCACACCACAAGCAGCAAGTAACACAGTTGCTACTAAACAGAATAATGTTAACAGTCTTTTTTTCATGATTCCCTCCTGAAAAGCTTTTCTATTATTTTGATTACTTTTCTCATTATAAGTTCTATTACATGATTTTTCAATACTATTTTGTATCGGCTTGCGCTTCTATTTCGTTCGTGCTAAGGTGAATCTAACGAACTTTATTTACACATCGGAGGCTTTATGAATCAAAAAATCCCCGTATGGAAAACCATCCGCTTTACATTAGGCAATTTAACGCAAAACAGCTGGATGTATTTACGCAATTCCATTTTCTTACAATTTTTTATATCCGTGTTTGGATTCGGATTTTTAACGCTTATTTTTCGCGGAATGCTCTTTATTACTGGGCAATCCAATTTGAACTTCGCCAATTTCAAGACGGTACTACTGAGTCCAGGATCCATCCCGCTCCTGATTCTCTATTTATTGGCGTTCGCGTTTCTTATCTTCATGGAGTTCTCAATCCTCATCTTCATGATTTACGGAACAATTCGCGGCATTCATTTTTCATGGCGCAGTAGCATTCAAAATGCGTTCTCAGAACTGAAGCAGCTGCTAAATGGCCACTTTATTACGTTCTGGCTGTACTTTTTAACGCTCTTGCCCATCGTCAATATCGGTGAGCTGACGTTTATTTCTAAAAAGATTACCATTCCGGAATTTATCACGGGTGAAATCACTAAGACGAGTGCCGGTACTCTCTTCTACTTAGGACTGGTCGTTGTGCTACTCTACTTTCACGCACGAAGCTCTCTTGCGATTCCGCTTCAGATTCTTACCGACCAGCCATTTACCAAAAATATCATCACGAGTTGGAAGCTGACGAAGAAGAACGTTTGGCGCCTGCTCCTTATCTCGGCAGTCGTCGAAGGGGTGCTAGCCATTCTTGTTATTTTCATCTCGATTGGTAGTGTCGCCCTCGTTGAATTTCTAGACCCAAACGGCTCAAATACGCTTCTGTTAAGTAGTGTCCTCGCCGTCGCCAAACTGCTTCAAGGATTCATCATCCTCTATACGAAGATTGCTACTTTTATTGTGATGACGAAAATCATCCACGAGCATAAATTGGCGTCGCTTGAAGTGTATCATCACCACGAGGAAATTAAGCATAAACGTAAAATCGTAACGGCCTTTGCCCTTCTCTTTGTAACAGGAAGCGGGGTTCTCACAACGCTCACCACTTACAGAACGGAATCGGCCAACGACCCTATCATCATCGGTCACCGTGGCTATGTTGAGGAGGCCGTTGAGAATTCAATTGAAGGCATCAAAGCGGCCAAAGAAGCTGGCGCCAATATGGTGGAGATGGATATTCTTCTGACGAAAGACAATCAATTCGTCGTCATGCACGACTACAACTTGAAGCGATTAGCCGGACTGAATAAACGCGTTCAAGATATGACCTTAGACGAGGTTCGTGGTCTTCCAATCGAACAAGATGACTTTAAGAGCCATATTCCTACTTTTGAAGAGTTTTTCAAAGCAGCCAAAGAAATCGGTATGCCGCTTGTCATCGAGCTTAAACCACATGGCGGTGAGCCTGCAAACTACGTGGATCTTTTCATCGCAAAATACAAAGAGCTCGCCATCGATAATTCGAACAAGGTCATGTCCCTTGATTTAAAAGTCATGGAAGAACTCGAGGCAAAAGCGCCGGAAATCACGACTGGTTTTGTGATTCCCATCCAATTTGGCGGATTCGGAGACGCGAAGGTGGATTTCTATGTGGTGGAAGATTTTTCTTACCAGGAACTGGCGGTACTGCATGCGCAGGAGACAGGACATGAGGTGTTTGTCTGGACCATTAATACGGATGAAGCCCTCGAGAAATACGTAGACAGCCCGGCAAACGGGATCATCACAGACAAAGTCGCGCTTGCCAAAGCCATTCAAGAGGAGCACAAAACCAACAACAGTTTAATGGACCGCTTCTTACGTACGTTGAATGTGAGTATCGTTAAATAAAATAAAAACAAACCGCTTCTTACGCACGTTGAATGTAGGTGCCTCTATATAAATCGGATAGCTCGTTGAGCTTTTCTCAGGTATCTTCATAGT
>JABZYY010000011.1:0-11256 GCA_015264885.1 Streptococcus sp. | reverse complement strand
ATCAATTCCTAACTCCCTCTTTTTCGCATTTAATGTCATTCCCCATTACTGCTACTATAGAACCTGAGAAGCTACGAGCTATCCTCTACGCTACTCCTCCACATTCCCACTAGCAAGAGCTTTTGTGTTTTTATTTTTGCGCATTCACCCTGCTTAGAACCTGTGTATTCAACAATGTTGAGACTCCCAAAATGGATTGGTGAACGCGGTCTGTGTGAAGCGTATTTCTGGAGGACAGGGAAAGGGAAAGGAGGCAGAGAGTGCTTGGCACATACTCCCTCGTGTGACTTTCCTGGTGGACAAACTTTGAAGTGCTTACCCAACATGGGGTATTTATAAAAAAGGCTTTGTTCCAATAAAAAGATGAAGGCTCTTCGAATTAAATAAGCGGAGGACTTCCCAGACTCTATAGTAAAAGCTATAAGGATTTGCAGCCGAAATGAATTAGAGGGGCACTGCGGTTTATCCGCAATGCCCCTCTTTGAAGTTCGGCAGGAGTTGAGACCTTGGCTCAACCCGTTGCCCTTATAGCCTTTACTATGAAGATGTCTAGGGAAGTCCGAAGCTTATGACTGCTCCACCCTATTTCATCTTTTTATTGGAACAAAGTTCCTACTAACCGATTTTTGTAACGCCACCCATGTATGGTACAAGTACTTCAGGGATTGTCACGCTACCGTCTTCGTTTTGATAGTTCTCTAGGATAGCTGCCACAGTACGTCCTACTGCCAACCCTGAACCATTCAATGTGTGCACCAATTCAATCTTGCCGCTGTCTTCACGACGGAAACGAATTTTCGCACGACGCGCTTGGAAGTCCACGCAGTTTGAGCAAGAACTGATTTCGCGGTAAGTATCTTGCGCTGGAATCCACACTTCAACGTCATAAGTCTTCGCTGCTGAGAATCCCATATCGCCAGTACATAACACGATTGTACGGAATGGTAAGCCTAATCCGCGTAATACATCTTCTGCGTTGTCTGTCATTTTTTCTAATTCATCGAATGAATCTTCTGGTTTTGCAAATTTCACCATTTCTACTTTGTTAAATTGGTGAAGACGAATTAATCCACGAGTGTCGCGACCTGCACTACCGGCTTCAGAACGGAATGATGGGCTAAGCGCTGTGAAGTAGATTGGTAATTGCGCTTCGTCTAAGATTTCGTTTGCGTAGTAGTTTGTTAATGGAACTTCTGCTGTTGGGATTAATGTTAAGTTGCGTTCGTCTGTTAATTGGAACACATCTTCTTTGAATTTAGGGAATTGACCAGTACCGTACATTGATTGTTCGTTTACCATGTATGGTGTGATCATTTCAGTGTAGCCGTGTTTTTCAACGTGTAAATCAAGCATGTAGTTGTAAATCGCACGTTCTAGACGAGCTCCGAGGCCTTTGTAGTATAAGAAACGGCTTCCTGATACTTTTGCTCCACGTTCGAAGTCTAAGATATCTAAAGCTTCTGCCACTTCCCAGTGAGGTTTTGGTTCGAAGTCGAATACGCGAGGAGTTCCTTCACGGCGAACTTCAACGTTTTCTGTTTCATCTGCTCCTACTGGAACGCCTTCTGCAGCTGTGTTTGGTAAGCGAGATGCGATGTATTCTACTTTTTCTTCCACTTCGGCTAAATGAGCATCCGTTGCTTTGATGTCTTCGCCAACTTGTTTCATTTCAGCGATTTTCTCTGTTGCGTCTTCCTTGTTACGTTTTAGAAGAGAGATTTCCTCTGTCACCGTATTACGGTATTGTTTTAATTGTTCTGTCTTTGTGATTAAAGCGCGACGTTCTTCATCTAAGTCACGTAACTCTTCTACTGTTGCGCGGTCAACTCCACGGTTTCCTAGCGCTGTAGCCACTTCTTCAAAATTTTCACGAATGCGTTTGATATCTAACATCGTTTTCCCTCCATTTTGTGTTTTCTGTATAAAAAAATACTCCGTCCCAGACAATTGTCTAAGGGACGAAGTAGAGTAATTTTCTTCGCGGTACCACCCGGTTTCAATGTTTCCATTGCGCTCATTTATGGGATAACGGTTTTCTCCGGATAGCTTAATCAATGTTTTCGCTCTCGCACCGTATGTGGATTCGCTGGTCTCTCTTTACTAGTTTTCACCAACCACTAGCTCTCTACAAAAGGATCGCAGGTACTATTCATACTGTATCATTTGTCTAAAATTGTACACGTCTCTAGTGAAAAGTGCAAGCCTTTTAGCAAAAAATTCCTACTCAGAAACTTCAGGTGAGAAGACACTTTGGATTTTATTCCAAATACCACCAAAGAAGTCTTGAACTTTTTGAACCATTTGGTCGATAAATCCTTTCGCTCCACGCATGCTTTCTGTCACGACGTTAGAATTTTCTACATCGAATGCGGCTAAGGCTTCCACCGTTCCGTGGTCTTTGCCATCGACATAGCCAAGGTTTTCACCAGGCATCTCAAAATTCAACGTCCCTACCGTTTGCCCTGCTGTCACAGGGGCTTTCACTTTGCCGTCTTCCGTCTTCACATCGTCAGAAGGAGTAAATGAAATCTTGATTTGGCTCAGCGCTGTTCCTTTTGGCACGGCTGCAATAAAGGTTTTTCCGTAATCCACACCAAGCGTTTCTTCCGTTCCACCTTCTAATTGGATAGGTGCCAAGTTTTGAACCGATTTTCCAGGCGCGCCGACAAGCAAGCCTTCATATTTCTTGAACACTTCATCTAATAGATGTCTTGTTACTTTGAAACGATTAAGCGGTTCTTTAGATCCCATAGATACGACAATCACCGAGAAGCCATTACGTGTGGCAGTCGTTGTAATCGACGCACCGCTGGCATCACTCGTTCCTGTCTTCAACCCTGTTACCCCTTCGTATTCGAAGAGTAGCCCTGGAAGAAGGTAGTTAAAGTTATCCATCTTCGTTGTTCCTGAACTATTTGGTCGGAATGTTTGTGTTGGAATCGATGATACTTTTAAAATCTCAGGGAAATCATTCACCAAGTTCTTCGCGATAATCGCCACCGAACGAGCCGACATGCTATTTTCGTCTTCATCACCATAAGACGGATTTTTATCAGCGCCACCATATTTATTCGGTAGACCTGTTACGTTGATGATGGTCGCATCTTTAATGCCCCACTCATCGAGTTTGGCTTTCATCCGTTCAATCCAGTTAGCTTCAGAACCTCCGATATATTCGGCCACCGCTAATGTTGCGGCGTTGGCGGAATAGATGGAAATCGCGTCGAATAATTCTTTAATCGTGTATTTTTCACTTGGTAGGAGCGGTACGTTGGATAAGCTATAGTTCGCACTCAATTGGTGAACGCGGTCGCTTACTGGGATTTGTGTTTCCCATGTCACTTCTCCATTTTTAATCGCTTCTAAAATTAAATATTGTGAAATCATTTTACTCATGGAAGCAATCCCGCGAACTTCATCTTGATTGTTTTGCATCAAAATTTTTCCGCTCGTTTGCTCGATTGCGATGTAGCTTTGTACATCTTGAACCGCAGCTGCTTCCTCTTTTGCTTTTGCGTCATCTTGCGCATAAATTGCTGGTGTCACCGTCGTTGCTCCTACAGCGAAAATGCTTAGTGCACAGACGATTTTCTTCACCCATGTACGAGGACTTTTCATTATGTATATCTCCTAATTTCTCTCAAATCTGCTTATTAATGTTACCGAAAATCGAGAAGAAAAACAATGGTAAACTGATTAATCTTTTATTACAAAATAGGAAGGATTTTTTAATCTCATATTCGGTTTTTGTTCGAGCAATTTTCCATATTCCCACCCCTATGCGCTTCGTCATTTTTTGATGTATTACAGCGTTGTAATATTCGAAAAAATCACCCTGATAGAATGAAACAAACACCCTTCGTTTTTTATTATTTCAAATTCATAAAAATTCCCATCTTTCGCAACAAATTTAATTGTAAGCGCTTGATATAATGATTTTACAACAATAAGGAGGGATGAAAATGAAAGTAGTCGTTGCGATCGATTCACTAAAAGGAAGCTTGTCTTCACTGGAAGCGGGTCAGGCCATCAAAGAAGGTGTTCAGGTCGTATACCCTGAAGCCGATGTGGTTGTTCGCCCACTCGCAGATGGTGGTGAAGGAACGGTCGAAGCATTAGCCATCGGAATGGGAGGTGAACTCGTTCATGTGAGCGTCACTGGGCCGCTAGGAGATGCGGTAACTGCCGAATATGGAATCTTAAAAGCGGACGGAACGCGTCCAAAAACAGCGATTATCGAAATGTCTGCAGCCGCAGGGATTACGCTAGTTCCCGATGAAAAACGCAATCCAATGCACACGACGACATTCGGTGTCGGCGAATTAATTAAAGATGCCATCGATAATGGTTGTCGTCATTTTATCGTCGGTATCGGAGGCAGTGCCACAAACGATGGTGGTATCGGAATGTTACAAGCGCTCGGATATGATTTCCTAGATAAAGACGGTGCTCCTGTTGGATATGGAGGCGCGGGCCTTCAATCAATTGCGAGTATCCAGGCTGAAAATGTCTTACCAGAATTAAAAGAGTGTACCTTCCGCGTGGCGTGTGACGTAACGAATCCGCTCTGTGGTCCAATGGGTTCCAGTGCCATTTACGGTCCGCAAAAAGGAGCCACTCCGGAAATGGTGAAAGAACTCGACGAGGCGCTTCTCCACTATGCAGAACTATCGAAAGAAACCTTTGACCATGCCGACCGCCTCTACCCTGGTACGGGTGCAGCCGGAGGAATGGGATTTGCGTTTCTCACTTATACAAATGCGGTCCTAGAGAGCGGCATTAAGATTGTCCTTGAAGAAACCGGACTCGAAGACGAAATGAAGGATGCCGACTTTGTCATCACTGGCGAAGGTCGCCTAGATAGTCAAACAGCCCTTGGAAAAGCTCCAATCGGCGTGGCTCATCTTGCGAAAAAACACGGCAAGAAAGTACTCGCCTTTGCAGGATGCCTCACACCCGACGCAGGGGTATGTAACGAGAACGGAATCGATGCCTTCTTCCCAATTTTGCGAAGAGTCATCACCGTTCAAGAAGCAATGGAAAAAGAAAATGCGCGCGAAAATATGATTCGCAGCGTGGAACAAGTATTTCGTTTAATCAAAGCAGTTCAATAGGAGGAAACTACAATGACACCAACCTTTTCAACATTAGGGGCCTTAGTCGGTCTCGTACTTGCTATTATTTTGATTGTTAAGAAAGTTCATCCAGCCTACAGTTTAATCTTCGGAGCTCTGATTGGGGGAATTATCGGAGGCGGCGGTCTTGCCGAAACGGTAAAAGCCATGGTTACTGGCGCTCAAAGCATGATGTCTCCAGTTCTTCGTATCATGACAAGTGGGATTTTAGCCGGAGCATTAATTAAGACAGGCTCGGCTGAAACAATTGCCGATACGATTGTAAAGAAACTCGGCCAAAAACGTGCGATTGCCGCAATTGCGATTGCCACAATGATTATTTGTGCCGTTGGGGTCTTCATCGATATCGCCGTTATCACAGTAGCTCCAATCGCCATTGCCATTGCGAAAAAAGCAAACCTTTCTAAAGCTGGTATTTTACTAGCGATGATCGGTGGTGGTAAAGCCGGAAACATCATTTCACCAAACCCAAACACAATCGCCGCATCCGAAGCATTCGGAATCGACCTTACAGCATTGATGGTGAAAAACTTAATCCCTGCCTTTGTAGCGCTATTCGTGGCCATTATCCTTTCTGGATTACTCGCTAAAAAAGGCGGCGCACATGAATTTGACGGTATTGACGAAGCAGGAACAAGCGGCGTATCTCTCTCTTTCTTAAAAGCCATGCTTGGACCAATCGTTGTAATCGCCCTTCTTGCCCTTCGCTCAATCGCTGGAATCAGCGTAGACCCATTAATCGCACTTCCTCTAGGTGGTTTAGTGACGATTGTTGTAACGGGACATGCGAAAAACACGGTTGAATTCACTGAATTTGGGCTTAGCAAAGTTATCGGGGTATCAATTCTTTTAATCGGTACTGGTACCATCGCCGGAATTATCAAAGCTTCCGCATTGCAAGTCGATATGATTGCTCTTCTTGAAGCGATGAACATGCCAGCCTTCGTCTTAGCTCCTCTTTCTGGTATTTTAATGGGGGCTGCGACAGCTTCAACAACTGCCGGTTCAACGATTGCCTCTCAAACCTTCTCTGGTCCATTGACAGCAGCTGGCGTTCCAGCCGTATCTGCAGCAGCGATGATTCACGCAGGGGCAACAGTGCTCGACTCACTACCACATGGTTCATTCTTCCATGCGACAGGCGGTTCTGTCTTCATGGCGATTGAAGATCGTATGAAATTAATCCCTTATGAAGCCATCGTTGGTTTATCAAGCACAATCGTCGCAACCATCCTTTACTTAATCGGCTTCTAGACTAGGCACGGTATAAATGATTCCTACGAATCCTCACGGATTATTTCATAGTAGCTGTAACGTTGTATCGGTTCGAGCTATAAGTATTTTAAATGAAAAACTGGACTCACAGTGTGAGTCCAGTTTGTTTTTTCATTTGTGTAATAAAAAAGAGCCCTAAGACTCTTTTTGTTAAAATCCTGGATGTTCTTTTAAGAAGGCTTCTTCTTCGGGGGTTGAAGTTCTTCCAAGTACACGATTGCGATGCGGATAACGTCCGAATCGTTCAATGATTTCACGGTGCATGAGTTCGTACTTCTTCCGACGCTCAAGCCCTGGTTCGTCAAACCATTTTGCCGCCCAATCATGCACGGCTAATGACTCCGAATGCATAAACGGCATCACGACAAAGCTACGTTCTTGGATTGAAAACTCATCCCAAAGAGACATTGCCTCTTTGGCAAGCTCCACTGCTAATGCATCTGAAACAAACGCTCTAGCATCATCCCTAAACATATTTCTAGAAAATTGGTCTAGCACGACAATTTCTGCTAGGCGGCCTATTGCACTACGACGCCACTCGGTAGTTTCCCCTGCAACAATCGCTTCGTAAGTTTCTAGAAAACGCGAGCGAATTTCATTATCGAATTCCTCTGATTTCTTAAACCAATCGGAAGGCTCACATTCCACAAACCAGAAATCTAGAACCTCTTGAGGAGTTGTAATCATTACTCTACCGCTGCTTTCTTTGTCTTTTCGTCGAGTTGGTCATTCATTCGGCCGTATTTATACCCTTGAAGATCCACTGTTACAAATAAGAACCCCAAGTCTTGCATCATCGCGTTAATTTCTTCATGATTTTTCACGAGCTTTTCGATTTGGTCTGCGCCCACTTCGATACGCGCCAAGTCTTGATGCACGCGTACACGTACTGGTTCGAAACCACGCTTCGTAAAGTACTCTTCTGCCTTGAAGACTGCTTCTACTTTTTCAGGAGTGATGCGTGTTCCGTATGGGAAACGAGACGCTAAGCTGCATGAAGGAGTTTTATTCCAATTGGTAACACCTGCGCGTTTGGCTAATTCACGAATTTCTGATTTATATAATCCCGCTTCTTGCAAGAGACTACGCACACCTTCTTCATTACGCGCCTTCACACCTGGGCGATAATCATTGATGTCATCCATAATCAATCCATCTGAAAGTACGGTAAATCCTTCGCCCTCCACATTCTTTTTAATGGTTTGGTAGAGCATTTTCTTACTATAGTACCAGCTGTTTGGTGTGTTTGAGGCGATATGTGGATCAGAGAGTTCTTCCATTTCAAGCCCTATCACACGCGCGCCCATTTCCGTTCCAAGATCAATCGCTTCACTAAATTCACGGTCTGAGAACAACTCAGAGTTCACTACTGCTGCGATGACATTATCACGGCCAAGCGTATCAACGGCGATTTTTAATAGGTAACTACTATCAATCCCGCCAGAATAGGGGACAACAATTCTTCCCACTTCCTTCAGCAATTCGCGTAATCGTGCTTCTTTTTCATCCATTCTCGATTCCTTCTTTCTTTATTAAAAGCTTTCGCGTCCTGTAAATTCTTCTAAATAAGCTTTATCTAATACCACTAGTTTTTGGTTGTGGATTTTAACCACGCCTTCTTCTTTAAGGTCATGAATAATGCGGTTAACACTATTACGAGTAGAGATTCCGCAAAATCCTGCGATATCCTCATTCGTAACATTGAAATCAATCAAGATGCCGCCTTCTGCTTCTACCCCAAATTGATTCATTAATTTATATAGGAAGGAACACACTGCTCCTTTTTTTCCATTCATCGTCATATATTGCAACGACTCGATCGTTTCAGATAATTTATTACGGTAATATTCACGCACGTAATCTTGCAACTTTTGATCGTTTTTCACGTATTCCCAAAACTTAATACGAGGGATACGGTAGAACGTTGCTTCGTCGCTTTCGATACGGACGTTAAACGGTGCAGATGTGTAGTTGGATACTTCATCACGTACCAATGAAACAATATCAACGGGAGTTACATAATCTAAATTAAACTCACGGCCATCATTCATAATGATACTTGTCTTTACAACTCCATCGATTAACACATACGTATATGCTTGTTCCAAACCACGGTAAGCCAAGTACATATGTTTTTTCTTCTTTATAATAGGGGTATTTTCTTTTTCTAAAAATTGAATTAAATATTCTTCGCTGTTCAAATTGAACACTCCTCTAACGCAAATTCCTATACACACTATTATCATCTTATCACAGAAAATGACGTTAACAAATGTTACTAACGTTTGAGACTTCCGAGTGCACTTTTTTATGTATACTTATAATCGTATTAAAATTTTAAGGAGATGTTATCATGGTTGAAATCAAACTACCTTATGACAAAAAATCTATTACTGCTGTAATTCCTGACAAAAACTTTGCTGGATTACTTGAATCAAAAGCTGAAAACTATCACAACCCACTTTCTGAACAAGAAACAGTGGAAAAATCAATGGATAACCCAATTGGTAGCCAAACATTAGAAGAATTAGCAAAAGGTAAAAAAGATATCGTGTTAATCAGTTCTGACCATACACGTCCAGTTCCTTCACATATCATCACACCAATCATTTTACGTCGTATCCGTAGCGTAAACCCAGACGCTCGTATCCGTATTTTAGTTGCGACTGGTTTCCACCGTCCTTCAACTCGCGAAGAGTTAATTAACAAATACGGTCAAGAAATCGTGGACAACGAAGAAATCGTAATGCACATTTCTACAAACGACGAAGACATGGTTAAAATCGGTCAATTACCTTCAGGTGGTGACTGCATCATCAACCGTATCGCTGCTGAAGCAGACTTACTAATCGCTGAAGGATTTATCGAAAGCCACTTCTTCGCTGGATTCTCTGGCGGACGTAAATCAGTTCTTCCTGGGGTTGCTTCATATAAAACAATCATGGCAAACCACAGTGGTGACTTCATCGATTCAGAAAAATCACGTACTGGTAACTTAGACCACAACCCAATCCACGAAGATATGTTATATGCAGCACGTACTGCAAACTTAGCCTTCATCGTAAACGTTGTATTAGATGGTGAAAAACATATCATCGGTTCATTTGCCGGAGACATGGTTGAAGCCCATAAAGTAGGTTGCGAATTCGTTCGTGAATTAGCTCATGTAACTAAAATCCCTTGCGATATCGCCGTTTCAACAAATGGTGGTTTCCCATTAGACCAAAACATCTACCAAGCCGTGAAAGGGATGACTGCTGCTGAAGCAACAAACAAAGAAGGCGGCGTAATCATCATGGTTGCTGGATGTCAAGATGGTCACGGTGGTGAAGGTTTCTACCGTAACTTAGCAGACGTTAAAGATCCTAAAGATTTCTTAGACCAAGCCATTAACACTCCAAGACTTGAAACAGTTCCAGACCAATGGACTTCACAAATCTTAGCGCGTATTCTAGTACACCACCATGTAATCTTTGTATCTGACTTAGTTGAACCAAGTCTTATCACAAACATGCATATGGAATTAGCGAAAACATTTGACGAAGCTCTTGCACGTGCCTTCGAACTTCAAGGAGCAGACGCAAAAGTAACAGTTATCCGCGATGGATTATCTGTGATCGTTGAAGATAAATAATATGAAACAAGAAGAAATCCTACAACAAGTTAAAGATGGACGCCTCTCAATTGAAGAAGCGTCCACCCTTCTGAAAGGGATTGAAGACATTGGTTACGCAGCCATTGATCTTTCTCGCCAAAAGCGCAATGGATTTCCAGAAATCATCTATGGTGAAGGAAAAAACATTGAGCAATTAATTGGCATCATCACGGCAATGAATGAGCATAAAACAGCTATTCTTGCAACACGCGTGAACGCTGAAAAAGGGGAAGCTCTCTCCCTTGCTTTCCCTGAAGGGGTCTACGAACCTCTCGGACGTACCTTCGTCCTTAACCCAATCGCCCCAAAACATGAACACTACATCGCAGTTGTCACAGCTGGCACAAGCGACATTCCTGTTGCCGAAGAAGCGGCTGTCACTGCGGAGACATTCGGAAATCGTGTGAAACGCATTTACGATGTTGGAGTTGCGGGTATTCACCGCCTCTTCAATCGTCTCGAAGACATCCAAGGCGCTAGCGTCGTGATCGTCATCGCCGGTATGGAAGGTGCGCTTGTCAGTGTCGTTGGCGGTTTAGTAGACGTTCCTGTGATTGCCGTTCCAACCAGCATCGGATATGGGACGAATCTTCAAGGCGTGACGACTTTACTCAGCATGCTGACTTCTTGCGCGAGTGGCGTTACTGTCGTGAACATCGACAACGGCTTTGGCGCAGCGTACTCTGCTAGCATGATTAACAACATTCGAGGAGGACTCGCATGAGCACATTATATTTAGAACCATTTTCTGGGCTGAGCGGTGATATGCTAAATGCTCTTCTACTCGATTTGGGAGCCGACCGCAAGCATCTTGAAAAAGCCCTTAAGACGATTTCGCTCGACGGTTATCATCTTCATGTAGACCGCATCGCGAAAAGCAGTATTTGGGGAACAGACTTCGATGTGCATATGGAACACGGTGAAAAAGACCATGGCATCGCTGGTGACTTTGATCATCACCATCACGACCATGACCACCACCACGAACACGAGCACGAATATCATCATCATCATGAACATGCTCATTCACACGCGCACGAAGAACACACGCATGCACACACGCATTCTCATGAGCACACGCATGAACATTCACACTCACACGATCATCATCATGACCACGAACATACTCACGACGGTCATTCTCATGAACATACACATAGTCATCATCACCATCACGGAGAAGTCCGTGGA
>JABZYY010000119.1 GCA_015264885.1 Streptococcus sp. | reverse complement strand
GATTGGTGTAGATGACTTACAACACTTGATTGACGAAGACCATGGCGCAGAAGTTGTGTGTCATTTCTGCGGTGAGAAATATCATTTCGACGAAGCAGAATTACAAGGTTTAATTGATGAAATTAAAGCCAAACGCGAAGAGGCAGACGCTTAATCATTAAGGTTTTAGAGAGTGAGAAGAGGGGATTCCATTTCTTCTCACTCTTTTTGTGTTTTCAGCCGTAAAGCTATACAAATAAAGAAAAACTTAGTATAATACATACATAATACAAACGAGGTGTATAGATGATAAAACGAATTTTTGCTCGAATGAAAGGCATTTTAATGTTATTTGTAGGGAGTATCGCTCTTTTAGCAATCGCTCTAATGCTTGATTTTAAAACATTTGAACAATTTAATTTTTACCAAGATGTCGACGTTTGGAGTCATCCGATTCTCTTATTGCAACTAGTGATGGTGGCTATCGTGCTCCTTCTGCTAGGGCAAGTCATCGGATTATCGGTGAAATATTATTTCGCATTCAAGAAACTAGATGCACTCTTCCCGAATAACGAATGGGAACGAAAAGACTTTAAAGAAAAAGCAGACTATGTCGATGAAAAATTCGAAGCGATGATTGTAGATGAAGTGCTGATCTTTTACGGAAGCCATTTTACAGTGATTCCGCTAAAAGAACTCAAAGAAATTCATCTGTATCGTACGAGTACAGGTCGCCGTGTGTATTATGGAATCAGGTTTACGTTTAAGACAAGAAGACGTTCCTTTGTTCCAAATACGTATGGAAAGACATTAGAAGACAAGTATCGTCTCGTTCGAAAAGTGGCGTATTTTGTCCCAGTTAAGATTAGGGACGATTGGAAAAATAGCAATAGAAAGTAGGAAATTAAGGTGCATAAAGGGTATGTGAGAAGAACAATCTTTCTCTGGGGGTCCTCTCTCATTTGGGTTCTGTTAGGGATTTTCTTTTTTTCTGGAACCGTGAAAGGATACATGGGAGGAGAGTCGCTCTATAAAACAGGAGATATTTATCATTTGAATGATGCGGGAACTTCCGTTGCGATTCGTGTGTTGGATATAGACTCAGAGGCCCTCACATACGATGGAAAAGAATATTACTTAGTAAAGCATGAAAAAGGGGTTACGCCACTTCAAGCGCAAGCCAAAGACATTCAACAGTTGTTGGATTTGAAAAAAGCGAATCCAAATGACTGGGAGCCTTTAAAGCAAGAGAATATTTATTTAAATGTTCGAGTAACGCCAGCTGTAACAAAGGGGCGTAGAGGAAGTACGACCGTTCATATTCCAGCAGTATTGCAGGAAGCCTTTGCGTCCCAATATAGGAAGGGAACTCTCTTACCGACAGAAGACGCTATACCGCTGGACATCCTTCATTATTTAACTTTGACATCATTTATAAATCGACTGTTGGAGACGGGGGTTACACTTTTTGTATTTCTATTAGCGTTAGTCTCCTTCTACAGTGCGTATAGACGAGTGCGTACATTGAAGGAAGAATACGAGGCATTTGATAAAGAGTTTCCACGATACACTCAAAATATGAAGTCTTTACTAATGGATGCGGATTTTAATGATCCTAAGCTAAAAGTTCTGGTGAAGGATCACAAGTTCGTTTGCTATAATAAGGATTTTAGAGTGATTAAGCTGCGGGAAGTACGAAATGTTGAAGTTCGTCGTCAAAAGGCAAAAAGCAGTGTCACTTATGCCATTGATTTTGCATTTGGCGGGAATAAGAACGTAACCATTCAATTGAAGAATCGTCCAGAAAACGTTCGCCAATTAGTGGATTATTTGAATGAAAAAGAAGGATCAAAAATATCAATTCCATTTCAATGGTAATGGCTATAAAGTTCAATGAAGATGAGTCAAAAAAATCAATAGAAAGTAGGGTTCAAAATGCATAAAGGGTATGGAAGAAGAACAGGTCCGATATGGGTTGTAGTAGCGATAATGGCTGTAGTGATGGTGATTATTGCACGTGCTGGTTTCAAATCATTTCAGAGCGCGGAAGAGTTATACAAAGCCAATGAAGTTTACTACGTAACAGATAAAGGTTCGTCAGTAGCGATTAAGGTAATGGATATCGATCCAGAACCGCTAGTGTTAAATGGGCACAACTACTATTTAGTAAAACATGAGCGAGGCGTTGCGGTTTTCGAGGCAAAATCAGATGAATTGAGCAATGTTTTGGAAGCAAAGAAAGCTGCCGGAAACGCAGAGAATGCACTCGAAGCGTCTAATCTTTATTTGAGTGTGCGTGTAACACCAGAGAAAAGTAAAGGGAAAGGGTCCAATGTAAAGGTGAATGTAACGCCTGAGATGAAAGACGCCTTTTACAAGAAATATAAAGAAAGCCCGCTGTATTCAGAAAATGCTAAGACGAAAATCGATGAATCCAGAATCTTGAAGTTGACCACTTCTAAAGATCAATGGGGTGATTCGGCATTAACACTTGTTATGCTTGCAATCGTTCTTGGACTTATTGGGTTCCAAATTTATCAAACGCGTCGCTTGAAGGCGCAGTATGCACGTTTTGATGCGTACTTCCCTGATTATGCGAACAATATGAAGCAGTTATTGGATGATGCGGAATATGTCGATCCAAAACTCAAAATCCTTGTGATGGAAGGGATTCTTGTGAGCTACGACATTAATTTTACAGTCGTCGACTTATCAGAAGTCAGCAAGGCATATCTCGTGTTTGAGAACAGAAGAAAAGGCGGCATGAGGGTTCATTTGCGTTTTGAATATGCAAATAAGAAATACGATTCGATTCTCTTTAGAAGACAATTATTACGTCTCAAAGATCTTGTGGAATATTTAAACGAAGAATACAATTTAGGATTGAAAGTAGATTTTAGACTCCTAGGATAAGAAATAGAAATTGAAGGTGGAATAGTTTTGCATAAAGGGATTTTTAGAAGAACATGGGGGATATGGATTCTTACCGTCCTGTTAGGATTAACAGTGGTGGTGATAGGATTTTTAGCGTCGTATGGTTTTATGAGCGGTCGTGAATTATACGAGCAGGGAGTCATTTATGAAATGGAAACTGATGCATCGTCCACTTCGATT
>JABZYY010000118.1 GCA_015264885.1 Streptococcus sp. | reverse complement strand
GAAGTAACACTTGAAGGAGACGACTTACGTTTATTCGAACGCATGATTAACGCTCTAGAAGACAACGAAGACGTTCAAAAAGTGTACCACAACGTAAACTTAGAAGACTAATAATAGAAAAAGCAAAATGTAACATATAAGTTACATTTTGCTTTTTTGTTTTCTTTCAACCTGAGAGCGAATTTCCCATCATCTTTTTATCTCAAGGGGCACCTCACCCAGAAAGCACCCCATTAATTTTTCAGAAAAAAAGGACAAAACAGGATACGAAAAGCTCCATGGATTCTATAGTAGGAACAATAGCGTGTGCATTCAATGTGAATTACTGCCGATTGGGAATTTATTTCCTAGCGGCAGTTTGAAGCTTGAAAGGAATTGAGACGTAAGGCTCAATCCGGTGCAGCTATTGTCACTACTATGAAGATATCCATAGGAGCTTGTAGTATCCTGTTTTTTGTCCGTCCTATTTATTTTGCACATACTGTTCTAGTCGGTAGCTTCCTGCAGTGAGGTAGACCCCTGCCATCGCAAGAATAACCCAGACGGATGGGAAGAGCGTTTGAAGGTCAATCGACTTGTACAACCAGTAAATCGGGCTGATATACGCCACAAGTCTGAGCCAACTTCCTCCAAAATCCCCAAACGCTGCTGGCATTCCAATACCCGCCATCACCATGACAAACAGCACTCCGAACGTCGTCGCGTGTCCTGGTGATTTGAAAATTCTAAAGAAGAATAAGTTTAGGCAGAGACTGTAAATAATCGTTACGGCTAATAGTCCCGTAAACACTCCCCAGTTCATTTCTGGAACGAATCCTGTCAAGACCATCGCTGCCATAAGGAGCATATTGACGATAAACATAAAGATAAAGTACGCCAATAAGAACGAAAGCGTGATTTCCAAATTCGAACGTGGAGAGACGACTGAGCGTTTCAACACGTGACTCTTCTTGAAGTTAATCCAGTCCGAAGCAATCACCGATGCATTCGTTATGACATAAAGGAGAGAGATGAGCATGACTACTCCACTCGCAACACTTGTCGTAGTTTCATCGATAGTAACCACCATTTGATTGTCACTCTCTGGTAAGGTCTCTTCTTTCGTCAATACGCCTGTTTGTTGCAGCTTCGCGTTTAGCATGACTTCTTTTAACACCTTCGTCAACTGTGCATCAAGAAGAAAGTCTCTCGTGCCGCGCTGCGTATTCCAGATACGAATCGTCGGCACCTGGCCTTCTTTCGCCTTCTGTAAATAGTTGGCAGGCACTTGGTAAATAACGGTCATTTCTCCTTTTTTCAAGGCCTCTTTGGCACTGTCTAAGTCGGAATACACATTTTCTTCTCGAAGATACGGCGCAATCAATTCTTGGTACTCATCATTTCCCTCTTCAAACACAAAGGCAACTGTTTTTGCGACTGTACTTGGCGCTTTCGTATCCACTGTTCCTTGTGACGCTATCATTATTCCATTAACTAAAGCTGGCATTCCAATCATCGTAAAGAGAATTAGTGGCATTTTCAATAATCGTTTCAAATGAAAGATTGTCATTTTTACAAGATTCATTGACGTGCCTCCTTTCTCTTCAATGACCAGTTAAAGGCTACTCCTAACACTAAAATAATCGGTGCGGCAACCATAGCCATTCCTTTCATCGACACGCCATTCATCACATCGACAAATGGGGTGTAAGTAAATTTTCGAAACGGATTTCCGCTTAGGAAACTAAAGGTTGAACTCATACGATCTAGCGGGATGAGACCCGATAAGAGCATGTAGCCCAAGTTGATTCCAGTAGAGAAGGCTTGTAGGTTCTTCTCCGTCACGAAATTGCCGAGTAAATTTCCAAGAACATTAAAGACTAAACTATAGAAAACAATAAGGACAAAGATGCTGCCGATGTTTCCTCCAAAAGTTGTTGGATCGAGGATTTTCCATAGGCCGATATACACGAATGACAATAGCGTCGTCGTAATCATACTTACGGCTAAATCGAGTCTGTCTCTTTCGCAAATGCTAAATGGCAATACGTTCAAACGTTTGCGAAGGCCGCTAAGTTCTCGTTGTACCCCAAAGCGCATTGCAGTTTCAAGGAACACGATGAATAGGAATCCAAGTCCCGTAATTGCGTAGTGTTGGTTCGCAGTCACTTGGGATTCAGCTTCTACTTGGTCTGTCTCGAAGGCCCCCGCTGCAATTTCCTGTTGTAAGGACACTAGCATCCCTGCTGCTTGTTCGGGTGTAATGGATGCATTTTTACTTTCTGCGACTTCATGCATCACCGAACTTGCTTCTAATAATTGCGAAGTCACTGTTTTCAAGAGCGATTCATACACCGCAAGTGACGTACTCGATGTTCGCCCTGATTTCTCGATGGTAATCGGAGTTGCTTGCGAACGCGTTTGAATCGACTCTGTAAAATCCGAAGGAATCGTCGCAATGATTTTCGCATTTTCTCTAACAGTAGTTAGCGCAATTTGTTTTTCCTCCGTAAGCTTCTCAAACAATGCCACGATTTGTTCTCCGTAAGCCCCTTTGTCTTGATTATCGATATAAATTTTCGTTTCAATCGTTAAATCAGATGGATTAAAGGCACTCTTTGTGGTAAACGCCAAGAATAGCGTTAATAGAAATGGCATTAATACCATGAGTAGTAGCGCTGGAAAAGACTTCAGAGAGGATATTAAATTGGCTTTAATATAACGAATATATCTCATAAGTCCTCCTTAATCACGAAGCGTTTTTCCTGTTAATTGTAAGAACGCCTCTTCTAATGTTGTTTCTTTTACGTTGACGGATTTAATCACGAGTTGTGCCTGTTCGACTTGCTCAATCAATTTCATCATCGAGAAAATCGTTTGGTCGATCGTGAGTTCCACGTCTTGGCCGTCCACTGTTACAAATTGAATGCCGTTTTCGCTATTCTTCAACACTTCGTCAAATCCATCAGGAACGCGGTCCAATGTGAGTGCTACCGTTTGTGTATGCCCCACGAGTTTTTTCACTTCTTCTTTCGTGCCATACGCCACTTCTTCTCCTAAATCGAGAATGAAGACGCGTTTACACAAGGTTTCGATTTCCTCCATATAATGAGACGTATAAAGAATCGTTGTTCCTTGTTCGGCAAGAGATTGAATATAGTCGAAGATATGTTGACGCGAC
>JABZYY010000117.1 GCA_015264885.1 Streptococcus sp. | reverse complement strand
GTACGTATTCTAAGTACGCTTCTACAGTCATTGATTTAGTTTCTTTAGAACCATAACGACGAACAGTTACAGCACCTTCTTCAACCTCTTTATCCCCAATTACTAATTGATAAGGGATTTTTTGAGTTTGAGATGCACGAATCTTGTAACCCATTTTTTCATTACGGTCATCAAGTTCTACACGCATTCCTAAGCGAGCCATTTTTTCTTTCAACTCACGTGCAGCATCATAATGATGTTCCACACTTACAGGAATGATTGTTGCTTGAACTGGAGCTAACCAAGTTGGGAATGCTCCTTTGTATTCTTCGATTAAGTAAGCTACGAAACGTTCTGCAGTTGAAACAACCCCACGGTGGATAACCACTGGACGGTGAGTGTTATCTCCATCTTCACCAACGTATGTTAAGTCGAAGCGTTCTGGTAATAAGAAGTCTAATTGGATTGTAGACATTGTTTCTTCTAATCCCATTGCAGTACGGAATTGAATATCTAATTTAGGACCGTAGAATGCTGCTTCACCGATAGCTTCGAAGTATTCTAATCCCATTTCATCCATCGCTTCTTTTAACATTGTTTCAGCTTTGTTCCACATTTCATCGTCATCGAAGTATTTATGTTTATCTTCAGGATCACGATAGCTTAAACGGAAGCGGTAATCTTTTACGTTGAAGTCGTTATATACTTCACGGATTAAGTCTAAGATACGTTTGAATTCGTCTTTAATTTGGTCAGGACGAACGAATGTATGTCCATCGTTAAGAGTCATTTCACGTACACGTTGTAAACCAGATAACGCACCTGATTTTTCATAACGGTGCATCATTCCTAATTCAGCAATACGAATTGGTAATTCACGGTAGCTGTGGATGTGGTTTTTATAAACCATCATATGGTGAGGGCAGTTCATTGGACGTAATACAAGCATTTCGCCATCACCCATGTCCATTGGTGGGAACATATCTTCTTGATAGTGAGCCCAGTGACCTGAAGTTTTGTAAAGACCTACATCAGCCATAACTGGAGTGTACACGTGTTGATATCCAAGGCTGATTTCTTTATCAACGATGTAACGTTCGATTGTACGACGGATTGTAGCCCCTTTTGGTAACCAGAATGGTAATCCTGAACCTACTTCTTGGCTAATCATGAATAAATCTAATTCTTTTCCTAATTTACGGTGGTCACGTTCTTTGGCTTCTTCACGCATTTTCAAGAATTCTTTTAAGTCTGCTTTATCAAAGAATGCAGTTCCGTATACACGTTGCATCATCTTATTATCAGAGTTTCCTCTCCAGTAAGCCCCTGCAAGTGATAATAATTTGAAGACTTGAATACGTCCTGTTGAAGGAACGTGGATACCACGACATAAGTCTACGAAGTCTTCTTGTTGGTATACAGTGATTGTTTCATCTTCTGGTAAACCGTTAATTAATTCTACTTTATAAGGGTCGTTTGCGAAGATTTCTAACGCTTCTTTACGGCTTACTTCACGACGAACGATTGGGTAGTTTTCTTTAACGATTTTCATCATTTCTGCTTCCACTTCTGGAAGAGCATCTTCTGTTAATTGATTTGGCATATCAGTATCGTAGTAGAATCCTGTTTCAATCGCAGGTCCAACTCCGAAGTGAATTCCTGGGTATAAACGAGTTAATGCGTGTGCTAATAAATGTGCTGTTGAGTGACGTAAGATTCCTAATGCATCTTCGTGATCTGGTGTAACGATTTCGATAGAAGCATCTTCTTCGATTGGACGATCGAAGTCTACTAATTCTCCGTTCACTTTACCTGCTAATGCTTTTTTCGCTAAACTTTTGCTAATGCTTTCTGCAACTTCTTTTACTGTAATTCCTTTTGGAAACTCCTTAACGGCACCATCTGGAAAAGTAATTTTAATCATTGACATTTTCTTCCTTCTTTCTTTTTGAAATTTCTGAAATAAACAAAAAATCCCATAGTCTGCTACTGCAAACTATGGGACGTCATATTCTACGTGGTTCCACCCAAATTTGTTCATCAAAAAAGATGAACCTCAACGGAATAACGCTCCGACGCGCCTTGCTCTACTGAATTCAAGCAAAGATTCAAAAGTGGTAAAACTATTCCGGATGAAGTGTTGCACCAACCCACTTCTCGCTGAAATGTAACCAAGAGATAGTTTCTTGTCTTTTTCATCATTTTCAAAATATTTAGTTCATTAGTATTTAACCACTAATCTTTCATATTTTCAAGCATTTTCATCTATGATGGATTTCTGTGATTTTGTCCATCGACAAAATACTCTTTTGCCAAGAAACGAATACGTTCTACGAGACGTTTTGCTTTAAGAAGCTCTTGGTCTCCTTTGTTTGAATGTGCAAAGTGAGCTTCTAACTGATCAATTGTGAAGTTCGATGTGAAGAACGTTGGTAATTCTTGCAACATACGGTGTTGTAAAATGACCATCAACACTTCATCTCTAAACCATGCGCTATTCATTTCCGCACCGATATCATCCAACACTAAGATTGGTGTATTTTTAATCGATACTAATTTCGCTTCAACGGTATTTGTCGCAATGGCTTGTTTAATTTCTGCACTGTACGTTGGAACATTGACAAGCGTCGTTTCAATGCCGTTCTCAGAAAGCTCGTTTGCTAAAGCTCCCATCATATATGTTTTACCAACGCCAAATGGCCCTGCTAAGTATAAACCTTTATGGTATGTAGTGCTGTCCGTTTTGTAAGCTTCGATAAAATTCAATAACTCTCGAATGACATCTTCTCTCTCTTTTGTAAGAGCCGTATCTGAAAAGCGAGCTTCTGCGATATTTTTCGGCATATTAATCGAATGAATCAGTCGTCTACGCTTGCGTTCTCTTTCCTGGCGAATCGCTTCTTCAGTACGTTTGTAATTCACCAAAATAAATCCATTATGCACTTCTAAACATGGTTCGAGGCCTGGAGCTTTCACTTCCTTGTGATTCTTTCTGGCATCTCTTTCCATTCGAAACTCCAATAACGCAGACATTCCTTTACGAATAGCTTCGGGAGTCAATTCTTCTTTATGTTGCTCAAGAAAAGCTTTTACATCTTCATCTTCAAAGATTTCTTTTTCGATGTTTTGCATGTTCGGCATGCCTTGCGAAGCTCCTCTTTGATCTAAAAATCCTTTTAATCCTTCCAATTCGTTCACCTCCGTTATTGTTGTTCTCTTTGATT
>JABZYY010000116.1 GCA_015264885.1 Streptococcus sp. | reverse complement strand
CAACCTACACAAAAACAAAACCCTTAAAAGTATTGGAGTGTAAATATGAACGAATCAAATGAATGGACCCGACAAGGGAGACGTCAAGAAAAGAAAAAGAAACGTGGACGTATTGGTTTCATTTTAATTCTGTTACTAGCTATTATTGCAGTAGTGGGAACTTACTACGCAAGTCGAATTAACCATACGATTAACACGATTACTCAAGATGTCGGAAACCGTACAGAGCAAGAAGCAAACGACATTATTAAAAACGCAAAACCAATTAACATATTATTATTAGGGATTGATAATGGCGCGTATGGACGTACGGAAGAAGATGGACGTTCAGATACGATGCTACTATTAACCGTTAATCCATCAATGAAGAAATCTCAATTATTGAGTCTGCCTCGTGATACTTACACTGAAATCGTAGGAACGGGTGGTTATGATAAATTGAACCACGCTTTTGCTTATGGAAAGGCCCCAATGGTTATTAATTCAGTTGAGAAGATGTTAGATACAACGATTGACTTCTATGTGCAAATTAACATGGAAGGGTTAATGGAATTCGTCGACGCTGTCGGTGGAATTGAAGTGACAAGTCCACTTACATTTACGTACGAAGGCCGTTCTTTCGTTGAAGGAAAGACTGAACTGCTTGATGGTGAAAGTGCCTTACGTTTTGCGCGTATGCGTTATGACGATCCAGAAGGAGATACAGGACGTCAAAAACGTCAACGTATCGTTATCGAGGAACTCGTTAAGAAATTGATGACATTTAATTCTGTTACAAACTTCGAGCAATTATTGAATGCGGTAAGTAAAAACGTGAAAACGGACTTGCCAATTGGACAAGTGATGGCCCTTAAAAACACATATGGTCCTGCCATCGCAGGAAATAATTTATCACAAACATTTATCGAAGAAAGACAGTTATTATTAACAAACAATGCAGGAGAGCAAATTTATTACTCTTATGCAACGGATGAAGTGTTACTTGGAGTAAGTAATTCGATTCGTAAATTAATGGGACAACCAACTGTTCAAACATATCCATTACTACAACAAAGAGAAGATTTATATTATTTAACAACTCCTTAATAGGGGAAATAAGAGGTGTATAAAATGATTTATGCTGGGATTTTAGCCGGTGGAACCGGAACTCGTATGGGAATCCAAGAAATGCCAAAACAATTTCTACCATTAGGAAACAAACCAATTATTATTCACACAGTCGAAAAATTCTTGTTTGTTCCAGATGTAGATGTTGTCTATGTAGCGGTTCATCCAAACTGGGTAAGCTACTTCAATGATTTATTAGATAAACATATTTTGACGAATAAAGACAAAATCCGTGTCGTTAGCGGTGGTGGAAATCGTAATGATAGCATCTTAAGTATTATTGCGGACATCAAAAATAGCGGATTATTTTCACCTGAAGATGTATTGATTACACATGATGCGGTGCGTCCGTTCGTTTCTTATCGTATGATTGTCGACAATATTGAAGCGATGAAGAACTATGACGTTGCGGATACTGTAGTGATGGCCAATGATACAATTGTAGAATCGGTTGATGGAAAAGTGATTTCTTCTATTCCAAACAGAACGCATATGTATCAAGGACAAACACCTCAAACATTTAAGATTCAAGCATTTACAGACTTGTATGATAGCCTTACAGATGATGTCAAAGAAATCTTGACAGATGCATGTAAAGTATTCGTGGTTAACGATGTGAAAGTAGCTCTTGTCGAAGGTGAATACTCAAACATTAAAATTACGACAGTAACAGATTTGAAAATTGCGCAAGCGATGTTAGGAGAGATTTAAAATGATTAATCGAGTGTATCAACTCATTCGTCCATCGTTTTTCTCAATTAAATATGAAGATGTGTCATTCTATGAAGAAGATACTGTAGTGGTTCGACCAAACTACTTAGCTTTATGTCACGCCGACCAACGTTACTTCCAAGGAACACGTCCTGCTAAAATTTTGCAGAAGAAATTACCAATGGCATTGATTCATGAATGTTGTGGGATTGTTGTTGCGGATCCAACAGGAACGTATAAACCAGGCGATCATGTGGTGATGATTCCAAACCAACCACCACGTGACTTTGACCATAACACTGAATTTTACGAAAACTACGTGAATGGAACATACTTCCGTTCAAGTGGTCATGATGGATTCATGCGCGAATTTGTGACGATTCCAATCGACCGTGTAGTGAAATACGAAGATGTGCCAGATAAAGTCGCTGCCATTTCTGAATTTGTGTCAGTCGGCGTTCATGGACTTCGCCGTTTTGATAAAGTAGCACATAGCCGCCGTAATCGTATCGTCGTATGGGGTTCAGGAAGTTTAGCATATGTTGTAGCAACGATTGCAAAAGCAAAATTCCCAGACTCTACGATTATCATTGTTGGTAAAGATCCTGAGAAGTTACGGTTATTCTCATTTGTAGATGAAGTGTATGATGTGAGCAATCTTCCAGAAGACTTTACATTCGACCACGCCATTGAATGTGTGGGAGGCAGCGGAACTCAAGATGCATACCGTGAAATTATCCGTCATATTCAACCTCAAGGTACGGTTGTCATGATGGGGGTTAGCGAGTTCGAAGTACCATTAAACACACGTGACATTCTTGAAAAAGGATTAACATGGGTCGGAAGCTCTCGTTCAGGTCGTAAGGACTTTGAAGAGGCTGTTCAATTTATGGCAGATCCAAAAGTGCATGCACGTTTAAACTTAATTATTTTTGAATCAAATCCAATCCAAGAGATGAAAGATATTTATCATTTCTTCGAGGAAGATAAATTAACGCCATTTAAAACAGTGGCTAAATGGGATATTTAGAAAGTGAGGAAAACATGGAACCATTACAAGAGAAATGTTTAGAAATGGCTGAATACTTTGTGTCATTTTGTAAGCAACATGAATTATTATGTTATTTATGCGGTGGTGGGGCCATTGGAGCACTTCGCCATAAAGGCTTTATCCCTTGGGATGATGATTTAGATTTCTTTATGCCACGAAAAGATTATGAAAAACTCATCGAATTGTGGCCAAAAGAAGCAGACGCGCGTTATGTGATGTCAAACAGTGACGAACATTACTTAGACCGTAATTTGTTTGTGACGATTCGTGATAAAGAAACGACTTGCGTGAAACCTTATCAAGCGGACTTAGACGTACCGCATGGTTTAGCAATTGATATCCTTCCACTAGATTATTATCCAAAATCAGAATCAGAACGTAAGAAACAAGTTCGCTGGGCATTGGTTTACTCATTGTTCCGTGCGCAAACAATCCCTGAAAAACATGGTGGATTGATGAAATGGGGAAGCTTATTCTTATTAGGATTATTCCCGACA
>JABZYY010000115.1:253-3380 GCA_015264885.1 Streptococcus sp. | reverse complement strand
TTCATTTTGAACTCAAATGAGTAACGCATAATAAATACCCCCTTTACTGGTTTGTCCAGTAAAGGGGGTACATATCACAGTCGACTCTTTTTTTGATACAAAGGAGTAATCAAAATGAATGAAACTATCAAAACACAATTAAATCACCGTACGATTCGTGCGTTTAAAGACCAACCGCTGACAAAAGAGGAAGTGGATTTACTAGTAGAAGTAGCGCAAAGAACATCAACAAGCATGTACTTACAAGCCTATTCGATTATTAGTGTGACAGACCCAGAGTTGAAGAAAGCATTAGCGGCTGTTAGTGGACAACCTTATGTGGCGACTAGCGGACATTTATTCGTGTTTGTAGTTGACCAACGTCGTAATACGGAGATTGCTAAAGCTCTAGGACAAGAAGTGGGCGTTCAAGGCAGCGCAGACCGTTTCGTATCTGGATTAACAGATGCGGTGATTGCGGCTCAAAACGTGGTTGTGGCAGCAGAATCTCTAGGAATGGGGGCTGTTTACCTCGGTAGTTTCTTTAACGATACAGCTAAAGTCGTTGAGTTGTTAAACTTACCAAAATATACGTATCCTGCGATTGGACTTGCTGTGGGCTGGCCGGATCAAGAGCCTCAATTAAAACCACGCCTTCCCAAAGAAGTAATTCATATGGAAAATGGATACAAAGACCTTGAGAATCCTTTGGAAGAATTAAAAGAGTATGATGCGACTGTGACAGAATACTACGACCTTCGTGATGCGAATCGTCGTGTAGATGCCTTTACAAAACAAGTGTCTACAAAATACCACACGCTTGGAGCTAAGCGTGCGGAAATGCTTGATGTACTTAAAGCACAAGGCTTCTTAACAGGAGAATAAAAAAGAAGACAAGAAATCGTCGTTTCAACGATTTCTTGTCTTTATTTGTTTTATTGAATATTTAATGAATCAAGAACAGATTGTTTCATGCCTTCGATTGAAAGGACTTTTGTATGACGGATTGGCGCATCCAATACGCTTGTGACAGCTGTTGGAATGGCAATGCCGCTTTCTTGTTGAATAGCTTCCATTAATTTAGCATCCGTTTGGTTTGTATCCACGTCTAGTGCTGAAAGAACACTTTGTGGGAATTTGTATGGACTTGCTGTCGATACGACCACTGTTGGAGTTGCGTCTCCCGTTTCTTTCTTGTATTTATCATACACAGCATCTGCAACTGCAGTGTGTGGATCTAATAAATAATGCACGTTTGTGAATACATCATGAATCGTTTGAGCTGTCTCTTCTTGGCTCGCACGGTTTCCACAAAATTGTTGGAATAGAGCAGTGTCTGTATTTGGAACAGAGTAGCTTCCGTTTTCTTTTAGGGAAGTCATGAGTGCATTTGTTTCCTGCGAGCTACGTCCTGTTAATTCAAAGACGAAACGCTCAAGGTTACTTGAAACAAGAATATCCATACTTGGAGAACTTGTTAATTTAAATTCACGTAGTCGGTTGTATGTTCCTGTTTGGAAGAAATCAACTAGCACATCATTTTCGTTTGAAGCGCAGATGAGTTTGTTAATTGGAACACCGATACCTTTTGCGTAGTAGGCTGCTAGGATGTTACCGAAGTTACCCGTTGGAACGACAACGTTCATTGGGGAGCCAATAGTAAGAGTGCCGTCTTTTACTAGTTGTGCATACGCGAATACGTAGTACACGATTTGTGGGCAAAGGCGTCCGATGTTAATCGAGTTTGCAGAAGAGAATTGGAATCCTTTTTCTGCAAGTGTTGCGTTTAGTTCTTTATCCGCGAATAATTCTTTAACTTTTGTTTGTGCGTCATCGAAGTTTCCTTCTACACCGTAGACGAATGTATTGTCGCCTGCTTGTGTGACCATTTGGCGTTCTTGGATGGTACTTACGCCACCTTTTGGATAGAAGACGATGATGTTTGTATGAGGTACGTCCGCAAATCCTGCAAGGGCAGCTTTCCCAGTGTCTCCTGATGTCGCTGTTAGAATCACGATTTCTTTGTCAGATTTGTTTTTCTTCGCAGCAGTTGTCAGTAAGTATGGCAAGATGGATAGTGCCATATCTTTGAAGGCGATAGTTCTTCCGTGGAAGAGTTCCATGAAATGACGGTCGCCAACTTTCTTCACTGGTGCGATTTCTTTTGTATCAAATGTTGTATCGTACGCTGAATGCACGCAGTTTGTAATTTCTTCTTTTGTAAAATCTGTTAAAAATGCAGATAAAATTTCGATGGCAATTTCTTGATAACTTTGCGTTTTTAACACTTCCCAGTCTAGAGTTACTTCTGGGAGGGCAGTTGGTACATATAAACCACCGTCTTCAGCAATTCCTTTTAAAATGGCTTGCGAAGCTGTAACGCGGTTGTTTGTGTCTCGTGTACTAATGTATTGAATTGTGGACACTTGAGTCCCTCGCTTTCTAAAATTTCGTTGCGCTCATTGTACCATAAATCGCGGTCTAAACACAAAACACAGGCACATTCGAAGTGTAAAAGTTGAAGCTAGTATTCGTTGCATAAGCAGAAAAGATTGTAAAGTAAAAATGAAAATTCAATTAAATTTTGAAGGGCAATCTATTGAAAACCAATAGAAAGATTGTTAAACTGAATATAGTAATTCGTAGCTAATTGCTTGTCTTTGAGAGGAACTCAAGGGCAGTTTTTTATTATCAAAAATCATTAAAAAGGAGTGAAAAAATGCTAAAACAGATTATTCCGTTTTTTAGTAAGTATAAAAAATATCCTTTCTTAGCGTTTTTTGCCATCTTAATCGAGGTGCTCTGTGAAGTAGCGCAACCGATTATTATGAAGCAAATTATCGACGAAGGGATTCCAAACAAAGACTTAGGCTTTGTTGTGCAACAAGGATTCATTATGGTTCTAGTTGCGATTGTATCTCTTTCAGCCGGAGTACTTGGTGCGAAATTTGCATCGATTGCAGGTACAGGGGTAGCTGCAGAATTACGTTCTGCTGAAATGAAGAAAATTCAAGCTTTCTCATTTAAGAACATCGATCACTTCTCAAATGCTTCCTTAATTACGCGTATGACGAGTGACGTTAACAACATTCAAAATACATCCATTATGACGATGCGTATTTTAGCGCGTGCGCCAATGATGTTTATC
>JABZYY010000115.1:0-243 GCA_015264885.1 Streptococcus sp. | reverse complement strand
CTACAGCATTTCCACGTTTTAGAAAATTACAACAAGCAACAGACGGCATCAACCGTACATTACAAGAAAACTTTATCGGAATTCGCGTTGTAAAATCATTCGTACGTGAAACGTTCGAGAAGAAAAAATTCGGTAAAGAAAACTCTACATTTAGAGAACGTGCCCTACATGCAATGTATGTCGTAATGTGGAATAATCCAATCATGCAGTTAACGATTTATGCTGTAACGATTGCAGTTATGT
>JABZYY010000114.1 GCA_015264885.1 Streptococcus sp. | reverse complement strand
GCTTATGGAGCGTTCGTAGGTGATGAGAGGCATTTGCAACCGTAACACCTATAATATTTGCAATATCACACACACACAGTTCATCATCTTGACACAATGCATAGGTAATTTTTGCTCTATTTTTATCTGCAATAGCTTTTAACATTTGGACAACACTAGAAATATCTACTGTCTGTAAATTACCTTGTATTCGATTGACCTTTTCTTCGTCATAACAATAAATTTCACAAGTATCTTTTTTAATCATATTCTTACCTCAATATCATTCAAGTATTCGCTTGAACATAGTATGACCCTTTTCATTAATTAAGTCAAGTGTTTTTTGGCACTGACCCCCGTAAATGAGAACTAAATAAAAACACCTCCAAGTTGGATTTGGCACAATATAATCAAATGCACATGGAGGTGTCTTTTTATTAAATTCTCACTTTTTGGGGTCAGTCCCGGAAAGCCAGCAATGCTTTTTTCTTCAATATTTATTTGTGCTCCCAGAAGCGTAGGATGTGTCCGTCCACTTCGCGTTCGCCACGATAGTTGTAGTCACGCTCAAACGCCGTGCTGTTTTCTGGAAGGAAGGTTGGTTGATTTCCGTACGTAAAGTTATACACTTCTTTTCCGTTTTCAACAGAATGGCTCATGCTTGCATCTACTTTATAAGGATCCGAAGAGGTATTTCCTTGAACCTTTGAATCAATGATTTTAACTTTTCCATCTAATTCCACACCGGCATGCGTAATCGCCTCATCCGTATACACCGGGTTCACGAATACATTGTTTTGCACCGTAATGCCTTTAATAGGTCCAAATGTTTCTTCAAAGTCGATGTTACTACGAGGTTTTGAATGAGGCCAATAGAAATCATTCGTCGTTCCTGAATTTACAATCATGTTATCCTTAATTAAAATCTCGTTATTATCATCAAACCCGAGTCCAAAGCCTTCATTCGCAAAGACCGTTGACACACGAATTCCAGCGCCACCACGGCTATCTTTAATCAAGTTATTCGTTACTTTATGGTTTTTCCCGCCGAAAATACCAACACCACCGGCTCTCCAACCAAGTTCAATCGTATTATGTTCAAATGAATTATTCTCCGCATATTCCTTGGTATGAATACTACTTGAGAACGTCGCTAGCGAGTCATCCCCATTGTTACGGATATTCGAGTTACGCACTACAGAATTACGTGTTCCTTGCGTAAAGTTCACCCCGTCCGCTAAGTTATTGCGGATACGGCTATTTTCAATCACCAAATGATCCGTGTATCTCATACCTATTGAGGCATAGTCGCCAATCCAAGCTCCACATTCGAAGTGCTCAATCCACATATGGTCGATTCTTGAATCTTTACCGAAGCTTCCCGCAAAGGCTTTGTATTGAGCCTTATCATCTAAATGGTCATAACGTGACGTTAAGGCTGATGTCATCGCAAAGTTGCTAAACGTCAATCGGTTTGAATTGTGGCCGATTTCGAAACCGCCTTGTCCTTTTGCATTCGTTGTGAAATTCAATTTCGAATACCACATTCCTGCCCCTGTAACCGTTAAGCCATCAGCAGTAAAATCAATTTTTTTGTTAATTTTGAACTCTCCCACTGGAATATAAAGAGTTTTCTTTTGTTCAATCGCTGCTTTTAACGCTTTTTCAAAAGCAACTGTACTATCTTTTCCATCTTCTGCACCATACGCTGAATCTGTGATTGAAATACTATTTTCTGGTTGAGGGATAGGTGCAGGAACATTTTCTAACTCCACAAAATCTAGCGCCAATTCAACGCCATTATTTTCAATCGTCACTGTGTCTCCAGGATTCACGTGGACCCCGAAGAATCCATGCACTTCGTCAAAACTAAAGCGCGCATGACTATGATCCGTCGCCTTTGTATCGTAGACATTACTTCCATCCACATATTGATAGGCAGAGCTCGAATCCAAGTAGAAAGTGCGCATTAGATTGCCATTCACATAAACCTTGACTTCCCCTTTGTCTCCATCTTTAATGGAATAGCGCATCGTTAATCCATCAGCGCCTTCCTTCGCCGTGAACGTCACACTTCCTTTATTATCCACCTTTACATATGAATTATCAGAAGCTTCATACGCCAATGTATCAAATGCACGGTTATTGACGATTTCCGCATCCTTCAACTGACCGTCCACCGCTTCATAGCGAAGATAGTTTTGATTCGCTCCATATTGATTTTCGTAGTAAATCTCATCCGCGTTTACCACATTTGTCGGCGCGAGCGTCGCAGCACTAAGCCCAACGAGCGCAGCCGCTAGTAAGAATTTCTTTTTTCCGTTTGAAACCATCATGATTTTCATCTCCATTCGATTCATTCTTCACACTTCTATTTTAAGAATGGACTTTGAAGCTCGAATTGATTTTTATGGAAAATTCCAAACCCCTTTTTAGAAATCCTTTCCTACCTTTAAAAATTTTTCAAATGTATGAACCCGTTTCTTTCCATAAAAATTCTAATTCCACATAATCTAGAAGGAAATCTATATAGTTTCGAATTTTCCAATGGTTATTCCTAAAAACGCATTCTTTCGTATAAATTAAGAAAAGAGTATATCTCATCACTACCGATGATTTATACTCTCTTGTTTACGAACTCATATTCACTACTTTTGATTTCTCATCAATTCACTGAATTTTTCAGAAGTCCCGCCACCTTCATTAACTAATTTACCGGTTCTTGAGTCTTTGTTTATTAAGAAATGAACGTATAACTGTTTATCATTATTAATATAAACTTTAAAGATAATCCCACCCATTGGACTATGTTTAATGGAATCCATATCAATCTGATAGGATTGAATCACATCACCGTTCTTTAAAGCATCTTCATGTCTTAGCTTTAAATTATTTTCAATAATATTTTTCACTTCTTCACTTTTTACAGTGTTGACCATTTCATTATACTGAACTTGTTGCATGATTTTTATTCCACCTATAACCAAACCTATAAGAATTAATACAGCAACTATTCCCTTTATTATTTTTCTTGTTATGTTCATTAGACTCCCACTTTCTACCCAGAAGTTTTTTTATAGTATATCACGACTTGTGTCACGTACTCTACCTCCAATAATTTACCCCACATCCCAAAGCACTTGTCACGTATTCTACTGAGAAGGATTTACGCAATCATAAGCACCTGAAAATGAGATCCTAAAAAAGCAAGGTTTTTCTTTTTGTATCAATACTTAACGGCATCTTTTAAAAACGCTGTTGATTGTATATAGTATCAAGATAAGAAAGAAAAATTTCCTAACGGAAATTTTTTCAAAAAAGCCCCCCTAAAAATGATATGTACCCAGAATCCTGGACACATTTTTAAATTAAGCTGAACACATGGATGCTTCCCTGTATTGAACAGG
>JABZYY010000113.1 GCA_015264885.1 Streptococcus sp. | reverse complement strand
AGCGGGTATTGATCCAGTATTTACGATGATGGATGAAATCGAAGGGCAACTATTGCAAGAAAAAGTCTGGAGAACTCTAGAAGAGGAGCTTCTTGAGCAACCTGAATACGTAGAAGTTTTTGCAACGTTCTCAAACGACCGTTCGGACGACGGCATCACCAATACTGTCTATCGCCTATATCAATATTCACGTTCTAAAAGAGAACCTAAAACATGGTTATCCAATTTAACAGAGAATTATTCAGTCGGAAGCGATTACGCTTCAACACCTTTCGTTAAAACGTACGTAAAACCAGCATTAATCGAAGAGTTAAGTTACCTTGTTACTCAATATGATCAACTTCTTAAAGAAATCGAACTTCTTGGCGCACCTAAGCATCAAGCTGTTTTAGAAGATGATTTAGATTTTGTAAAAGCCGTCCTTGTACATATACAAGAAGAATCTTACGTTTTTGCGTATCAAACATTGGCAGATAGAAAATTTAAGAACTGGTCCACAGCCAAAGTGGATGAATCGGTAAAAGAAAGTCTCGATGAGATTAAAGCGATTCGTGAAGGCTTAAAAAAAGATTTCCAAAAAATCAAAGAGGATTACTTTTCGATTTCTCCGGAAGTTCAACTGCAACAAATGACAAAAGTAAATCGAATTTTAGCGAAACTTTCAGATATCGCTGTGATGTTCTATGACCGATTCCAAGATGAAAAACATCAATTAAATAAGCTTGATTTCTCGGATTTAGAACATGATACTTTGAGAATTTTGACAAAATTGGATTCAAATGGCCAAAAGATTGCTTCCGAATACTATCAAAATCACTTCAAAGAAGTCATGGTAGATGAGTATCAAGACGTTAACCGTGTTCAAGAAGCGATTTTAGAGCTTGTAAGTAAGCCCGATAACCGTTTTATGGTAGGGGACGTAAAACAGTCTATCTACGGCTTCCGTCTAGCAGACCCGTCTCTATTCCGTGAAAAATATGAAGCATACGCCGAAGGAAAGAGTGGGGAGAGAATTGTTCTAGCAGAGAATTTCCGTTCTAGAGATGAGGTTCTTTCCTTTACAAATAAAGTATTCCAACAAATTATGAATAAAGAATTGGGACAAGTGGAATATGACGATGTCGCTGCACTTAAAACAGGGAATCTCTCTTATTCTCAAGATGACGATAAATCGAGTGAAATCATTCTTATTGAAGATATGGATTTAAACGAAGATGCTGAAACGCCAGAGGAAGCTGAAGGGTTCGAAAAAGTAGAAAATGAGATTCATTATGTTGCGCAACGCATCCAAGAGATGATAAAGACTCCTTTTGAAGTGATGAATGAGAAGGCGGATGCAAAGCGACCTGTAAATTATGGAGATTTTGCGATTCTATCATCAACCAAGAGCAATAATGATAAGATTGAGGCGATTTTTGCTGCTTATGGGATTCCAGTAAACGTTCAAAAGGCGCAATCATACTTTAAACGTACAGAGATTACGACGATGGTTTCTTTATTAAAAGTAATTGATAATCCATTACAAGATATCCCATTAGTCGCTGTATTGCGTTCAGGACTTGTCGGACTAGATGAGATCGCTTTGGCTCACATTCGTAAGTTATCGAAAAATACAAGTTACTACGAAGCAGTTTGCCAGTTTGTTTCAAATTTTGAACTTCGAGAAGTCGATTATTACGATTCTAAGCAACAATTAGACATTAAAGAGCGTCTAGAAGGATTTTTAACATTGTTAAATACATGGAGAGACAGCGCTAATAATGAATCCATCGCTCAGCTAATCTGGGAAATTTATATGGATACGCATTATTTAGAATATGTTCATGGGCAGTCCAACGGTGCGCAAAGAGCTGTAAACTTACATGCTTTATACGAACACGCTCATCAGTATGAATCAAGTAGTTTTAAAGGCGTTCGTAACTTTATTCGCTTTATAGAAGCACTACAAAAGAAAGAAAAAGACTTAGACGAAGCACCGATTGCAACAGAGTCAAACGCTGTTCAAGTGATGACGATTCACGCAAGTAAAGGGTTAGAGTTCCCTGTTGTATTCTTAATTGACACCAATCGTAAATTTAACATGCAGGACTTAAAAGCATCTATTATGTGCTCTGATGAGATTGGTGTAGGCACGAATTACTTTGATTTAAGCACACGCATTACGTACCCAACCGTTCAAGCTGTAGCCACAAGAAATTTCGAGAAGAAGAAATTATTATCTGAAGAGATGCGTAAATTATATGTAGCAATGACGCGTGCACGGGAAAAGCTGATTATTGTCGGTACGCTTAAAAACTACGAGTCCTTTAAGAAGAAATACGCCTTTTTAATCAATGAATCTAGCGAAATTTTACCATATCAAGCACGTTTCAAGAGTGGCACATTCCTTAGTTGGATGCTACTGAGTGCTATTCGAGAACAATACAAGATTACTCCTGAAATTGTTGCAAAGCCGGATATCGTAACTAAGAGTCAGCAATATATTCAGGAAATCAGCGGTAAAGAAGTCTTCCAAGAAGATTGGCATGAATATTACAGTGAAGAAGATTCTCCACGTGAATTGAAGTCTCGAGTACAACAAATGATTCAAAAAATTCAGCAAAACTATCAATTTGAAACTGAAAGTAAAACAACAAGCTATCAAAGTGTATCAGAACTAAAACGTGTCCTTGAGGATCCAATTATCGAAGAACTATCGCAAAATAGCTTGATAGAAGAGGGGAGAAGAGCAATCTACCTCTCTCCTACATTGGAGCAACCACGATTTATGGAAACCGCTACAGCATCGGTTTCAGGCGCACAAAGAGGTAGTGCTCTTCACTTATTAATGCAGAAGGTAGACTTTGCAAGTGAAATTACATTAGAGTCATTGGAACAATTACTCAAAGTTTTAGTGGATTCCAATGAAATTACACCAGAAGTTGCTGCAAAAGTTCCTGTAACACAGGCTTACGAATTTTTCCAATCACCATTTGGTCAATGGATTGTGCAAAATTCACATGGATTAGTACGGGAGCAAGCATTTTCGTATGTACTGGAAGCAAATGAATTTTTTAAATCCATTCAGACAGATGATTTGATGATGATTCACGGGATTATCGATGGATATATCGAATTAGATGATGAGATTATCGTATTTGACTATAAGACAGATTATGTTGTGGATTCTACAGAAGGAATTCAAGGCATCGTGCGTAAATATAAAGAGCAACTGAATATATATGCAGATGCATTAGCCATTAGTTGTAACAAAAATGTTACAAGAAAAGTTTTATGTTTATTATCGATTAATAAGAATATCGATATTGATACATTAGAAGTTATATAAATGATTATACGCTCAGTGTTACTTATAAATGCTGGGCGTATTGATTTATGATAGAGGATATAGAAACTTTTCGATATATAACTTAGTATAATAT
>JABZYY010000112.1 GCA_015264885.1 Streptococcus sp. | reverse complement strand
TTATTGGGCATAATCACCCAAGCGGGAACCCCGAGCCCTCGCAAGCGGATATCGATTTTACGCGTCGCTTGATGGAGTGCGGGGAACTCATGGGGATTGAGCTTCTAGATCATTTTGTCGTCGGAGGAGAGGAGTATATTTCTTTAAAAGAATTCGGGGCTTTTTAAAAACGACTCAAAAGAATGTGAAAAGTTGAATTTTAGGAAAAGATGAAAACAGATTGTTTTCAATTTTCACGAAAAATAATATTGAAAATTAACGAAACGATTCGGAAAAAACGCACGAAACGGCAATTGTTCTACTTAATTCTCAGTGAAATCGGAAATACTCTTGCAAATTTGCCTGTGAGATGTTATACTTAGCTTGTGTTTTTGTTATGTAAAGAAATTGTGTAAGATATTACTCCTTTCGAACCATTAGCAAGAATATCAATAACAAGTGCTATGGCACAAGGAGGAAATGTTCATGGAACAAGGTACAGTAAAATGGTTTAACTCAGAAAAAGGTTTTGGGTTTATCGAACGTGAAGGTGGAAACGATGTATTCGTACACTTCTCAGCAATCCAATCAGAAGGATTCAAAACATTAGAAGAAGGACAAGCAGTTCAATTCGATGTTGAAGAAGGCGCTCGTGGACCACAAGCAGCTAACGTAGTTAAACTATAATTTAACTTAAACTTTGATACCACCGGTTTTCCGGTGGTTTTTTTGTGCGCAAAAATAGAAAAGGATAAGCCTAAAATGAACAAATTTGGCCATGTCCATATATGGTATATTTGCCCCCCTCCCAAGAATTTCTTTTTATTCTTGCATTTGATTTTCAAACTTTTTCGTAATTCTTTTTCTAGATTTCGATGATTATTTTTGTCAAAAGCATCCTTAGCTGGAATGGGAGAAACAAGTGCGAATCGATTTTTGAAAAACGAAGAGCCTTCGGATTCTATAGGAATAATAATAGCGATCATAATCGATGTGAATTACTGACTCTGGAAATTGATTTCCTAGAGTCAGTTTGAAGCTCGATAGGAAACGAGACCGAGGCTCGTTCCGGTATAGCTATTGTTGTTCCTATGAAGATATCCGAAGGTGCTCGTAGTTTTCCAAAACACTAATTTACGAAGCACATTCTCGTTGCTTTTCAGCTTTTTAACCGAAAGGTTTTCTCTACTGAAAAATCACTAAAGTGTTACAGAAAACGTTTTAATATTACGAAATAAAAAAGTTTCCTAAAAATCTATAAAATACAAGAATAAAAAGCCAAATTCTGCTATACTAGAATAGAATTCTTACAGCCAAGTCTGTAGAAGAATTATCTAAGGAGGAAACAGTGTGGTTGCATTAAATTTTAAAGCACAAAATATCGGAATTGACTTAGGCACAGCTAACACGATTGTTTATCTAGAAGATGAGGGAATCGTCACACGTGAACCTTCCGTGGTTGCAAAAAATATCGTTACAGAAGAAATTATCGCAGTAGGAAAATCTGCATTTGAAATGATTGGTAGAACACCAGAAAATATCGTGGCATTACGCCCAATGAAAGATGGCGTAATCGCTGACTACAATACAACGACAGCAATGTTGAAATACTTCATTCAGTCGATTGTGGGCCGCTCATTCTTTAAACCAGTGGTCATTATTTGTGTGCCAAGTGGCATTACAGACGTTGAAAAGAGAGCCGTTTTAGACGCGACAAAATATGCAGGAGCCAAAGAAGCGTACGTGGTTGAAGAACCATTCGCAGCGGCAGTTGGGGCAGGACTTCCTGTCACAGACCCAACTGGAAGCATGATTGTCGATATCGGTGGCGGTACGACAGATGTGGCGACGATTTCGCTTGGAGGAATCGTGAATAGCCGTTCGATTCGTGTCGGAGGAGACGAGTTAAACGAGTCTATCGTGCAGCACGTTCGTAAGACATACAATTTATTAATTGGAGAACGTACAGCTGAAGAATTAAAAATTACGCTTGGTTCAGCTTCTATTGAAAAAGCACAAGGAAGCATGCAAGTGCGTGGTCGTGACATGGTTACAGGATTACCACGTGTTGTTGAAGTGCCTGCAAAAGAAATTGCAGTTGCGATGAGTGAAATTATTCATCAAATTTTAGACGCAGTAAAAGATGTATTGGAACAAACACCGCCAGAAATTTCTGCGGACGTTATTGATCATGGAATCGTGTTAACAGGTGGGGGCGCAATGCTTCGTCACCTTGCTGAGATGATTTCGAAGGAAACGCAAGTACCAGCCTTTGTGGCCAACGATCCACTCGATTGTGTGGCGCTAGGAACAGGTGCGATTTTAGCAAATCCATCATTAATGAAAAAATAGAGTCCGTTGAAAAATAAAAAAAGAGGAGTGATGATGTGAATCCAATTTTTTCAAATAAGAAACTAATTGGTTGGGTAATCGGAATTATCACGGCATTAGCCTTGATTATGTATTCCATTACTTACGGCAGCAATATCGTGACTCAAGGTGTTAATGATGTAACCAATATTCTAGGAAGATTAGTCTCTTATCCAGCAAATAGTATTAATGATTTTATCGATAGCGTGAATGACTTATCAAATACGTATCAAGAAAATCAATCGTTAAAACAAAAAATCGATACCATTCATGAATTAGAAGTTCAATTGAGTGAGTTAAAACGTGATAACCAAAAAATGAAGGAAACGCTCAAGTTGCAAGATACGCTGAACGATTATACGTTAGTGAATGCGACGGTTATTGCGCGTAATCCAGATACATGGCGTGATGTCATTACGATTAACAAAGGGTCAAATGACGGCATCCAACCACAAATGTCTGTTATGAGTGATAATGGACTTGTAGGGAAAGTTATGGACGTGAATCCAACGAGTGCACGTGTAGCACTATTATCGAATGCCGATAATACTTTAGTTCGTGTAGCGGCGATGATTCAAAACGAAAAAGAACCAATCTACGGAACCATCACTGGCTATGACGATAAAAGCAATATGTTAGTGATGAGCCAAATTCAAGCAACTCAAGATATCAAAGTTGGGGATAAAGTCGTGACAAGTGGTCTCGGTGGCATTTCTCCAAACTCACTATATATCGGTACGGTTGAAGAAGTGGCGATGGACCGTTTTGGCTTGTATAAAGAAGTGAAAATTCGTCCAGCAGCGGATACGAATGACGTTCGTTATGTGACGGTTGTTATTCGTACAAGCGAAAGCGAGGGGCGATAATGCGCATCTCAAAAAGAGTTTACTGGGTGTTATTTGTTTATATTCTTGCTTTCTTAGCCGATGGAGTGTTAACGAATCATTTTTCAAAATTGTTTCTATTCTCCGGCTATAGCTTAACACCTCGAATGATTATTATCGCTGTCGTGATGTTAAACTTTATGATTGACCATAAATCCATGTTCTGGTTTACTGTGGTCGCTGGATTTTTAGTAGATAGTTACTACTCAGGCGTCCTTGGTGTTTATATGGCGCTGTTT
>JABZYY010000111.1 GCA_015264885.1 Streptococcus sp. | reverse complement strand
TGTAGCAACGACAAATGAGAAGTTCTCGATATTAGAAGCTGCCCCAAAGTCTCCTTTGGCATTCATGGCCACTACAGAAATATCTCCTGCTTCACCACGCGTTCTCTTCAACCGTTCTGCAAGATCACTCACGGCTTTCTCACATGCCTTTTGCGGGCTGAGGCCTTCTTTCATCAGACGAACGATTTCATACGAAATCACGCCCTTCATCAAGTCCTCACCTAGGCCGGTTGCTGTGGCACCACCAATCGTGCTATCGACATATAATCCAGAACCGATAAATGGAGAGTCTCCGACACGACCTGGTTTCTTCATAAAAAGCCCGCTCGTTGATGTTCCTGCGACCATATCTCCAGATGCGTCCAATCCCACCATACCAACCGTATCGTGTCCAGCATATGGCGTAAGTTGTTCGCGTTCAATATCTTTCAATCGATTATGGAAATGAATCTTCGCACGGTCCGTTAGCATGTCTTTTTCTTCGAAGTGATGAGCCTTCGCAAAAGCTGCTGCCCCTTCTCCGACAAGCACATTATTCACTTTATACGCACTCAAGACACGCGCCACTGAAATTGGATTGGCGAACTGTTTTAAGGCACAGACCGCACCGAAATCAAACGTCGATCCATCTAAATAAGCGGCATCTAACTCCACTTCCATCTCTTCATTTGGAAGTCCGCCATATCCAACAGATTTAAAGTAAGGGAAGTCCTCCACTTCTTTAATCGCGCCTTCAATAGCATCTCCTGCAGTCCCGCCCGCTTCTAAATTCGGGGTCACCTTCTGGATTCCTTCGAGCGCCATTCTCCATGTCGCAATCATACCCCACATTCTCTGTCACCTCTTTTACTGAAATCGTTGTTCACTTTCGTCTTTTGTTCCGCTAATAATTGCTACGGCTCCGCCTAATGCTTCGCGTAAGCCCACGCCGCCTTTTTTCGGCATTTCGAGTAAGACGACTTTATCTTTATAGGCTGCGATGGTGTCTTCATTCTCTTTCGAACAAATCACATAAGGCTTGCAGTCGGTTTGCTCTTGAATGGCTAACGCAATTTCTGCTGCCATTTGCGCATAGGTGCCGTAGTTAAAACATGGCCCTGCAAACAGCACTTCCGCTTTCGTTTTTAAAATCAGATTTTTGATTTTATGAATCACTTCTTCTTTATGCGCTTGGAAATAATCCGGTCCACAATAAATCGTCGCAAGCGCTGTAAGTCCTGCTTTTTCGAAGTCTTCTTTGAACATTAAATAAGAACCAACCCCACCTTTTTCAAGGCCTAATTCTGTATCGCCACGTTCCTTTCCGCCGAATCCAGCTTGAACTTGGTCGAATAATAATAGTGTTCTCATCTGTTCACCCCTTTCTATGTAAAAAGGTGGCATCCGTTTTCGCATGCCACCCGAAGTTTTGACACTTGTGACTTACGTAGTTGTCATTTTATAAGTCATCAAATGATAAGTCGTTTAAGTCAACGTCGTCTAATTCATCACCTGTTAACATGCTAGCGCCCTCTTCTTCTTTCAAGTATTGTTTATCCAATGCTTTGAAGAATGGGAAGTAGATCAAGCAGCCTAAGATAATCAAGAAGATTTGGAAGAATCCGGCTACGATACTACCTGTTGACAACCATCCTGAGAAGAAGAATGGAGTTGTCCATGGAAGAGAAGCCCCTGTTGTATAAGGGATAATTCCCCACATCGTTGCAAGAGTTGCTAAAGTAATATTTACAAGTGGTGTTAATAAGAATGGAATCAAGATAATTGGGTTTAATACCACTGGTAAACCGAATGTAACCATTTCGTTGATACCGAAAATACCAGGGATTAAAGCTAATCGACCGAGTTTCTTCATTCGTTCTGATTTAGCAAGGAATACCATTAAGAATACAAGAGATAATGTACTACCTCCACCACCGAAGTTACCGAAAAAGTCTCCGAAAGGTCCAGTGAAGATATTTGGTAATGGTTGTCCAGCTTTAAACGCTTCCAAGTTTTCGTTTGTTAAAATTAAGTGGATTGGGTTGAAGACTGTATTTGTTACAGCTGGCCCGTTAATACCGAAGAACCAGAAGAGTGTTGATAGGAATTGATACAATGGTTCGAAGAATACGCTTTGACCGAATCCCATCAATGGAGCTTGTAATACTTTATAGATAAATGTTTGTGCGTATTGGAATTCTGTTAATGAGAAGATGAGATAGATTGCAAATGCAAAGAACATCGCAAACGCACTAGGAATTAAAGCTGCAAATGAATGGTAAACTGCTGGGGGCACTGCATCAGGAAGTTTGATAACCCATCCTTTTTTCTGAATCGTTACGAAGATTTTTACTGACACAATCGCAGTAATCATCGCTAAGAACACCCCTGCAGAACCAAGGTTTGAGAAGGCAAAACCACTAAATGCTTTACCTGCTTCATTCACAAATTTTGGGTGAACTTTTGGAGTCATGATAAGGTAGCAGACAAGTGATAATACTCCCCCTGCAATGGCATCACTTTCTAATTGTTTAGCATATGAATACCCAATACCAACGGCTCCTAAAACCGCTAAAATACTAAAAGTAGAATCAATAACGGCATCCATTGAGTTTTCCCAACCTTGGCCGAAGAATTGCGCCATAAAATCGCTATACCCTGGCACCGGGAAGTTGGCAATAACAAGGAAAATGGACGCTACGATAATTAATGGTGTACCGACTAAGAACCCGTCACGAATCGCAATCAGCACTTTATTCGTGCTAAGACGTTCTGCCACGCGTCCCATCGTACTTTCTAAACCTGCAAACATTGTACTAACCTCCTATTGTTCTTTTTTTGATTTTAATAATTGAATGGCACGTTTCAAGATACGTTCACCATCTGCATTTCCGTAGTCTTCAAGACTGATGACATCGACAGGAACTCCCATCGGATCGTATTTTGCATGAACCGCATTGAATTTGTATTTCACTTGAGGTCCTAACAAGATTACGTCTGGATGGTATTGCTCGTAAATCGTATCAAGTTTCGGGTCTGGAAACGCTTTAATTTCTAGTGGTAAATTATGCTTATCTGCTACGTCTTGCATTCTGCTAGCCACTAGACTGGTTGACATCCCCGCATTACAAAATAGATAAATTCTTTTCATTTTCATTTCCTCCTTCCATTTCTATTTAATACTTTCAATCCGTTCATAAAGGGCGATAATTTCTTCTGCTGTGATTTTAAGAAATTCCGCATTCATCAACTGGTCTTCAGCATGGACCAGTAAGAGCGAAAATGGCACCGGCTCACCAGATGTTTCTTGTTGTAATAATCCAAAGTGCGCTTCATGCCCCTGCGCATGATATTTATCTCCTTCTTCAATGCATCGACGCGCTTCTTCAAAATGACCTAACCGCGCTTCTTGCACTGCCTCCATAAAACTGGATTTTGCTGCACCTAGTGCGCTAATCATCTTAAAACACACTAGCTCAATGCCTTCCATACGATTTCCTCCTTCCTTATC
>JABZYY010000110.1 GCA_015264885.1 Streptococcus sp. | reverse complement strand
AAGACTGCAATGCTGATAACGATATTTTCTGGGTCGAATAGGTCTCCTATGCGTGATTGAATCGTTACTGAGCCTAATGAAACTCCATTTCTTAACGGAATTAATAAGGCGTAAATCAAAGTAATGATTCCAGAATCGACAAGAGTTTGGATGAATAAGCTTTCGATTTGTTCTTTTCTTGTTAATCCTAATTGGCTTTCTAGACGGAATTGTTCAACGATATAGCCAATCCCAATGATTAAGATAATCAATCCAATTTCATTATCAAAGTAAATCGGGAAATAAGTACCGAATGTGCTAAAGTCCCCATTTGCAAAAAACTTCATTAAGAAACTTGTAATAATCCACCAAATTCCTAAGAACATTAAAATTGTTTTCCATCTTCTTGCTAATCCCATGCTGACAACTGATAATAAACGGTTCATCTTATTCATTCTCCTTTCGAGTGATTGAGATAAAGTAATCTTGTAAGGTTAACGGAGAAAACTCTAGTCCTGGTTGTGCTTCTCCAATAGCACCAATCACTACGCTTCTTGTAAAGTTTCCGATTTGGTCTGTTTCAAGTACTTTCTTATCGGCAACATATTCTTGTACCAATGTGGAAGCTCCACTAACGACGTATCCTTTACGAAGAACATCTTCGACCAATACTTCTTCTGTCACTACTCCGTCTTTAATAACGATGACTTTTTCTAAAATTGAAGCTACTTCTTCGATTAAATGCGTTGCGATGACAAATGTACGAGGACGGCGCGCATACGCTTCAAGCAACTTCTTGTTGAAAATATGGCGGTGGTTCGCATCAAGCCCAAGCACTGGTTCATCTAAGAAGATGTATTCGCTAGGGTTGGCAAGTGCTAGGATAATTTTCATGATACTTTTATACCCTGTTGAGGCTTTTGAGTATTTTTGCTTCACGTTCACATCGAATACTTTGATAAGGTCTTGGGCAAATTCCATATCAAATTCTGGATAAGTCACTTTATAGATAGCAAGGAGATCTTTGAATTTATATTCTTGCGGGAACCAGTTATCAGAACTGGATAAGTACACTTCATGCATCGCGTTTGCTGTCTTATGAAGGTCCACCCCGTCAAGAGTGATATCTCCGCTTGTCTTTTCGATACGGCGAGCAATCATATTGAGCACTGTACTCTTTCCGGCACCATTTCGTCCAAGCAACCCGATAATACTTTCAGGTTCAATCGTGAATGTTGCTCCTTTTACCGCTTCTTTTTTTAAAAACTTCTTCTTTAAATCTTTGACTTCGATACTCATTATTGGAAGCCTCCTTCGATGATTTTTACTAATTCGTCTTTTGTAATACCGAGTGCTTGTGCTTCTTTTAAGAAGTTTGGCACCATTTGATTGGCAAATTCATTTTGCTTCTTGCTTAAGATAATTTTTCTGGCCCCTTCTGCTACAAACGTTCCAAGACCTCTTCGTTTTTCAAGTATTTGTTCGCTCACGAGTAAGTTCATTCCTTTCAATACCGTTGCTGGATTGATTTGATATCCTGTGGAAATCTCAGTTGTCGACGGTACTTGATCTCCTTCTTTGTAGACTTCATGGAAGATTTCTTCTTCCAGTTGATTCGCTACTTGTTGAAATAACGGGATATCACTTTGAAAATCAAATTTCATAACGCACCTCCTTGTTCATGATCACTTTGTGTTAATTGGTTAGTTGCTTGTGTAACTAACTATAAGACTAAAACAAAAATTTGTCAACACCTTTTCGAAAAAATTTTTTAACAAAATAAAAAAACGCCTGACATACCAAGGAAAAACCTTGATATATCAGGCGTTTGGAGACTTTAGATTTTATAAATATTTTTCTAAAATTTCTTCTAAGTGTTCTTTAGCATGGTAGCCAACGACTTTATCAACGACTTCGCCATCTTTTTTGATAAGCAATGTTGGGATACTCATAATGCCAAATGCACGAGCTGTTTCTGGGTTTTCGTCAACGTCCACTTTTGTAAAAGTCACTTTATCTCCCATTTCTTCGTCTAATTGGTCAATTACTGGACCTTGCATACGACATGGACCACACCAAGTTGCCCAGAAGTCTACTAAGACTACTCCATTTTTAGTTTCTTCTGCAAAGTTTTTATCTGTTAATGATTTTACCATTAGAATCATCCTTTCCTTTTTCTACAAACCTAGTATAGCAAGCCCCCTACTTGCGACCAACTATTCTGCTCACGGTTTACTTAAAGGTTACGATGGTCGCTCCATTTCCACCCGTATTCATCGGTGCAAATTCAAAACTTGCGACAGAACGGTGGCTGCGTAGTACCTTATGAACTCCTTGCTGGATGGCCCCTGTTCCACGTCCATGAATAATCGTCACGCGTGGATAGTTCGCTAGAATCGCAGCATCCAGATATAACTCTAGATCCTTCATCGCTTCTTCGTAACGTTTTCCGCGAAGGTCTAGTTCTGAAGAGACGTGACTGGCACGCGCACTCTTCACGATGACTTGTTGCTTGGCTTCTTGCGCCTCGGCGATTGGAGAAAGGTCCTCAACTGCAATCTTCATCTTGATGATTCCCATTTGAACCACCCATTCCTTGTCGTTCACCTTCTCAACAAGCGTACCACGTTGGCCAAATGACAGAACTTCGACACTTTGTCCGACTTGCAGCGCCTTCTTCGCTTTTTCCTTACGAAGTACCTTGTTTTTCTTCAAGGCTTGCTCATGCTTCAAGTCTTTTAGCGCCGTTTTCTTCTCAATCATTTCATGCTCTTTAACGGTACTTTGCTTACTTCTTAATTGAAGTTCACGAATTTCAGATAAAATCTTATCCGCATCATCTTGACTCTGCTCAATTAACGTATTCGCACGTTCTTTCGCTTCTTCTAAGAGACGTGCTTTATTGGCTTGGAATTGTTCTGTTTCGCGTTGTAAGTCCTCAAGTAACTGCGTACTCAATTCTAACTGATGGCGCATCTTATCGGCATCACGCTGCGCACGGCGACGTTTTTGTTCCAAGTCACTAATCATCGCATTCAAGTCTTGGTCTTCTTCTGAAAGAAGTCCACGTGCTTGGTCGATAATGATACTTGGTAAGCCTAGACGTTTTGAAATATCAAAGGCATTACTACGCCCTGGTACTCCTAGTAAAAGTTGATAGGTTGGTTGAAGGGTATCTCCATCAAATTCCATACTTGCATTAATCGTTTTAGGGCGGTCATAGCCGTATGCTTTCAACTCTGGAAAGTGGGTTGAAGCAATCACATAACTTTGCTTACTTGCAATATAATCAAGAATCGCAATCGCAAGTGACGACCCTTCTTGTGGGTCTGTTCCTGAACCAATTTCGTCAATTAAAATCAAGCTCTTATCATTGATTTGTTTCAAAATAGACACGATATTCGACATATGGGACGAGAATGTCGATAGGTTTTGCTCAATCGATTGTTCATCTCCGATATCTGCGAAAATCTCCGTAAAGACTCCCACACGGCTATTTTCACCCGCAGGAATATACAGCCCCATCT
>JABZYY010000010.1 GCA_015264885.1 Streptococcus sp. | reverse complement strand
ATGAGAAGAATCAATTAGTAGAGTTGGAAGGAGAAGAACGTGGCTAAACAAACGAAGAAAAAAACACAACGAAAAAATTCAAAGAATACAAATCCGTTTTTATCCATTGAAGCTGTTGCCGTATTTATTATTGTCTATAGTTTATTAGCAATTTTTCAATTAGGCTTCTTAGGAAAATTCTTTGCGAATCTGATTCGTTTCTTTATCGGGGATTTATTTACTTTCGGTGGAGTGTGTGGCGTTCTAGCTGGTTTTGGAATGTTATTCCGTGGAAGAATGCCTAAAATCATGTGGAGATGGACTGCAGCTGCAATCTCTTCAAGTGTGGCACTCCTCTTATTCGTGTCTGTGATGACCTATAGTAATTTTACAAGTTCAGGTTCTCCTGTCTTCCAAGAGATGATGAGTCGCTTTATGGTGGACTTTACATCGAATACTGTTTCTCAACGTCTCGGTGGTGGGCTGTTCGGAACGCTTCTATATTCATGTACATATTTTCTTGTTTCGCAATGGGGAACGTATTTAATCGTCTTCTTATTAATAGTATGTAGCGGACTTTTAATCTTCAACGTTCATTTAAGTGACGTGATGGATTTTGTTCGTACGCAAACAGCGAATGCTTCTGAAAAGTTAGCCGAGCGTAAAGCCGAACGTGAAGCACGACGTTTGGAAGAAGAACAAGAAACAACGGAGAATGTTGTGGCAACACCTGTAGCACCAGCACCAGCTCCAGTACAAACAGAAACACCTGAAACACCAAAAGAACCAAGAAAACATCATTCATTATTAGACCGAATGAAAGATGTGTTCTTTGATGAATATGAAGATGAAACCTTAACAGAGGAAGAGTACGTAACTTCTCCAATGGTAGAACCTATTGAACCGATTCCTCCAGTGGAACCAGTAGCGCCAGTGATGCCAACGCAACCAGTAGCACCTGTTGCTCCTGTTTCAGTTCAAAAGCCAGAAGAGCCTGAGTTTGAGGATGATGGGGAAGACATCGGGGAACTTTCAATGAGTGGGGAACAAGATGATGAAGATTATCAATTACCACCAGTGACATTACTCAATCCCGTACAACATTCAGATCAATCGAATGAACGTACGATTGTTGAACGTAATATGCATATTTTAGAGCGTACCTTTGCAAGTTTTGGGGTAGACGCCAAAGTGATGCCAAACCCAATGATGGGGCCAGCTGTTACAAAATACGAAATTCAACCAGCAATTGGGGTGAAGGTAAGTAAGATTGTAAACTTAAGTGATGATATTGCGCTAGCACTGGCTGCAAAAGATATTCGTATTGAAGCTCCAATTCCAGGAAAACCTTATGTAGGGATTGAAGTTCCAAATAGCCAAACAAGTTTTGTGTCGTTTAGCGATGTGATTCAATCGGCTCTTCAATCTCCAAAACCATTAGACGTACCATTAGGGAGAGATATCTCTGGTAATGTTCGTCTTTGCGATATTACAAAAATGCCACATATGTTAATCGCCGGGTCAACCGGTTCTGGTAAATCCGTATGTATTAACGGCATTATCACTAGTATTTTAATGAAGACAAAACCTCATGAAGTGAAATTAATGATGATCGATCCGAAGATGGTAGAGTTGAATGTGTATAATGGCATTCCGCATCTATTAACTCCGGTTGTAACGAACCCTCGTAAAGCCGCTCAAGCCTTACAAAAGGTTGTTGCTGAGATGGAAAAACGTTACGAATTATTCGCTTCAATGGGAATGCGTAACATCGATGGATATAACGCTCATGTCGAACAATATAACCGTGAAACTGGCGAAAATAACCCAACATTACCTTATATTGTCGTAATCGTAGACGAACTTGCAGACTTAATGATGGTGGCAAGTAATGAAGTGGAAGATGCGATTATTCGTCTAGCTCAAATGGCGCGTGCTGCCGGAATTCATATGATTCTAGCAACACAACGTCCATCCGTTGACGTTATTACAGGGATTATTAAAGCCAACGTTCCTTCTCGTATCGCCTTTGCGGTATCGAGTGGTACAGACTCTCGTACGATTATCGATGCCAATGGTGCTGAGAAACTTCTTGGACGCGGGGATATGTTATATATGCCAATGGGTGAAAATAAACCAATTCGTGTGCAAGGCGCATTCTTAACGGACGAAGAAGTCGAACGTATCGTTGATTTCGTGAAGAATCAACAAGAAGTAGAGTATGACGAAGCGATGATGCCTTCAGAAAATACCGCTTCTGCTGGTGGAAGTGAACCAGAAGACGAACTATTCTACGAAGTCATCGAACTATTAAAAGAACAAGAAACGATTAGTACGTCTTATTTACAAAGACGATTCCGTATCGGATTCAACCGTGCAGCGCGAATGATTGATGAATTAGAAGCGCGTGGTTATGTTGGACCTGCTGATGGAAGTAAAGGAAGAAAAGTAAATGTTCATGTTTTCAATGAAAATGACGCTTCCGAACCAGGTGAAACTAACGCATAAAAATGTAAAAACCGAACATTTTTCATAAAATTAACCTCCAATGAAAAGATTTAGCTTGATTTTCATTCTATTTATGATAGAATGACTGTAGTAAATCATTTATTGGAGGTTTTTTATCGTGAAAACTAAAAAGAATTTAGCTTTATTTGCATTGACACTTGGTGCGACTGCTGTATTAGCAGCGTGTGGCGGATCAAAATCTGACAGCTCACAAGCATCTTCTCAAAACAACGCTGGCTCTTCAGACAACTTCAAAGCGGTAATGGTATCTGATACTGGTGGTATTGACGATAAATCATTCAACCAAGGCGCTTGGGAAGGCCTTCAAGAATGGGGTAAAAATAACGGTGGTAAAACTAAAGGAAATGGTATTGATTACATTCTTTCAAAAGCAGAATCTGACTATACTACAAACCTTAACACTGCAGTTTTAAATGAATACAATATTATTTTCGCAATCGGATTTAAATTACAAAAAGCTGTTGAAGAAGCAGCAAAACAAAATCCAGATGCTCACTTTGCGATTATCGATAGCGTGGTTGAACAACCAAACGTTGCTTCAATCAACTATAAAGACCAAGAAGCAGCATTCCTTGCAGGGGTTGCAGCTGGTTTAACAACTAAAACAAACAAAGTAGCCTTCATCGGTGGTATGCACGGTCCAGCATTAGACAAATTCGAAGCTGGTTTCAAAGCTGGGGTTCAAGCAGTAAACCCTAAAGCAACTGTTGAAATTCAATATGCTGAATCATTCTCAGATGGTGCTAAAGCAAAATCTCTTGCAGAAGCAATGTACGCTTCAGATGTTGACATTATTTATGCAGCAGCTGGTGGTGCAGGACTTGGAGTATTCGCAGCGGCTAAATCAATCGTTGAAGCAAATCCAGATCGTCAAATTTGGGTAATTGGGGTTGACCAAGACCAACAAGCAGAAGGTAAAGTGAACGACTCTCGTAACGTAACATTGGCATCTACACTTAAAGGTGTAAAACAAGCACTTATCAAATTTAGTGAAGATGCTGCTAAAGGAAACTACCACGGTGGTGAACAAGTACTTTACGGATTATCTGATAACGGTGTTGGTTTAACAGATGGTCAATTATCAGACGCAGTTAAGGCAAAAGTTGCTGCATACAAAAAAGCAATTATCGAAGGAAAACAAGAAGTTCCTGCGAAACCTTAATTTTAACAAACGAACTTAAATTGAGAGGAGTAGGAGTTGAAGAGAATACGAATTTCTTCGCTCCTACTTTTGTATACATAGAACACTTTGTGGGGTGAGACGATTGGTAGAAGAAACATTTGTGATTGAGATGAAAGGAATCACAAAAAAGTTTGGTAATTTTGTAGCCAATAATCAGATTGATTTAACATTGAAAAAAGGCGAAATCCATGCGCTTCTTGGGGAAAACGGAGCGGGGAAATCGACATTAATGAATATCCTTTCAGGGTTATTAGAACCAACGGAAGGAGAAATTAAAGTAAATGGTGTTCCAACAAAGATTGATTCACCAAATACAGCGAATCGTCTGAAGATCGGAATGGTTCACCAACACTTTATGCTTGTGAAGAAATTCAGCGTGGTGGAGAACATTATCCTGGGTAAGGAGCAAACAAAGTTCGGTTTTATCGATAAAAATGCGGTAAAAGAAGAAATTATGGAACTTTCTAAGAAATACCATCTAGCTGTAGACCCTGATGCAAAAGTAGAAGATATTACAGTTGGAATGGAACAACGTGTTGAAATCTTAAAAACTTTATATCGTGGTGCCGATATTTTGATTTTTGATGAACCAACAGCAGTACTAACTCCTCAAGAAATCGAAGAGCTTATTGTCATCATGAAGCAATTAACTAAAGAAGGAAAATCGATTTTCTTAATTACTCATAAGATTAAGGAAATTCAAGCGGTTGCTGACCGCTGTACGGTTATTCGTCGAGGCAATGTGATTGGAACTGTTGAGATTGGTAATGTTACGGACCAAGAATTAGCAGATATGATGGTCGGACGTTCCGTATCTTTCAAGACGCAAAAAGAACCTGCTAAACCAACGACAGATGCATTAGTCATTAAAGACCTTGTTGTGAAAGATAGCCGTGGTATCGAAGCGGTGAAAGGATTAGATTTAACTGTAAGACATGGTGAAGTTGTAGGGATTGCAGGGGTTGACGGAAACGGACAATCAGAACTCATTCAAGCATTATCTGGGCTACGTGCCATCGAAAGTGGTTCGATTCAATTGGATGGAAAAGACATCACGAAGGTGCCAACAAGACAGCGGACAGAAGGAGGACTCGGGCATATTCCAGAAGACCGTCATAAACATGGTCTTGTTCTTCAAATGGGACTCGATGAAAACATCGGTATTCAAACATACTATAAAGAACCATTATCGAAGAACGGCTTCTTAAATAAGAAAGCTTTTGTGGACTTAGCGGAACGCTTAATCGAAGAATTTGACGTGCGTACACCAAGTCCAACAGTAGCTGCTGGAGCTCTTTCTGGAGGAAACCAACAAAAAGCGATTATCGCGCGTGAAATCGACCGTGACCCAAGTTTACTCATTGCAGCACAACCAACCCGTGGACTTGACGTTGGTGCAATTGAATACATTCATAAGCGTTTGATTGATCAACGAAATAAAGGTAAAGCCGTATTGCTCATGAGCTTTGAATTAGATGAAATTTTAAACGTTGCGGACCGTATCGCAGTAATGTATGAAGGTCGTATCGTAGACGTGTTAGATACAAAAGAGACAAATGAAACAGAATTAGGATTATTAATGGCGGGTTCGACAAGAGAACAAGTAAGAGCCAAGGAACAGGAGGCGTTATAAGATGAAAGGTGCAAAATACAAAAAGATTCTTATTCCAGTCCTTTCTGTTGTGCTTGGATTATTAGTTGGAGCTGTTATTATGTGGGTATTCGGCTTTGATGTTGTTAAAGGATATTCCGCATTACTCAAAGGATCGCTTGGAAAACCATTTTATATTGGTGAAACCTTAAGACAAGCCACACCTTTAATTCTCGTAGCGCTCGGATTTGCATTTGCAAGTTACGCAGGTTTCTTCAATATCGGAGTTGCAGGGCAAGCGTTAGTCGGATGGTTTGCTTCCGTTGCAACAGGTCTCTTACTACCAGATTTACCTAAGATTATTCTATTACCATTATGTATTTTTATGGGGATGTTTGCAGGGGCTATTTGGGCAGGAATTGCTGGTTACTTAAAAGCGTACTTTAACGCGAGTGAAGTAATTGTGACGATTATGTTGAACTATACAGCGCTTCATATCGTAAACTATGTGATTCGTGAAGTATTAACAGAAAAAGCAGAAATCACAGCTTCAGTTCCAGAAGCAGCAAGCTTAAGAATGCAATTCTTGTATCAATTGACAGGAAAATCAACCTTGCATGGAGGTATATTTATTGCGATTCTGGCTGTCTTCATTGTGTGGTTAATTATGAATAAAACAACAACTGGTTTCGAATTAAAAACAGTAGGATTAAATAAACATGCTGCAGAATATGCAGGGATGAGTGCGAAAAAGACGATTATTCTTGCGATGGTTATCTCTGGTGCCTTAGCAGGTCTTGGTGGAGTAATGGAAGGGTTAGGAACTTTCCAAAACGCATTCGCTTCAGAAAGTCTTCCAAGTATTGGATGGGACGGAATGGCGGTATCGCTTCTTGGGTTGAATAATCCAATCGGTATTCTATTCTCTGCATTAGTATTTGCCATCCTTCGTATCGGTGGGATTTCTATGCCGCTACTAGCGAAGATTCCTACAGAAGTAGTATCTATTGTGGTGGCATTTATCATCTTCTTTGTGGGTGCGAACTACTTAATGGAAGTTATTGTTGATAAATTCCCTCATTTTGGGAAGAGAAAGGGGTAATGAGAAATGGATTTAGTAACACTTTTACAAGTAGTTGTCGGGAACATGCTCATCTACTCAACACCGCTGATTTTAACAGCTTTAGGGGGTATCTTCTCAGAACGAAGCGGGATTGTAAATATCGGTCTTGAAGGAACAATGGTGATTGGAGCCTTTGCCTCAGCCGTCTTTAACTTAGCGTTCGCATCACAATTTGGTTCATGGACGCCATGGGTTGCTCTAATTGTCGCGGCTGTTGCTGGAATGTTGTATTCAGCGATTCACGCGTTCGCAACAGTTTATCTGCGTGCAGACCATATTATTTCAGGGACAGTGTTAAACTTACTAGCACCTGCCTTAACCGTGTTCCTATGTCGCTTGATGTATAACGAAATCGGACAAACGGAAATCATTACAAACTACTTTGGTAAAACAACGATTCCAGTACTCAGTTCGATTCCAATTATCGGTAAAATCTTCTTTACAGATACATTTGTTCCGGCTTATTTAGCAATTGGTTTAGCATTTGTTTGTGCGACGGTTTTAAATAAGACAAAATTTGGATTACGTCTACGTTCTGTAGGGGAACATCCGCAAGCAGCAGATACATTAGGAATTAACGTTTACCATATGCGTTTTGCTGGAGTGTTAATTTCAGGTTTCTTAGCGGGTATCGGAGGAGCCATCGTTGCTCAATCGATTACACTGAACTTCTCAGCGACAACGATTGCTGGTCAAGGGTTCATTGCGATGGCTGCGATGATCTTTGGTAAGTGGAATTCAGTGAGCGTGATGCTATCGGCGTTACTCTTCGGACTCGCTCAAAGTTTAGGGGTTATCGGAAACTACATCCCAGTAATTAAAGATATTCCATCAATTGGCTTGACGATTGCTCCATATTTGATTACTATCATTGTATTGGTAGGATTCATTGGAAAATCGGAAGGACCAGCCGCTAACGGTAAGAACTACGTAAAATCTAAATAAGAATGAGAACTGCTTTTAATCTAGGTGCCATACTGTATTAAAAGCAGTTTTTTTAATGAGAAGGGGTCATAAATGAAAAAACTAGTATCTTTAATTGTTGCAATTCTTGCAATGGTTGCCATTTTATTTGGAGTAAAAAACATGCTTCAAGCAAAGGAATCTACAGAAGAAGTAGAAACTTCAGGAGAACAACAGCAACTATTCCTATTTAACTGGGGAAACTATATCGATCCAGAATTAATTAAGGAATTCGAGGCTGAAACAGGCATTCAAGTGGTCTATGAAACATTTGATTCAAATGATGCGATGGAAGCCAAATTAAAACAAGGTGGGACGCGTTATGATATCGTCTTTCCGAGTGAATCGAGCATTACAAAATTAGTGAATCAAAATTTACTTCAAAAGCTAGACCATTCAAAAATTAAAGGACTAGAGAATATTTCTCCTTTCTTATTAAATAGTCCAGTAGATAATGGAAATCAATATACGATTCCGTATTTCTGGGGAACAGTCGGCATTATGGTCAATACGAAATATATCGATCCAGAAAGCATCCAAACATGGAGTGATTTATGGAAAGAAGATTTCAAAAATAAAGTGCTCGTTCTAGATGGGAACCGTGAAGCGCTAGGGATGGCTCTTCAATCTTTAGGATATTCATTAAATTCTAAGAATGAGAATGAATTACATGCGGCAGAAGTGAAGTTAAAAGAATTGAAACCAAATGTTCGTGCGGTTCTTAATGAAGAAATCAAAACAATGATGAAACTCGAAGAAGCTCCAATCGGAATGGGGTATTCTGGAGACGCGGCGGCAGTTGCAGAAGAAAATCCAAACGTTCAATATATCTTACCAAAAGACGGCAGTGCGGTTTGGACAGATAACTTTGCGATTGCGCATACGGCTGTCAATGTCGAAGGTGCGTATGCCTTTATTAACTTTATGCTTCGACCAGAAAATGCAGCAAGAAATGCCGAATACGTAGGTTACTCAACACCGAATGAAAAAGCAAAAGAGTTGATGGACCCAGAAGTCACTGCTGATGAAACATTCTATCCTTCAGAAGAAATTATCAATTCGTTAGAACATTATGAATATCTAGGAAATGATTGGATTCAAAAATATAACGAAGCCTTCTTAGACTTCAAGATGGAGTTATAATATGCATTACTATTTAAAAGCTAAAAATCTCTTTATTGGTAATACAACGACTGCAGTAGCTGGTATTTTAGAAATTAAAGACGGTCGCATTGTGAACCATATGGATTACAATGCGCCTGTTGAAGGTGAAGTGCTAGATGCTGGCGATAAACTAGTGGTTCCTGGTTTTATTGATGCTCATGTGCATTTATACTTATCAGCCTTAATTCATTTAGGAAAGATGAAAGCTGTAGGAGGGCCAACCATTGATGAGGTCGTTCTTCAAGCAACTTCTATTCCTGAATATAATGGATGGAAAATCGGTATTGGGTGGTATGCGAGCGACTTTGGTCAACAAATCCTACCAACGAAAGAAGACTTAGATAAAGCTTCAACAGACGTACCGATTTGTTTAATCGCAGGGGATGCTCATACGATTTGGCTGAATTCCAAGGCGCTAGAAGTGTTGGAATTAACACTAGAAGTAATCCCGCAAAATATCGGTGGAGAAGCGGTCGTGGAGAATGGCGAACTGACAGGGGTATTCCTTGAAGCCAAAGCCATCTATTATTTATCAAAAGTATTGTCTGTCTATAAAGACGATGAAGTGCAAGCCTTAAAAGAGTATATGTCGTATTTAAACCAAATGGGCGTGACGGCTGTTGGAGATGTTGCCTTAACGGGTGAGAGCCCAGATGATATTGTGTATCCAGAACTCTATAGTAAAGTGGAAAAGGATGCAACTGTCCGTGTAAGCTTCTTCCCAGCGATGCGTGAAGAGGTCGAACGTAACCGCGAGCTCTACAAGACATACCGTTCAGATATGCTCCAAATGGGGGGCGTAAAACAATTTTATGATGGCGTGACAAGTTCGCATACGGCTTATTTAAAAGAGCCATATCCGATGCCTTTCTTTGAAGGAGACGTGGGTGGTCCACTCTTAACAGAAGAGAAGATGGAACGCTTAACGCTTCTTGCTAACAAAGAAGGGTGGCCAATGCGGATTCATACCGTTGGAGATAAGGCGATTGAACTAACACTCAAAAACTTTAAAAAAGCGCAGGAAGAGACTCCTTTTGACGCACCAAATAAATTCAACACCATTGAACATTTGGAAGTGATGGATCCAACAGACCTTCCATTAACGGCTCAACCTTCATTAATCGTTTCGGTACAACCGAGTCATTTATTGGTTGGTTATGAGACTCTAGATGAAGAAGTCGGGGCAGAGCGTGCGCGTCATATGTTCCCGTTCAAATCTTTCTTAGAAGAGGGTGCAACACTTGGGTTTGGAACAGACACTCCAGTCGTACTAGACGTGACGCCGTTTGAATCGATGTTTAACGCGGTAGCTCGACAAACAAAAGAGCAGTTACCAGTGCCATGTTTAATGCCTGAACAACGCATTACTATTGGTGAAGCATTAAAGGCACACACGAGTGGGGCAGCAAAAGCTCTCAGTCGTTTAGATATCGGAACGCTAGAAGTCGGTTCGTTAGCAGATTTCGTTATTTTAGACCAAAATATTCTTGAAGGTGAACCTGCTCAACTGTTAAACACGAACATACTTGCAACATACCTTAATGGAAAATGTGTCTATAAAAAATAAATAAAAGGCTAGATAGAGTAATCTATCTAGCCTTTATTTGTTTGCCTAGAGTTCTTTCAAAATTGTTCTTTTTATGAAAATTACAAACAATAATTCCTAATTTAAAAGGAATGTAAGCTTTTTAAATTTTGAAAATAGTTTGAAATTCAAAATAAATCTTTAAAAAAGGTTTGACATTCAAACTATCTCTCGTATATACTTTGATTATCAAATGATTTGATATTCAAACAAAAGGAGAAATCTTTTATGGAACCAACTCTAGAGACCATAAACGGGTATTTGGTGGACGTCTTTAATCAAATGCTCGACATTGAAGAATCTTCGCTGGCGCAAAGCCAATTTAATGATTTATCCATTAAAGAGATGCATGCCATTGAAGCGATTGGAATGTATAACGAACATACGACAACAGAAGTCGCTAATAAATTAAATGTAACAGTTGGGACGCTAACCGTTGCGGTTAATGCTTTAGTGAAGAAAGGCTATGTTGTTCGTTTGAAGAGTGAAACCGATCGAAGAATTGTAATTTTAGGTCTGACCAAGAAAGGTCGCTTACTTTATCGTCTTCATCGTAAATTCCACGAGAAGTTAGTTTTAAAAACAATCGAGGGAATGAATGCTGAAGAAATAGCAGTTCTTGTTAAAGGACTTCATAATTTATATGATTTCTTACACGAGGCTGTACTAGCAAATCAAGAAGGGAAGTAGACATTGTGGGGGTTCAAGTGATAGCGACAAGTTCCTATCTCCCAACGTCCGTCATTACAAACGATGACTGGGCAAAACGAGTAGATACTTCTGATGAATGGATCGTTAAGAGAACAGGAATCAAAACCCGATATTGGGCAAAAGAACAGACAACAAGTGATTTGGCGACAATTGCAGCAAAACGCTTAGTTGAAAAGAGCAATATCTCTCCTGAATCCATTGAATTTATCATTGTAGCAACGATGACACCTGATGCAGCAAGTCCTTCTTGCGCGTCTCTTGTACAAGGAGCAATCGGGGCAACGAATGCATTTGCGTTCGATGTCAGTGCGGCTTGTAGCGGATTTGTCTTTGCCTTATCCACAGGATTAAAAATGTTGGAACACGGACAAAGAAAATACGGAATCGTCATCGGAGCAGAGACAATGCTCAGTTCACTCGATTGGGAAGACCGCTCAACGGCTATTCTCTTTGGAGATGGTGCTGGAGCTGTTCTTTTACAAAAAGATGAAGAGCCATTTTTATTGGCGGAAACATTACAAAATGATGGACAGAAATCTGAGGCGTTAGTCGCTGGAAAAAGAATGACAAATCAAACACTTTCAACCATGACAATGGATGGTCGAGGCGTTTATGAATTAGTCAGCAAAACTGTTCCAGTCAATATCCAAGATACTTTACAAAAGGCTGGATATACTGCCGACGATATTGATTTGTATTTGTTACATCAAGCAAATCGTCGTTTAGTCGAACAAGTGGCTAAGAAATTAAAACAACCAATCGAAAAATTCCCAATGAATATCGATCATGTTGGAAACACTTCGGCTGGAAGTATTCCGATTTTACTCAATGAACTGGTAGAAAACGGGACATTGAAAATTGGAGAAAATACAAAATTACTTTTATCAGGTTTTGGCGGTGGCCTAGCCTGGGGAAGTATCACAATCACACTATAATTTTTAAACTATTGGAGGAAAAAACAATGACATTTGAAAAAATTCAAGCAATTATCGTAGATCAATTAGGTAAAGAGGAAGAAGAAGTACAATTAACAACTCGTCTTAAAGATGAATTAGACGCAGACAGCTTAGATTTATTCCAAATCATCAACGATATCGAAGATGAATTCGATGTGAAAATCGATACTGAAGAAGGTCTAGAAACAGTTCAAGACTTAGTAAACTACGTTGATGCTCAATTAGCTGACAAATAATTTTAAAAGGGATGGTAACACATGAAATCAAGAATCTGCGACATGATTGGAATTGAATATCCGATTATCCAAGGAGGGATGGCATGGGTTGCAAATCCTGCGCTTGCAAGTGCAGTGTCCAATGCCGGCGGTTTAGGAATCGTTGCATGTGGACACGCTCCTGGCGATGTCGTTAAAGGATTCATCGAGGAGATGGAGCGTTTAACAGACAAACCATATGGTGTAAATATTATGCTATTAAGTCCATTTGTTGATGAAGTTGTGGATGTCGTTTGTCAGGCTGGCGTGAAAGTGGTTTGTACCGGTGCTGGTAACCCTGGCAAATACATGGCGAAATTTAAAGAAGCAGGAATTACTGTAATTCCAGTAGTAGCTTCAGTTGCTCTAGCGAAAAGAATGGAAAAAGAAGGCGCGGACGCTGTTGTTGTAGAAGGAATGGAAGCGGGCGGACATATCGGTAAGTCTACTACCATGGCTCTTTTACCACAAGTAGTTGATGCGGTAAACATTCCAGTAATCGGTGCTGGAGGAATTGGTGACGGGCGCGGAATGGCAGCGGCTTTAATGCTTGGTGCTGATGCAGTTCAACTTGGAACGCGTTTCCTTGTTTCAACTGAATGTACTGCGCACGATAACTTCAAAGCTTCTGTATTAAAAGCTAAAGATATCGATACAGTTATTACAGGACAAATTACAGGACACCCTGTACGTGTGTTACGTAATAAATTAACAAAAATCTACTTACAAGCTGAGAAAGAGGAAACTAGTAAAGAAAATCCAGACTTTGAACGCTTAGAAGATATTGGACGTGGAGCATTACGTAGAATCGTAGTTGAAGGGGATACTCAAATGGGATCAATGATGGCTGGTCAAATTGCTGGTTTAATTTCAAAAGAACAAAGCTGTTCTGAAATTATCCAAGAATTGATGGCAGAATCTCATGAAGTCATCCAAAAACAACTTGCACGTTTTTAATTAAATGAAAAAGGGAATGGTGAAATATGCTTATTTAGCATACTTCCACCATTTTTTTTACAGCGCAATAGGAGGAAACTCATGAAAATCGCATTTTTATTTCCAGGTCAGGGGAGTCAAAAAGCACAAATGGGCTTAGAAATAGCTGACAACTTCGAAGTGGCAAAAGCTGTCTTTGAAGAAGCAAGTAGCGTTCTGTCCTATCGTGTGACTGACATTCTTTCAGAAGAACCTGCCGCACGAATCAATCAAACAGAATATACGCAACCGTTGTTATTGACGGTTTCACATGCAATCGCAAGCGTCTTAAAACAAGAAGGAATCACACCGGATGTGACTGCGGGATTATCTCTTGGTGAATACTCAGCTTTAGTGGAAGCAGGAGTCCTTGATTTCAAGGAAGCACTAAACTTAGTCGCAAAACGTGGTCAATATATGCAAGAAGCAGTAGTAGAAGGCGAAGGGAAAATGGTGGCCGTTCTAGGTCTTGAAGATAATGTAATCGAAGACGTTTGCCGTGAAGTTTCTACTCCAGAAGCCCTTGTCGTTCCTTCAAACTACAATACACCAGGACAATTAGTGATTGGTGGGCAAGCGGAAGCAGTAGATGTAGCGAGTGAAAAATGTTTAGAAGCCGGCGCTAAAAGAGCCGTACCACTTGTGGTATCTGGACCTTTCCATACACCATTAATGGAAGAGGCGAAAGTTCGTTTTGCTCCTGTGATGGAGGTTGCAGAGTTACACGAAAGCAAATGCCCTGTATTAAGCAATACGCTTGGCACACCGCATGAAGGGATTCCTTCAAAAGACGTTCTCTGTGATCAAATTACAAATGCCGTGAAATGGAAACAAAATGTAGAGTGGATGCTTCAAGAGGGCGTAGATGTCTTTATTGAAGTAGGGCCTGGAAAAACATTGACGCAAATGGTGAAACAAATTGCCAAAGCAAAAGGTGCTTCTGTTCAATTATTCCACACAGATAGCCTTAAAGCAGTGACAGAAACCATTGAAAAAGTAAAGGAACTGAAAGGATAACGAAATGAAATTTAAAGATAAAACAGTTGTTGTAACAGGTAGTCGTCGTGGTATCGGACTTGGAATCGCGTTAGAATTTGCTAAACTTGGCGCTAACGTTGTCTTAAACGGTACTCGTGAAATTGATGCAGAAACACTGGCACAATTTGATGCTTATCCTGGTGAAGTAATGACATTTGTTGGAGACGTTTCGAAATTCGACGTAGCTGAAAACTTTATTAACGAAGTAAAAGAGCGTTTTGGACGCATCGATGTGTTAGTCAATAACGCTGGAATTACGCGTGATGGTTTATTAATGCGTATGAGTGAATCTGATTTTGACGATGTAATGAATATTAACTTAAAAGGATACTTCAATATGATTCGTTTTGCGACTCCAGTTTTCGTAAAACAAAAATCAGGAAGCATTATTAACATTACAAGTATTGTTGGAGTTACAGGAAATGCAGGTCAAGCAAACTACGCTGCAAGTAAAGCCGGAATCATTGGTTTAACAAAATCGGTTGCTAAAGAAATCGGCTCTCGTGGGATTACAGTGAATGCTATTGCTCCTGGATACATCGATACAGATATGACACAAGCATTACCTGAAAAGATTCGTAACGAATGGGAAAAACAAATTCCAGTCCGTCGTTTCGGTACAGTAGAAGATATTGCTGAAGCCTGTGTGTTCTTAGCGGAAACAAAATACGTTACAGGACAAGTGTTAAACGTTAACGGCGGATTATACATGTAATCTCTTAAAGGAGGAAAACAATGAATCGAGTAGTAATTACAGGAATGGGAGCAATCACTCCTTTAGGAAATGATGTAACTAGCTTCTGGGAAGGCCTCAAAGAAGGTAAGAACGGAATTGCTCCAATTACAAAATTTGATAAAAAAGACTTAGATGTTCATGTGGCGGCTGAAGTAAAAGACTTCGATGCTACAAAATATATGGATCGTAAAGAAGCAAAACGTATGGATTTATTCTGTCAATACGGATTAGCTGCAGCAATCCAAGCCGTTGAAGATAGCGGCATTACTCCAGAAAACACAGACTACGACCGCTTTGGTGTCATGGTTGGTTCTGGTATCGGTGGGTTAACAGTGATGGAAAGTCAAATCATCAAAATGCATGATAAAGGCCCAACACGTGTTGCACCATTATTCGTTCCAATGGCAATCGGAAACATGGTTGCAGGAAATATTTCAATGAAAATCGGAGCTCGTGGTGTATGTACATCATTAGTAACAGCCTGTGCAACAGGAACACATGCCATCGGAGAAGCGTTCCGTAACATTAAGCATGGATACTCAGATGTGATTTTAGCCGGTGGTGCTGAAGGTTCTATCTGTGAAATCGGAATTGCAGGATTCGCAGCTTTAACGGCCCTTTCAAGCAGTGATAATCCAGATGCAGCTTCATTACCATTTGATAAAAAACGTGGCGGATTCGTAATGGGTGAAGGAGCAGGGGTTCTTGTTCTTGAAAGCCTAGAACACGCACAAAAACGTGGCGCTAAAATTTATGCAGAAGTCGTTGGATATGGTGCTACAGGAGATGCTTACCATATGACAGCTCCAAATCCTGATGGAAGCGGTGCTGGTAAAGCTATCTTACAAGCTATCGAAGAAGCAGGAGTGGCTCCAAGTGAAGTAGATTACGTGAATGCTCACGGTACGGGTACTCCAGCAAACGATTCAGCTGAAACAACTTCAATTCGTTATGCGTTAAAAGAAGCTGCCGATAAGGTTCATGTTTCAAGTACAAAATCAATGACAGGACACTTATTAGGAGCTGCTGGTGCTATCGAAGCAATCGCCTGCGTTAAAGCAGTTGAAGAAGACTTCGTACCACCAACGATTAATTTAACAGAGCAAGACGAAGCGTGCGACTTAAACGTAACTCCAAACGTTGGAGTTTCTACAAAAGTAGACGTAGCAATTAGTAATTCGTTAGGTTTCGGTGGACATAATGCCGTAATCTGCGTGAAGAAATGGAAGGATTAATACATGAATGTAGAAGAAATTAAAGAACTAATGACTTTGTTCAATGATTCAAACATGACTGAGTTTCATTTATCAAACGAAGAGTTCGAAGTGCAATTTAGTAAACGTGAGGAATATCCTCAAGTCGTTTCTAATGCCGTTGCACCAGTCGCAAACGTGGCAAGCCCAGTAGAAGCTGCACCAGTGAGTGCCGCTCCTAATGCAGAAGCTCAAGAAGCTCCACAAGTAGCAACAGATGCAAAATACATTACAAGCCCAATCGTTGGGGTGGTTTACTTACAATCTTCACCAGATGCAGATCCATTTGTACAAGTGGGTAAACAAATCACTTCAAGCGACACTGTATGTATTATCGAAGCAATGAAAATCATGAACGAAATTAAGAGCGACTTCAATGGTGAAGTTGTGGAAGTCCTTGTAGAAAACGGCCAAATGGTTGATTTCGGACAAAAACTATTTGCGATTCGCTAAACCCAACTTTAGGAGGAAATTAAGATGAACATTATGACTGTAACTGACGTAGCTGAGTTAATCCCTAACCGTTACCCAATTTTATTTATTGACCGTGTAGATGAATTAGTACCAGGTGAGCACGTTGTGGCACGTAAAAACGTGACATTTAACGAAAGCTTCTTCCAAGGACATTTCCCTGGTGAACCTGTAATGCCTGGTGTGTTAATCGTTGAAGCATTAGCACAAGCGGGTTCAATTCCATTATTGAAATTAGATTCTTTCAAAGGAAAAACAGCTTACTTAGGTGGATTAAACAATGTTAAATTCCGTCAAAAAGTAACTCCAGGAGATGTGTTAACACTTCAAGTGGATATCGTGAAATTAAAAGAATATGCAGGAATCGGTAAAGGCGTTGCTTATGTCGATGGTAAGAAAGTCGCAGAAGCTGAATTAACCTTTATTATTGGACGTTAAGCCTATGTTTAATAGAGTACTAATCGCAAACCGTGGAGAGATTGCTTGCCGCATTATTCGTGCTTGTCGCGAGTTAGGAATTGAATCGGTAGCCGTCTATTCCCAAGCGGATAAAGATGCTCTTCATGTACAATTAGCTGACCATGCCGTTTGTATCGGACCTGCTGCTTCAAAAGATTCTTACTTAAAAGTTGAAAATATTTTGAGCGCAGCCGTTATAACAGGCGCACAAGCGATTCACCCTGGATTTGGATTCTTATCGGAGAATGCCAAATTTGCCAAAATGTGTGCGGAATGCAATATCACTTTCATTGGGCCTTCAAGCGAAGTCATCTCTCAAATGGGGGATAAAGCAGAAGCTCGTAAGCAAATGATTGCGGCAAACGTACCGGTAATTCCTGGTAGTGATGATGTCGTTGCAACCGTTGAAGAAGGAATTGAACTTGCAAAGCGTATCGGCTTCCCGCTCTTAATTAAGGCGGTTGCTGGTGGTGGTGGTAAAGGAATTCGTCGTGTTGAAACAGTTGAAGAATTTGAACATCAATTTGTCACAGCTCGCCAAGAAGCCTTACAAGCCTTCGGAAATGCCGATGTGTACATGGAACGTATTATCTATCCAGCCAAACATATTGAAATTCAAATTTTAGCCGACCAACATGGAAATGTGGTTCACCTAGGAGAGCGTGACTGTTCACTTCAACGTAAAAATCAAAAGATTATCGAAGAAGCGCCAAGTCCATCTCTTTCTTCTCACCTCAGAAGAGAAATGGGGGAAGCAGCTGTTCGTGCTGCTAAAGCAGTCGGCTATCAAAACGCAGGAACGATTGAGTTTCTTGTGGATGAAGAAAAACATTTCTATTTCATGGAAATGAACACGCGTATTCAAGTAGAACATCCGATTACAGAAATGATTACGAATGTGGATCTTGTGCAACAACAAATTAAAATTGCTGCAGGAGAAGAGTTACCATTTACGCAAGAGGATATTACCTTCGAAGGTCATGCGATTGAATGTCGTTTAAACGCTGAAAATCCATTTGAAGGCTTCCGTCCTTCTCCAGGTAAAGTAACGTTCTTACACCAACCTGTTGGTGGTATGGGCGTTCGTATTGAATCAGCACTGTATACAGGATATCAAATTCCACCATTCTACGATTCAATGTTAACGAAGTTGATTGCGCATGGTAAGACTCGTGAGGAAGCCATTCTTCGCATGAAACGGATGCTCTTTGAACTTGTAGTAGAAGGTGTGGATACGAACCAAGAATTCGTTGAAGATTTATTAGATTCTTCTGCATTCAGACGTGGAGATTATACTACTGCGTATGTTGAAACTGAATTTTTGAAACACTGGAATCAACCAAAAGAGAAATAGAATGATTTAGTAAAGGAGTGATTAGATGGGTCTGTTTAGAAAACGGTCGTATATCACCATCAATCGTACCAAAGTAGACTTATCTGAACAGTCTGAGTTACCTACAGTTCCGGATGGGAAATGGGTGAAATGTCCTTCTTGTGACAAGATTGTCTACAAAGAAGACTTAGGATCCTTAAAAGTTTGTCCGCACTGTGATGCTCATTTTAGAATTAATGCGGCTGAACGATTAGCCATTACAGTAGATACATTCCAGGAACTCTTTGAGGATGAAAAGCCAAAAGTAGATGTAGCCTTTCCAGGATACGAAGCGAAATTGGAGAAAGCCTCTAAAGTAGCCAAAGAAAATGAAGCTGTAACAGTCGGTGTGGCGACAATCGGGGAAGAATCCTTTATTTGTTGCGTCATGAACTCATTCTTTATGATGGGGTCAATGGGACAAGTCGTTGGTGAGAAAATCACGAAGGCTTTCCAAGAAGGAATCAAACGCCAATTACCAGTCGTGATTTTTACCGCTTCAGGTGGTGCCAGAATGCAAGAAGGAATTTTCTCTCTCATGCAGATGGCGAAAATATCAGGAGCTGTGGAAGAACACCATCAAGCTGGATTATTCTATTTAACAGTATTGACGGATCCAACAACAGGAGGCGTCACTGCAAGCTTTGCAATGCAAGGCGACATTATTTTAGCAGAACCAAAAGCTATCGTTGGATTTGCTGGAAAACGTGTGGTGGAACAAACCATGAACCAAAAACTTCCAGATGATTTCCAACAAGCAGAAACCGTTCTGGAACAAGGGTTTATCGATGCGGTGGTTCACCGTAAGGAAATGAAGAAGATGATTCATCGTCTACTTGTCCTTCATAGAAAGGAGTCGAATGCATGAAACCAATGAAAATTGTTGCGTTGGCACGTGATGTGAAACGTCCAACGACAAAAGAATGGATTAACGCCGTATTTGACGACTTTATTGAATTACATGGGGACCGTTACTACGCCGATGATAAAGCTCTTGTAGGTGGGATTGCGACATTAAACGGTAAACCTGTTACGGTGATTGGGATGGAGAAGGGGCATACGCTTCAAGAAAACTTGAAGACAAACTTCGGTCAAGTCCATCCAGAAGGATACCGTAAGAGTGCACGTTTGATGAAACAAGCTGAGAAGTTTAACCGTCCAGTTGTAACGTTTATTAATACGGCCGGTGCTTTCTGCGGGGCAACTGCGGAAGAACGTGGAATCGGTGAAGCCATTGCGGATAATCTTCGTATTATGAGCCACTTGAAAGTGCCAATCATTGCCATCCTATGTGGTGAAGGCGGAAGTGGTGGAGCATTAGCGCTTGCCGTTGCCAATGAAGTTTGGATGATGGAATATGCGATGTATTCAATTCTTTCTCCAGAAGGATTTGCATCGATTTTGTGGAAGGACGGTTCAAAAGCCAGTCAAGCCGCTGAGCTCATGAAATTTACAAGTAATGATTTGTTGGCGCAAAAGATTGTTGATCGCATTATTCCAGAAAAGAAAAAGACAAACGAAGAGATTGCTTTGGATATGAGAGAACAATTAGAAGTTCAATTAAATGAGTGGTCATTGAAATCGAAAGAAGAAATTGTAAGCCAACGTTTAGAGCGATTTAATCAATATTAGAATTTGATGAAAATTCCAAGGAGCCTGACTTTTTTGTTAGGCTCTTTTTTGTTATACTAGAGTTACCATTTTCATTGGAGGGAACAAAATATGACACGTTTAGAAAAAGTAAGAAATTCCATGAAAGAACAAGAAATTGATGGATTGATTGTTTATAGCCCATACAATTTACGTTATTTAGCAAACTTTACAGGAACAACAGGGTTTGCATTAATTACATTGACAGATGCTTATTTTGTAACAGATGCTCGTTACACTCAACAAGCACAACAACAAGCAAAAGGATTCCATGTGATTGAACATAAGACAGGTTGGGTTCCAGCATTTGAAAAAATCATTCGTGAAAACGACTTGAAATTTGTTGGATTTGAAGCAGACCATGTTTCAGTTTCACAATTAGAAATCTTCGAAGATGCATTTGATACAGCATTAATTCCAACACAAAACATTGTAGAGAAAATTCGTGAAGTCAAAGATGAAGGTGAAATCCAAACAATCCGTGAAGCTTGCCGTATTTCAGATGCTGCATTCCTACACATTTTAGATTTCATTAAACCAGGTGTGAGCGAAATCCAAGTGGCAAATGAATTAGACTTCTATATGCGCGGCCTTGGTGCAACTGGAGTTTCATTTGATACGATTATCGCAAGTGGCGTTCGTTCTTCAATGCCTCACGGTGTTGCGAGTGCAAAAGTGATTGAAACTGGAGATCTAGTAACGCTTGACTTTGGTTGCTACTACAATGGTTATGTGTCTGATATGACTAGAACAATCGCTGTTGGTGAACCAATTGACCAATTAAAAGAGATTCACGATGTTGTCCTACAAGCTCAATTAAAAGTGAGCGAAGCAGCAGGACCTGGTAAAACAGGAGTTGAATTAGACAAGATTGCTCGTGACTACATTGCTAGTCGTGGTTATGGCGAATACTTCACTCACTCAACAGGTCATGGTATCGGTCTTGAAATCCATGAAGCACCAAACGTTTCTCGTATTGCGACACAAGCATTTGTACCAGGTAATGTTATTACAAATGAACCAGGAATTTACCTTCCAGGAGTTGGTGGAGTACGTATCGAAGACGACATTATTATCAATGAAACTGGCGGCGAAGTGATTCAAAAAGTTCCTCGTGAACTCATTATTCTCTAAAATAGACGGTAGTTGTGAGAATAGCTGTTTCATGGTAAACTAAATGAGAATTGGAAAATCTTTTTATGAGTAATTTTCTATCAAACAGGGAGGTTACAAAATGGAACAAATCAAAAAATATTCTAAAGATCAAGAACTAGGTGCAATCGAAATTGCTCCTGAAGTTATCGAAAGCATTGCAGGGATTGTAGCTGCACAAGTGGAAGGCTTCTATCCAGTTCCTGGATTCTTAAACACTATTTTCGGTGGAAAACAATTATCTAAAGGGGCTTATTTAACAGAAGAAAACGGATCATTTGTAATTGATATTTACGGAAATGTAGATTACGGTGTTTCAATTCCAAAAACAGCTCTAGTATTGCAAAATAAAATTAAAGAACAATTATTGTTCAGCTGTGAATTAGTCATTTCACAAGTGAATGTTCACGTTCAAGAAATTTTACCAGTGCACCATGCGGATGCAGAATTATTTGAATTGGGGGATGAATAGTGAGTCGTAAACCATTAAAAAGACGAGCACTACGAGTATTGGCTATTCAAGCTTTATACCAACTAGATGTGTCGCCTGAAATGCACATTGTAGATGCGCTTAGTCTTGCGTTGGAATGCTCAGAAGATTCACCTTATTCTATCGAAGCAATTACGGAAGAAGAGTTACTTAACGAAGTTCCAGAGATTGCATATAGCATAGCATTAGTGCGAGGAGTTCAAAATAATGTCGAGAAAATCGACGCGTTAATCGAAAAGTACTTAAAAGGATGGAAGCTAAACCGTATTGTCCGTTTAGACTTAATCATCATGCGAGTGGCTATTTTCGAAATGACTTCTCCAGAATTAGAAGTTCCACAAACTGTAGCGTTAAACGAAGCAATTGAAATCGCAAAAACTTACAGTGACGAAAAATCAGCGAAATTTATTAATGGTATCTTATCAAACTTAGTAAACGGGTAAGATTCTACTACACGAAGAGTCTGAAGCAACAGTTTCAGACTCTTTTTTAAAGCAGGATGCGAGTCTTCGCGGGTAGAAATCGACCACTGGACCAAACCAACGCAAGCATCGTTAAAAACGATGTGCGTATGGTTTGGGAAGTGGACGCGATTTCTGCGAAGACGAACTCAACTACAAAGGATGTGAGCAATCGCGCTCAGAAATGGAACGTTGGACCGGAACACCGGAAGGAACGTGAAACGTTCCGCGGATGTTTCGGGAAACGCACGCCATTTCTGCGATTGCGAGCTCAACTAAAAACAGGATGTGAGCCCGAGTTCAACTTCAAGGATGTGAAGCAGAAAGACAGAAGCTAAGAATATTCTCACAGTGCGAAAGATTTGAGACGTGGGCATTGCAAATGATATTGAATGGTTAGTTTATAAGACAATACAATTTAAATTATTTGCAGTATTAAACCTAAACTCGAAAGTCAATAAACCACTGCGCCTAAGTCATGTCACACCCCATTGAATGCACTAAAAAATTATCATATATGATAATTCACACATTTGTTAATTTCACCATACATATTTTATTTTTATCAATTTAACAACATTATTTTAAGAAAAAGGAGACTTCTATGACGCAAATTCTAGATGGGAAAGCATTAGCTGGAAAAATAAGAGAAGGACTAAAACAGGAAGTACAACAACTTTCTAAGAGTGGAGTCACACCTTCACTAACAGTCATTCTTGTTGGAGAAGACCCAGCTAGCCAAGTGTACGTGCGTAACAAAGAACGTGCAGCAACAGAAGTAGGCATTCATTCAAACGTGATTCGCCTCAGCGAAGAAACGACACAAGAAGAGTTATTAGAATACGTGAATAAGTTCAATCATGACGCTAGCGTTCACGGGATTTTGGTGCAATTGCCTCTGCCAAAACACATCGATACTGATGCTGTCTTAGAAGCGATTGTTCCTGAAAAAGATGTGGACGGGTTCCATCCAGTGAACTTAGGGAAGTTACTGCAAAAGGATGAATCGATTGTTCCGTGTACACCGCAAGGAATCATGGAATTCTTCAAAGAATATAATATTGACCTTGTTGGGAAAGAGATGGTGATTATCGGCCAAAGTACGATAGTCGGCCGTCCAATGGCACTTTTAGGATTGAATCATGGTGCGACAGTTACAGTTTGCCACAGTCGTACTAAAGATTTAGCGAAAGTTGCTAAACGTGCTGATATTTTGATTAGTGCAGTAGGGAAAGCTGGACTCATTACAAAAGACTTCGTGAAAGAAGGAGCCGTTGTGATCGATGTCGGCATTAACCGTAATGAAGCAGGAAAACTCTGTGGAGATGTCCTCTTTGAAGAAGTAGCGCCTCAGACAAGTGCCATTACACCAGTACCAGGTGGAGTTGGTCCTATGACGATTGCGATGCTACTAGCGCAAACCGTAAAAAATGCGAAAAGTAAGAAGGAGTAGGACATGGAACAAGAATACTTAACCGTCAGTGCGCTGACGAAGTATATTAAAACTAAATTTGACCGTGATCCGCACTTAGACCGTGTTTATTTGACGGGAGAAATTTCGAACTTTAATAAAAATAGTGTGCATAAGTATTTTAACTTGAAGGATGAAAATGCGATTATCGCAGCAACAATGTTCCAAGGAGCGTACAAGAAAATTCAATTCCAACCAGAAGAAGGGATGAAAGTTCTTGTGATTGGGCGGGTTACGGTATATGAGAAATCTGGGAAATACCAAATGATTATCGAGCACATGGAACCAGATGGGGTCGGCGCTCTTTATCAAGCCTATGAGCAGTTGAAAAAGAAGTTAACGGAAGAAGGCTTATTTGCTGGGCCTAAGAAACCCATTCCTGTATTTCCAAAGAAAATTGCGATTCTAACCAGTGATACAGGTGCTGTTATCCGAGATATTCAAACAACGGTTGCACGTCGTTTTCCAATCGCGCAACTCGTATTATATCCAACCGTGGTGCAAGGAGTACACGCTGTTCCAAGTATTCTTAAAAACTTAGACTTAGTAGAACAGTCGGATGCCGATGTGGTTATCATTGGTCGTGGTGGAGGTTCCATCGAAGATTTATGGGCCTTTAATGAAGAACCGGTTGTAAGACGTGTCGCTTCATTCTCACTACCTATAATCTCCAGTGTGGGGCATGAAACAGATACGACTTTAACAGACTTTGCGGCTGACCAACGCGCGGCCACACCGACTGCCGCAGCAGAACTTGCAACACCGGTCTTAAATGACATTCATTTAACACTTGGAAACTTAACGGGTCGCTTGCAAACGACGATGCTCAATCAGTTGAATACCCGTAAAGAGTTATTAAGCAAATTAGAGAAGTCTGGTATTTTTGTAAAACCAGAGCGAATGTATGAAGTCTATGCACAACAAGTCGATCAATTGCGATTAAAGCTAATGCAAGGGATGCAACAAAGACTTCACCTAGCAAAACAACAATCGATGCAATTTACGCACCGCCTGCAATTAGTGTCACCAGAACAATTATTAATTCAACAAAAGCAAAAACTCGAATGGTTGCATAAGCAATTACTTGATAGCAATCAAAATTACTTACAGGATAAGCAAATCAGATTCCAACAATTAGTGGAGAAATTAGATTTACTTAGTCCACTGAAGATTATGACGCGTGGTTACGGTATCGTGT
>JABZYY010000109.1 GCA_015264885.1 Streptococcus sp. | reverse complement strand
GAATTGTATTTTGCGACAAAAACAGTTGCGGGACAAAACTTCCGTTACTTCGATACATTCTTTGTAACATTAATTTTATACTTCATCATGACATTCACAGTGACTCGTATTTTACGTTACTTCGAGCGTAAATTAGATGGTCCAGATAACTATGAAGTGATTTATTCAGATCCATTGAACTCAAACTCAATGTCAGCAGTCGAAGAAAAAACTAGACAGAAAGGAAATGCATAATGAGCGAAGCAGTAATTTCCATTCAAAACTTAAGTAAAACTTTCGGTACTAATGAAGTTCTTAAAGATATTTCTTTTGAAGTAAAACGAGGGGAAGTAGTAACGATTATCGGTTCCAGTGGTTCTGGTAAATCAACACTTTTACGTTGTGTGAACTTGCTCGAAAAACCAACTTCAGGCGAAATCTACTACGATGACCAAAATATTCTTGAACATGACAAGAGTATTTACGAATACCGTACTCACGTAGGAATGGTTTTCCAACAGTTTAACTTATTTAACAACTTAAACGTGTTAGAAAACTGTATCGTTGGACCAATGAAAGTGTTGAAAAAATCAAAAGAGGAAGCAGAGAAAATCGCAAAAGAATTCCTTGAAAAAGTAGGAATGGCTGCGTACATTAATGCAAAACCTCGTCAATTATCAGGTGGTCAAAAACAACGTGTAGCCATCGCGCGTGCATTATCAATGGAACCAGATGTATTGCTTTTCGACGAACCAACGTCAGCACTTGACCCAGAAATGGTAAACGAAGTGTTAGAAACAATGAAAAGCTTAGCGCACACAGGGCTAACAATGATTGTTGTCACACACGAAATGGGATTTGCCAAAGAAGTGAGTGACCGTGTTGTCTTCATGGATAAAGGGGTTATCGCTGAAGAAGGAACTCCAGAACAAATCTTTGAAAACCCACAAGTAGACCGTACGAAAGAATTTTTAGGACGCGTTCTAAAATAAGCGAAATATGCTATAATGAGCTAAGACAGTTTGTCTTGGCTCTTTTTTTATGCCAGACAACAGAAACAAGTTTGAAGGAGTAGCATCATGTTTGAAGTACACACATCATCACAAGAGGAGACAATGGCGCTAGGACAGCGTCTAGGTGAAGCGTTATTTGAAAATAGCTGCGTCATTCTAGAAGGCGATTTAGGCGCTGGAAAAACGACTCTTACAAAAGGAATCGCTGTTGGTTTAGGCATTGACCGTGTCATTAAGAGTCCAACGTATACATTGATTCGCGAATACCGTAAGGGCCGCTTACCGCTATTTCATATGGATATGTATCGTATAGAAGAAAGTGGTGGCGCAAGCGAAGTGGGCCTCGAAGAGTACTTCTATGCGGGTGGTGTGTGCGTCGTTGAATGGGCGCAGTATATCGAAGATGAACTTCCTTCGACATTCTTAAAGATTCAAATCGACCGTGTAGGAGACGGCGAGTCTGAACGTGTGATTCGTCTAGTCCCACACGGAAAAGAGTACGAAGAATTTATCAGCAAATTGGAGGAGGCAACAGATGAGTAAAGAACGAGAAATTACATTTGCACTTCCAGTAAAAGACGATGCTAAAGCGTTATTAGATTATAGTAAAAAAGTAGGCAGTGAAACAGATTTTCTTTCCTTTGGACCAGAAGGGTTGAAGTATTCTGTGGCTCAAGAAGAATTATTTATTGAATCGCTCTACGAGAACGAAAACCAATACATGTTACTGGCAAAAGATGGAGAAGAGATTATTGCGGTCGGTTCGATTGCGGGGAGCCTGCATCCTAAATTCTCACACCGTGGTGAATTAGGTATTAGCGTATTGAAGTCATACTGGGGCCAAGGGATTGCGACCGTGATGATGGAAGAAATGCTGGATTGGGTGGCGGAATATTCAACGCTCAGTCGTGTTGAACTTGAGGTCGTGGCTGTGAATAACAAGGCACGCCGCCTTTATGAGAAGTGTGGATTTGAAGAAGAAGGCCGCCTTAAAAACGGTGTAAAAATCGGTGACGGATACGAAGATATCATCTTGATGGCGAAACAGATCGAACGATAATAATGAGGTGAAAGAATGAAATTTGGAATTATTGCCGCAATGGAAGAAGAAAAGCGTCTGCTCGAAGATGAAATGACGATTGCAAAAAGAATAACCGTTGCCAACTGGGAATTTATTGAAGGTACACTTGAAGAAAAGTCGATTGTCCTAGTTCAATCTGGAATCGGGAAAGTCATGTCTGCACTCGCTGCAGGAATCTTAATCGACCGCTTCGGAGTAGACTTGGTCATTAATACGGGTTCTGCTGGTGGTTTTGGGACTTCTCTTGAAATTGGAGATATTGTCATTGGAACAGAACTTGCGTATTGTGATGCCGACGTCACAGCCTTTAATTACGTTTACGGGCAAATGCCGGGCATGCCAGCGCGTTTTACCATGAATCAAGACTTTTTACCGTCCATTGAACAAGCGATTGCTAAAGTGGATTTAAAGAGCCATACAGGACTTATCGTTTCGTCTGATAGCTTTATCCATACTCATGAGCAAAGAACACATATTTTAAAACACTTCCCAGATGTGATGGCTTCTGAAATGGAAGGGGCGGCGATTGCTCAAGCGTGTCTCGCGTTTGGAGTGCCATTTATCGTGATTCGTGCCATTTCAGATATTCCAGAACGTGGAACGTCTGCGGTTGATTTTGATACGTTTATAGTTCAAGCAGGAAAACGATCAGCTCAAATGGTCCATCAACTATTACAAGAATGGGATGCGTAAGGAAGACTACTTCCTAATAGTTGACGTAATCGTATTAGAATAGTAGTATTAAAAGGATTACGAATAAGGAGAAGAATATGGATTATACTGTATTTTCAACAGAGTTTCCGGATGTAAAAGTTTTTTACAACGAACCACTTAAAAATTATACATTTACAAAAACAGGTGGCCGTGCTGCCATTTTGATTTTTCCAAAAGATAAAAAAGAAGCAAGCGCAGTGATGCATTGGCTTCGCGAAAAAGATATTCCGACGACGATTTTAGGAAATGCCTCAAACGTGATTATTAAAGATGGCGGAATTAGCGGTGCGGTGATTATGTTAAACGATATGTCTCATTTAACCGTATCGGATACGCAAATCGTCGCTGAAGGCGGAGTAGCCTTAATTGATGTCTCAAAAGAAGCTGCGAAAAATGGATTAACAGGCTTAGAATTTGCTTGTGGCATTCCAGGAAGTGTCGGTGGAGCGATTTTCATGAACGCTGGGGCTTACGGCGGTGAAGTGAGTGAAGTCGTTGAGTACGTGGAAGTGATTACTCCAGATGGGGAATTCAAAACTTACACAAACGAAGACTTAAACTTTAGCTACCGTCATAGCCATGTTCAAAAAACAGGTGATCTTGTGATTGAAGTTGGATTCCGACTCAAAGAAGGCGTTCAAGAAGAGATTGACAAAAAAGTAGCAGAATTAACCCATTTACGCCAAAGCAAACAACCGCTTGAGTATCCGTCTTGTGGGAGCGTGTTTAAACGTCCAGAAGGGCATTTTACAGGAAAATTAATCCAAGACGCTGGAC
>JABZYY010000108.1:383-3678 GCA_015264885.1 Streptococcus sp. | reverse complement strand
CTCTTCGAATAAGCGGCTCTCCACTTCTTTTACGACTGATACCGCTTGCCAAAACGGCTCTTCCCCTAGAGGCACTCCGTCTAGCTGAATCCGTTCCCTAATACTGTCCATATGCGGTGAAGTGAATGTCCCTACTCGCAACCCATGTGCCTTCGCAAAGGCTGTCATCATCGCTGCTGTGGACCCTTTTCCATTCGTCCCGGCAATATGAATACTCTTCAACCCACGTTCTGGATTTCCAAGTGCTTCTAGGATAGCCTCCATGCGGTACAATCCATGTTTACGCGGAATACTCTCGCTCTTTTTTAACCACTCTTGAATCATTCACTCACCTCCTGTTTTCCTCATTCATCATAACAGAAAATTGCCCACCGGAACATACAAAAGAGAGCGTATGACACTTCATACGCTCTCCCCACCGTTACAACGGATTAGATTTTCTTCAATGTTGCGATACGTTCTAACACTGCTTCACGTTGTGCTTGATAGTCCGCACCTTTTGCACGTTCAGCTTCAACAACCGCTTCAGGAGCTTTTGCCACAAATTTCTCGTTCGATAATTTCTTCTCGACACGATCCACTTCTTGTTGCAATTTCTCCGCTTCTTTTTCAAGACGAGCGATTTCGTCTTCGATGTTGATTAACCCTGCTAATGGTAAGTAAATTTCAGCACCTGTGATAACAGAAGTTACTGCATCAGATGGCGCTTCAACGTCTTCACCATACACGAATTCTTCTGGATTTGAGAAGCGTGCAATGTAAGATTCGTTTTCTTTCAAGATCGCGTAGTGCGCTGCGTCGCTCACTTTCGCAATGATGTTAATTGGTTTTGATAATGGTGTGTTCATTTCGTTACGAACCGTACGTACTGAACGGATGAAGTCCATTAAGAATTCCATTTCTTCAGCTGCTTTTTCATCCATTTGTTCTGGGTGAACCGTTGGATAAGTTGCTACCACTAATGATTCCCCAACGTGAGGAACTGATTGCCAGATTTCTTCTGTCACGAAAGGCATGATTGGGTGTAATAGACGTAATGTGTTGTCTAATACATATACAAGAATGCTACGTGTTGTTAATTTCGCAGCTTCGTCGTCCCCTGCTAATGTTTCTTTCGACATTTCGATATACCAGTCACAGAAATCATCCCAGATGAAGCGATATAGGAGACGTCCTGCTTCACCGAATTCGAATTTCTCGAAGAGTTCTGTCACTTTGCCAATCGTTTGATTCAAGCGTGTTAAAATCCATTTATCCGCAAGAGTCTTCTCACCAGTGATATCCACTTGGTCCGCTGTTAAGTCGCCCACGTTCATTAATGCGTAACGGCTTGCGTTCCAAATCTTGTTGATGAAGTTCCATGCAGCATCCATCTTGTCTGTTGAGTAACGAACGTCTTGCCCTGGAGCAGAACCGTTTGCTAAGAACCAACGAAGCGCATCGGCACCATATTGCTCGATAACCTCCATTGGGTCAACCCCGTTTCCAAGAGACTTACTCATCTTACGTCCTTGGCTATCACGAATTAATCCGTGGATAAGAACGTTCTTGAATGGACGTTTACCTGTAAATTCTAACCCTTGGAACATCATACGGCTTACCCAGAAAGTAAGGATGTCGTACCCTGTTACAAGTGTGTTTGTTGGATAGTAACGTTTGTAATCAGCTGAATCTTCATCTGGCCAACCCATTGTTGAAAATGGCCATAATGCAGATGAGAACCAAGTATCTAATACGTCTGGATCTTGTGTCCAGTTTTCGCTGTCGCTTGGAGCTTCCATACCTACATAGACTTCGCCTGTTTCTTTATGATACCAAGCTGGAATTTGATGTCCCCACCATAATTGACGTGAAATTACCCAGTCGTGAATGTTTTCCATCCAACGTAAGTACGCATCATTGAAACGTGGTGGGTAGAAGTTTACAGTGTTGTCGCCTTCTTCACGTTGCGCATTAATCGCTTGCTCTGCCAAAGGTCCCATTTTAACGAACCATTGTTTTGAAAGACGTGGTTCAACAACGACATCTGTACGCTCTGAGTGTCCAACGCTGTGTAAATGTTTTTCAATTTTCACAAGAAGGCCAGCTTCTTCTAAATCTTTCACGATGGCTTTACGCGCAGCAAAGCGGTCCATGCCTTCGTATTTACCGGCTAACTCGTTCATTGTCGCATCATCGTTCATCACGTTAATACGAGGTAAGTTATGACGGTTCCCTACTTCAAAGTCGTTCGGGTCATGCGCTGGAGTGATTTTTACAACCCCTGTTCCGAAATCTTGCTCCACGTATTCGTCAGCGATAATTGGAATTTCACGGTTCACTAACGGCAAGATGACTGTTTTACCGATAAGCGCTTGGTAACGTTCATCGTCTGGGTGAACCGCAACTGCTGTATCTCCAAGAAGTGTTTCTGGACGAGTCGTTGCAATTTCTAGGAATCCACTTCCGTCTGCTAGAGGGTAGTTCATATGATAGAACGCGCCTTCTACGTCTTTATGAATTACTTCGATATCAGATAATGAAGTCTTCGCTTTAGGGTCCCAGTTGATGATGTATTCACCACGGTAAATTAAGCCTTTTTCGTATAAAGTTACGAAGACTTTCTTCACGGCGTCAGATAACCCTTTATCTAATGTGAAACGCTCTCTGCGGTAATCTACAGAAATCCCCATTTTTGCCCATTGTTCACGGATATGGCTGGCATATTCTTCCTTCCATTCCCATGTTTGTTCAAGGAACTTCTCACGGCCAAGGTCATAACGAGATAAGCCTTCACCACGTAATTTTTCTTCTACTTTTGCTTGAGTTGCAATCCCCGCATGGTCCATCCCTGGTAACCATAAAGTGTCGAACCCTTGCATGCGTTTTTGACGGATAATCATGTCTTGTAACGTTACGTCCCAAGCATGTCCTAAGTGTAATTTCCCTGTTACGTTTGGTGGCGGGATAACGATTGAATAAGGTTCAGCGTTTGGATCTTCGTTTGGATGGAAGACGCCTGAATCAACCCACCATTGATATTTACCAGCTTCAACTTCTTGTGGTTGAAACTTAGATGACATTTCTTTAGCCATTGATTTTCCTCCTTGTATCTTGTTTGTGTCCAATAAAAAAATCCTATGAAGACACTCTCCATAGGACGATTAAATTCGTGGTACCACCTAATATTCGCGTAATCATTCATTACGCCTCGATGTTGGTAACGAAGTGTCGTCTCCGTACTCTATTACTTCTTTTCGTAGAGTAAGCTCACAAGCTACCTTCAAATGAATTTGCTAGGAAGTTTCACCAACCC
>JABZYY010000108.1:0-373 GCA_015264885.1 Streptococcus sp. | reverse complement strand
CTCCTCTTGTTCATCGCTCTAATATACAAAATATTCTACCATTCAAACCCGACGCTTGCAACAATATCGCGTTCGTCTTACGATTTCACATTCCCGCTAGACACTCCTTGGCCTGCATCTTCTGGAATCCACCAGTCTAAGAACTGCTTCATCGCCCAGTCCCAGAAATCCCATTCGTGTCCACCAGCGTGTTCTTGATACGTTAGTGACACTCCTTGTTCTTTCAAAAAGCTGCTGTAGCTACGGTTGTCTTCCAACAGCCAATCTTCCGTGCCACATGCCATAAAAATCGAGAGCTCATCCTTATGCTCCATTGTTTGGACGGCATGATACAACTGATTGCCTTCCGCCACAAAGGTCTCCTCATCTTTAA
>JABZYY010000107.1 GCA_015264885.1 Streptococcus sp. | reverse complement strand
TCGTGAGACAGTTCGGTCCCTATCCGTCGCGGGCGTAGGAAATTTGAGAGGATCTGCTCCTAGTACGAGAGGACCAGAGTGGACTTACCGCTGGTGTACCAGTTGTTCTGCCAAGAGCATCGCTGGGTAGCTATGTGTGGACGGGATAAACGCTGAAAGCATCTAAGCGTGAAGCCCCCCTCGAGATGAGATTTCCCATCATTTTAAATGAGTAAGACCCCTGAGAGACGATCAGGTAGATAGGCTAGAAGTGGAAGTGTGGCGACACATGTAGCGGACTAATACTAATAGCTCGAGGACTTATCCAAAGTAACTGAGAATATGAAAGCGAAGGTTTTCTTGATTTGAATAGATATTCAATTTTGAGTAGGTATTACTCAGAGTTAAGTGACGATAGCCTAGGAGATACACCTGTACCCATGCCGAACACAGCAGTTAAGCCCTAGAACGCCGGAAGTAGTTGGGGGTTGCCCCCTGTGAGATATGGAAGTCGCTTAGCTTTAATCCGCCATAGCTCAGTTGGTAGTAGCGCATGACTGTTAATCATGATGTCGTAGGTTCGAGTCCTACTGGCGGAGTTTATTCATATAAATATATGGAAACTCGGAGAGTTGTCCGAGCTGGCCGAAGGAGCACGATTGGAAATCGTGTAGACGGTTAACCCTGTCTCAAGGGTTCGAATCCCTTACTCTCCATTTATATGATTGATTTAATTACCATGGCCCGTTGGTCAAGCGGTTAAGACACCGCCCTTTCACGGCGGTAACACGGGTTCGAGTCCCGTACGGGTCATCCTTAAGTCTACATTGTGTAGGCTTTTTTTATTGCAAAAATTATATTGAAACAAAGAAAAACTCTCCTTATCATCGTGAAAAAGGAGAGTTTTCTCATAAAACAATGGAGCCGAGGGGAGTCGAACCCCTGTCCAAGTATATCGACACAATCAAATCTACATTCATAGTTTATCTATTTAAGTTTCGCTACCGATTAGCTGATAAACAAGCATCATCTTAAGCTAGTCTGATAATCTCTTATTCACTTAGACAGACGGAAAAGTGAATCGTATCCCACTGGTTATAGGACCTGGACCCGAGCACATGGGCGATGCCGGACAGATCTTAGCTAGCAGTTATTAAGCTGCGAAAGCTAAAGTGTTTGTTTGTTGTTTGTCAGTTATATTTAACTGTAACGTTTTTACGTAGCCGTAACCTACGAAATGCATTGAAAGCTCAACCTATACCTGTCGAATCCGTAACGACCCCGTATAAAGAAAAGCCTAGACTTACGCCTAGACTCTCATTGTAACAAAGTTCAGTTATACTTGCAAACCTTTATTAATCGTGCATTTTTGTAGGAAGCATCTCATATGGTTCTTCTTTGGCTTCTTTACGAAGTACAAAGTGGTTTGTTTGGTTGAGTGCTTTTAAGTGGAATTTACCATCTGAATATTCAACGATATTAATAGATGCATTTCCGATTAATTCTGATAGTTGGAAGTCAGGAATCAATTCGTGAAGCATATTTCGAATTGTAATTCCATGGCTCACGATAAGAATGTTTTGATTTTGGTCACGGTGTTTATTGATTACTTTTAACAACCCTTGTTCTACACGTAACCAAAACTCCATAAAGTTCTCTCCGAGATGATCTGGATCTAATTCCTTTAATCCGTTTAATTCTTCTTGGATATTACGTCCACCTAAGTCATCAAAATTGCGATGTAATTTCTTATAAAGTTCGCTCCAGAGCTCGCCAGCATCTTTTCCTTCTAAACTTCCGAAGAATACTTCGCGGAATTCAGGCATCATTTCAATCGTGAGGTTTTCACGGTTTGGATGATTTCTAAGGAAGAGTTGAGCAGTTTCGACAGTTCTTCTTAAGTCGCTGGTATAAACAGCGTCAAAATGAATGTCTTTCATTCCCAAACCAGAACGAATAGCATCTAGGCGTCCTTCTTTTGTTAGAGGAGTATCTGACCATCCTTGCATACGATTGTAGCGGTTAAAGATGGTTTCTCCATGTCTCATGAAATACAATGTTACACCTTTTTTCGTCATAAAATGACCTCCGTTCTTGTTCTTATATCTATTGTAAACCGTTTCTTATAAAAATGCTATTTTAAAATGAAGCTTGGCCAATAAAATATCCGAATGCTACACAAGCAAGTCCGCCTACTAAACTAATAGCCATATATAAAAGAGCGAGTGGTGTATCTCCATTTTGGATTAATTGAAGAGATTCTAAGCTAAAAGTGGAGAAGGTCGTAAAGCCACCACAAACACCTGTTATAAGGAGTAGTTGATCGCCTTCAAACCAATGAGATTGCTGAAATTTAGCACTTAAAAATCCGATGACTAGCGATCCTAATAAGTTAATGAAAAGTGTTTTAATGGGAAGAGCATGCTGCAGAGGAAGCTGTGATAATAAATAGCGTAAAATCGCTCCAATGGCACCGCCGATTCCGACATAGAGTAGTGACATAGTATCCTTCTTTCTTAATTGAATAGTTCTATTATACCTGAAATTGGGCAAAAAGAAAAAGCTGGAATAAATCCAGCTTTATGATTATTTGAAGAATAAACTTCCAAGGACGATAATCCCAAGAACGATACGGTACCAACCGAATGCTTGGAAGTCGTGGTGTTTGATGTATTTCAATAAGAACTTGATTACGAATAGAGATACAACAAATGAAACGACAGAACCAACTAATAAAATCACGAATTCAGCTAATGAATAGTGGAATCCGAATTTCAATAATTTTAATCCGCTCGCACCGAACATGATTGGAATCCCCATGAAGAATGAGAATTCAGTTGCGATTGAACGGCTTGTTCCAACTAATAAACCACCAAGGATTGTTGAACCAGAACGGCTAGTACCAGGTACAAGTGCTAAACATTGGAAAAGACCAATTTTAATAGCTGTCATGAAGTCTAATTCTTTGAAGTCATTAATTTTCGGTTCCACATTTTTATGTGCACGTTCGATGTAGATGAACGCAATCCCGTATACGATTAGGGCTAACGCGATAACGATTGGTTTGTTGAAGTAGTCTTCCATAAAGTCATCAAGAACAAATCCTAGAATCACAGCAGGGATACATCCGATGATTACCTTTTTCCAAAGACTAATCGTTTCGATAAACTCTTTACGGTTTTTACTTTTAGCAAATGGGTTTAATTTGTTGAAATACACTAGGACAACCGCCATGATGGCACCAAGTTGAATTACAACGTTGAACATTTCTTGGAATTTAGCAGATACGTCTAATTGAATAATCTCGTTCACTAAAATTAAGTGACCTGTACTACTAATTGGTAGCCATTCAGTAACGCCTTCGATAATTCCTAAAATAATAGTTTTAATAATCTCGATAAGATTAAGCATTTTTCCACTCCTTTATAAAGTCTGCTAACAACGATTATACTGCTTTCTGGCAAGGATTACCACAATAAACAAGAAAGTCTCTTCAAAAAAAGAAGAGACTGTCAATTGAGTTCTATTGAGGTACGACACAAACAACTTCTGGTGCGTAGAAATCCTTTTGAAGAAGTGTGAGTTGACCACTTTCTAAGTCACGTTTGAATAGCGTTAAGTTGTCTGATTCTTGGTGGCCTACAACGATATAAGTTTCGTCGTTACTTAGATTGAAATCACGAGGGACCGAACCATAGCTATCAACAGTTTGTACGAGTGTGAGTAATCCGCTTTTTGCATCTACTGAGAATGTGTAT
>JABZYY010000106.1:261-3785 GCA_015264885.1 Streptococcus sp. | reverse complement strand
TCACAAGTTCAAAGCCGTCGATGACTTCGCGGTCGATAATGCTTGGTTCAAAACCAGCAGAGATTCCTTGGATGCGGTGTTTTCCTTTTTGCCCTTTAGAAATGAATGGTGCTTCTTCAGGTTCAACCCCGATGATTTCCACGTCTTTGTTTACTTCTTTTAACGCACGGCCAACACCTGTAATCGTACCACCAGTACCAATACCACTGATATAAGCATCTGGAGTTTTTCCGTCGAAGGCTTTAATAATTTCTTGCCCAGTTGTTTGATAGTGGATAGCTGGGTTTGCTTCGTTGTCGAATTGACGTGCCCAGAAGTAGCCAGGTTGTGCCGCTAATTCTTCTGCTTTAGCAACGGCAGCACCGAATCCATTCGCAGCAGGCGTTAATAAGACTTCTGTACCGTATGCTTTCATTAATTGACGGCGTTCGATAGACATTGATTCAGGCATGATTGTAATGACCTTGTATCCTTTGGCAGCACCGATTAATGAAAGTCCTACCCCTGTATTTCCACTTGTTGCTTCGATGATTGTGTCGCCAGGTTTTAGGCTACCATCTTTCTCAGCTGTTTCGATGATATTTAAAGCGATACGATCTTTGACAGATCCACCGGCGTTAAACGACTCGACTTTTACATATACATCTGCAGAATCGTCTGAAACTAAACGACGTAGTTTCACAAGGGGAGTGTTCCCGATTAATTCTGTAATAGTTTCTACTGATTTGACCATAAATGATCCCTCCATAAAGTTAGACTGGGCAACTTTAAGGGTTGCTTGTTACCATTGTAACTGGGATTGGTAATGGGGACAATACTTTTGTTAAAAAAAACAGAAAAAAGTATAGAAAATCCAATTTAGGTGTGATACACTATCTGCTAGCAAGGGCTTTTAAACTCATCCAGAGAGGTGAGAAAGGCTAAGATCAAGTTTATTAGACTAGCCCTACGCTTAAAAAACATAGGGCTTTTTGTGTGCGCAAAAACGCCCGGAAAAGAGGGTAAAATGGAGTTACAAACTTCCAAAGTCGATCTGTTGTTAGATGTGGATCAAAAACCGGAGCTCGTGCCTGGGCTGTTCTTGAGTTTACAGCACGTGTTTGCGATGTTTGGGGCCACTGTTTTAGTGCCGTTAATATTGGGGATGCCAGTATCGGTTGCTTTATTTGCGTCAGGATTAGGAACGCTAATCTATATGGTTGCGACGCAGTTTAAAGTACCTGTTTACTTGGGATCCTCTTTTGCTTTTATTACAGCCATGCAATTCGCGATGGCACAAATGGAAGGGAAACCAGATGCTGCGCAAACAGGGGTTGTGTTAGTCGGAATACTCTATGTGGTTGTGGCCTTATTTGTTAAATTCTTAGGAACGAATTGGATTAATCGACTCTTACCGCCAATCGTCATTGGACCAATGATTATCGTCATCGGTTTAGGTCTTGCCAATAGCGCGGTAAAGAATGCCGGATTTGTAAAAGATGGTGACTGGAAGCCAATGCTGGTTGCGGTCGTAACATTCCTCATCACGGCATTTATTAATACAAAAGCAAAAGGTTTCTTGAAAATCATTCCATTCCTATTCGGGATTATCGGTGGATATATCGTGGCCATCTTCTTTGGACTAGTCGATTTCACGAAAGTTATCGACGCCCAATGGATTGCGTTGCCAGAATTATACTTACCATTCAATACAAACGGATTATTCCATCAATATCACTTATACTTCGGGCCTGAAACATGGGCGCTTCTGCCAGTAGCTGTTGTAACGATTGCTGAACATATCGGGGACCACACCGTATTAAGTGAAATCTGCGGACGTCAATTCTTGAAGGACCCGGGCTTACACCGTACACTGATTGGAGACGGGGTCGCAACAGCCGTATCTGCCTTCCTAGGAGGACCTGCCAATACAACTTACGGTGAAAACACAGGGGTTGTAGGGTTGACACGTATCGCATCTGTATCGGTGATTCGTAATGCCGCACTGATTGCGATTGGATTCAGTTTCTTTGGTAAATTCACAGCACTAATTCGTACGATTCCAAATGCGGTGCTTGGTGGAATGGCGATTCTTTTATATGGGGTTATTGCTTCAAACGGGTTGAAAGTATTAATCGAGAAACAAGTGGACTTCAGACAAGTGCGAAATCTCATTATCGCAAGTTCAATGTTAGTCCTTGGACTTGGTGCAGCGGTGCTTGAAGTAGGGCCTGTCACTTTATCAGGGACAGCGCTTTGTGCGATTGCCGGAATCGTCTTAAACTTAATCTTGCCACACGAAAAAACGGAAGAAAAATAAATAACGTTAGCGAACACAAAGGACGTCAGAGAAATCTCTGGCGTCTTTTTTATGTTGATTAAAAAGAGTGATAGTATATAAAAAATCATATAAAAGAATATTACCTAAATTGTTCGGAAAATGTCTTAAATACTGTAATTTTGATTAGAATCAAGCGCCTAAATTACTTGCACCTAGGAGTATATAATTTTATATTATATAAGGAATGTAATTATCTGTATAAATTATATTATATACATATGGAAGTTTTTGACCGTTTAAAGGCCGGATTTCCAACGAATATTTGTCGATTGTAGGAGGAGCTTTATGCTTACTGAAAAACGTAGAAGAATCATTTTGGACTTATTAGAAAAGGAAGATACAGTACACCTGAAAGACTTAATGGCAGCGCTGGGTGCTTCTGAATCGACAGTTCGTCGTGACCTTTCTTTATTAGAAGAGGAAGGAACGCTGATTCGTGTACACGGTGGAGCTAAACGCGTCTATTCAAAAGAGTATGAACCAACCACAAAAGAAAAGGAACGTTCAAACCGACGTGAGAAGGAATGCATCGGTCGCTATGCGGCATCTCTTGTGACAAAAGGCGAAACAATCTACATGGATGCGGGAACGACAACACTTCGCATGATTCCACATTTAGAAGGAAAAGACGTCACTGTCATTACAAACGGCGTGCAACAAGCACATCTTTTAGCAGATTACGGCATTAAAACAGTGCTTCTTGGCGGACAAGTTAAAACAGAAACGAGCGCGGTGGTGGGACCTCTTGCGCAAAACCAATTACGCGAGTATTTCTTCAAAAAAGCTTTCCTTGGAATGAACGGGGTCGATTTAAGCTATGGCTATACGACTCCAGACGAAGAGGAAGCAACGATTAAAAAAATTGCGATTAATAAGAGTAATCAAGCGTATGTTTTGGCCGATTCGAGCAAATTTGCTAAAGTAAGTCTCTGTAAGGTTGCGGATTTTCATCAAGTAACCATGGTCACAAACACTACGAAGGAGCAAGCTGACTTACGTTACCGTATGGCAGGAAGCATTCGTCTTGTTGAAATGGACGCATAATAAAGGAGAGATAGCATGATTTATACGATTACGTTTAATCCAGCGATTGACCTTGTTGTTAAAGTTCCAAATTGCGAACTTGGTAGATTAAACCGTTCTGTTGAAGAAAACTACGTGGCAGGTGGAAAGGGCATTAATATGTCTGTCATCTTGAAACGTT
>JABZYY010000106.1:0-255 GCA_015264885.1 Streptococcus sp. | reverse complement strand
CAACGCTAATGGGCCAGTGGTGAAAGCTGATGATTTCGCTCGTTTAGTACAGTATTTTGAAACGAACTTACAATTGGGCGATGTGGTATTTTTAGCCGGAAATGCCGGTAATGGGATGGATCACTCTGCGTACACAACGATTGCAAAATTGTGCGATGATAAAGGCGTTAAATTAGTATTAGACACAACAAAAGATTTATTAACGAAATGTCTTCCGTATCACCCATTCATTATCAAACCAAACCATCATGAGTT
>JABZYY010000105.1:311-3857 GCA_015264885.1 Streptococcus sp. | reverse complement strand
AAAATTGGAGGCCCGCTGGTGCTTTTTTATGGAGCGTTCGTTGGTGCTTGTTTATGGAGTGTGTGCTGGTGCTTCTGAAGTTGAAATAGTGAAGTGGATGTTTGACAAAATCACATTCCAAAGTTAAGATAAGTGTGTTGGTAGATCTCTCCGCGTGTGGAGAGACTTTTTTTATGCATATATACAATTGATTGAGAAGGAGAGTTTTGATGGTAGTTGAAGAAAAACAAAATCCGTTAGGGTACGAAAAAATTAGTAAATTGATTCGTAAAATGGCGATTCCTGCTATTATCGCGAATGTGGTGAACGCACTCTATAATATCGTTGACCAAATTTTTATTGGACAAGGGGTAGGATACTTAGGAAATGCTGCGACGAATATTGCCTTTCCAATTACAACCATCTGTATGGCGATTGGTTTAATGGTAGGGATTGGTGCCGCGTCAAACTTTAACTTAGCGCTGGGCCGAAAAGAGGACAAGCATGCTCGTGAAGTTGCTGGGACTGCAGTGGTGTTGTTGGTGACAGCTGGGTTAATGATTATGAGTGTGGTTCTATTGTTCTTACAACCATTATTGAACTTATTTGGTGCTACTGATCAGATTTTAGGGTACGCCAGTGAGTATGCAGGAATTACAGCTTTTGGGATTCCGTTCTTCATGATTTCGATTGGTTTTAATCCACTGGTTCGTGCAGATGGTAGGGCCACTTACTCGATGATGGCCATTATTGTGGGAGCTCTACTCAACACAATCCTAGATCCATTATTTATCTTTGGATTTAATATGGGGATTGCCGGGGCTGCTTGGGCAACAGTCATTAGCCAAGTAGTTTCAGCACTCGTGTTACTCGCATATATCCCACGTTTTAGATCCGTTCGCTTTGAGCGTAGCGACTTTAAGTTGTCGTTTGAGGATGTAAAAGTGATTGCATCTCTTGGATTAACATCGTTCATTTTCCAAATTTCTGCGACCGTCGTACAAATTGTATCGAATAATCTTTTACGTACATATGGAGCACAATCCGTTTACGGTAGTGATATCCCGATTGCGGTTGGGGGAGTCGTGAGCAAAATCTTCGTTATATTCATTGCAGTTGTAATTGGGTTGAATCAAGGAGCACAACCGATTTTAGGGTTTAACTATGGCGCGAAGAAATATTCACGTGTGCATGAAACGATGAATTTACTACTGAAAGTAATCCTCATCTTATCGACGGTTTTATGGATTCTATTTGAAGGCTTTCCGCTTCAACTCATTCAAATGTTTGGAAGTGGGGATGCTCTTTATTATGAATTTGGAGTGAGATATGCACGAGCATTCTTATTCTTTACGTTTATTAATGGGACTACCATAATTGTGACAACCTTCTTCCCAGCAATCGGGAAAGCAAAATTAGGAGCGATTCTTTCTTTAACGCGACAAATGTTTGTTTTGTTGCCAGTGATGATTCTTCTTGCAACCAGTTTTGGAGTAGACGGATTGATTTTCGCAGGTCCAATTTCCGACTTTATCTGCTTTATCATTTGTATTGCTGTTTATATCCGTCAAATGCGCAAGATTCCAAAGACGGACGAACTTCTGGTATAATAGTTTGAAATACGGAAGGGGTAGGATTTATGGAATGGTCTAAATTACTTTCAACAAAACGTCTTTCTGGTAAAGAAGCAACACACAGAAACGAGTTCGACGACGATTACAAACGAATTGTAACGAGTCCTTCGTTTCGAAGATTACAGGATAAGACACAAGTGTTTCCGCTGGAACGTCTTGATTTTATTCATACGCGACTAACGCACTCGTTAGAAGTGGCGATGGTGGCACGTTCTCTAGCGAAGGAAATTGTTATTTTATTGCAAGAGGAAGTAGAAAAGAAACCAGACATCAGCAAAGAGGAAATGATTGCTCGACAAGAAGATGTATTGAAAATTGTTGAATGTGCGAGTCTCGTTCATGACCTTGGGAACCCTCCTTATGGCCATTTTGGGGAAGACATCATTCGACAATGGTTTAAGAAAAATCTGCCAAGTCTCTTGAAAGAGAGAAGTGATGTGGCGGAAGAATTTCTAGCGAGTCCTTATGTCTATGATTTTTATCGTTTTGAAGGGAATGCACAATCACTTCGTATTGTATCGAAGTTGCATGATTTCAAAGGCGAATTTGATGGACTAGATTTAACTGCCGCAACGCTTAATACGATTCTAAAATATACGTATCCATCTTCTCATAAGAAAACAGAAGAGATTACTTCTAAAAAAGTAGGGTATTTCTTTGCCGAAGAAAAAGCTTTTAAAACAGTAACGGAAATTACAGGAGCTGGAACGAGTCGTCATCCATTGACTTACATCCTAGAAGCTGCAGACGATATTGCGTATCTAGTGGCGGATATGGAAGATGCGATTGGAAAGGGCGTGATTTCGTTTAGAGATGTGCGAGAGTTCTTACTAGAGAATTTGAGTACGGATGCCTATAATGCTCCGCATTCCGTTCATACACGAGAAGTGTTAACAACCATCGACGAGAAAGTCTTCAGTGTTAACCGTTTCTTTGTGGATCTACGTGATAAATTAATCGATGGCGCACGTCATACTTTTGTGAATAACTATGATGAGATTATGGCAGGAACATTTAACCAAGACTTGTTCCAAAATTCTTGGGCAGAAGATTTATATGTGATTCTTCGTAAATTGTCAGAGGAACGCATTTATGACAATAAAGGAATCTTGAGATTAGAAATCGCCGGATACACAACGCTCACTTATTTATTAGATAGCTTTGTGCCATCTCTCGTGTCGTATGATACGAATCGTCAATTAGACTATGTAGAGTTGAAGAAGATTGGCATTATTTCTGAAAGCCAAAAACGTTCTTATCATTATTTTGCAGAAGGAAAGAGTGAAGTTGAAAAATTATACTTACGCCTTCTATTAGCGACGGACTTCATATCAGGGATGACGGATAGTTATTCGCACCGACTCTATTTAGATATGGTAGGAATTTAATTCAAAGTAGAAAATTATCATATATGATAATTTTCTACTTTCTTAATTAAAAAGACCGCCAACGAAATTTATTCGTTGGCGGTTTCAATTTATCTATATTAATTGAACGTAGGTCGTTTCTTCTCAACAGGAATACTGATTTCAACAAAGTTATCAGCATGAATAATATCTAGACCTTCTGGTTCCATATGGAATAGGCGATGAACGACGAATTCAATTTCAACATCTTTAATACGTCTTTTTCTGTTTAAGATTACAATATCACGGTGAGTGGCAGCGTCAGCATAGAAAACAGTTGTTTGACCAAGTGAATATACCTTGATGAAGTACGCATCTGTATTTGCTAACTGTTCATTGACAAGTTGCGAGTGAGAATTAGTAATATCGATAAGTTTCATAGACACAGCCTCCTTCTGAAAAAATTCCTTGAAACCATTATACATTTTTTTTGCTTCATTTTCACCTACAAATTTAAGAAAAGTTATTAAATTTTAAAGAATTTTCATTCCAGAGATTTTTTTGTAAGTGTGATAGGGATTGTGATG
>JABZYY010000105.1:0-301 GCA_015264885.1 Streptococcus sp. | reverse complement strand
ATCTCTCAAAAAATGGTAATCTTATTAATTGAAAGGGTTGTATTTTTGAGGCTTACATGCTCTCGAACGTACATTTCTTAACAAAAATTTACTTTCAAAGGAGACTTTCAATATGGAAAAGAAAGAATATCATGTAATCGCAGAAACAGGGATCCACGCTCGCCCAGCAACTTTATTAGTTCAAACAGCAAGCAAATATAGTTCAGATATCCAATTAGAATACAAAGGAAAATCTGTTAACTTAAAATCAATCATGGGCGTTATGTCATTAGGTGTTGGCCAAGGTGCTGACGTAGTGATC
>JABZYY010000104.1 GCA_015264885.1 Streptococcus sp. | reverse complement strand
GCATTAAAGCAAGCTGGAGACGTTGAAGGGCTAAGAAAACTCCCTAAAGATTCCAACCCGAACCGCCTCAACCGTCGCGATGAAATCGATGGTCGCCCAAGAGGAGTGATGCGTAAATTTGGAATGTCTCGTATTAAGTTTAGAGAATTAGCGCATCAAGGATTGATTCCAGGCGTTCAAAAAGCAAGCTGGTAGAAGAGGAGGTAAGGTTAATGAAACAAGATTTAGCAACGGCTTATCGTCAAATGAAGAGCCCAAATATCAAAACAAGAAAGAGAGCGTTAAAGCTAATTCACGAAGCAAAACGCGCAAAGAAAAAATAACAGGGGTAACTGGACTCACACTGTGGGTCTTTTTTTCTACGTGAGGCTCTCACTGGTGCAACGTTACAGCTATTATAATTCAATCCGAAGGATTCTCCGAAATCATGGTTTGCGTGTCTTTGAACGCAATTTGGTTTCGTGTTAGAATGAAACAGTAAACTATCCAAGGAGCTAATCAAATGAGTACAAAAACATGTAGCCAAACACGTGCGATTCAAGCGCGTAGAATTTTCCCATTCGATGTGAATATGCATAACACCTTATTCGGAGGGAATTTAACACGAATTATTGATGACTGTGCGTCGATTACGGTGTCCCGCCATTGCCGTCGTCTTGCGGTAACGGCATCGGTGGACGCGATGAATTATTTAAAACCACTTCCATTAGGACATTCTGTCTGCGTGGAGACGTATATCTCAGGGACAGGGAAGAAGAGTGTGGAAGTCTTCTGTAAAGTGGTCGGAGAAGATGTCTTGAACGGCGAGCGCTATTTAGCAGCGACAAGTTTCTGGACATTCGTGGCACTTCCTCGTGAAGGCGAAGGTGATTTTACAGTGGATGCCATCGTTCCAGAAACGGATGAAGAGAAATTCATCTGCAGCGGCTACGAAGAACGTCGTAAGGCCCGCTTGGAGCAACTTGGGCGACAAGAAGCATTGATGGAGCATATCACGGTTGTGAAACCTTGGAATTTGGAAGAGAGCGAATCTTAAACAAAATCTAAGAAAGTTGCTAAGGAACTTTTAGCAATCTCTGTTATAATGCATGTAACAACAAAAAAGGAGTACATCGTGGACACTCAAAAAGCAATAGAACTCAATCGTAAAATCATTCGTATCGTAACGATTATCGGGATTATTTTAACGATTATTTTAGGATGGCTTGTAGCCAAGAATGATTATTTCGCTATAGACGGACCGTTCCGTGAAAGCATTGCCCATTCCGGATGGGTAGGAATTTTGATTTTTATCTTGATTCAAATTACGCAAGTAGTCTACCCGATTATTCCGGGAGGCTTAACCTGTGTCATCGGGCATATCGTATTCGGGCCTCTTTACGGCTGGATTTATAATTTTGTGGGAATCATGATTGGTTCTTGTATCAACTTCTGGTTAGCTCGTCGCTACGGTGAGACGTTGGCGAAGGCGTTCGTAGATGATGATACGTACAATAAATACATCGGTTATTTGGACAAAGGAAAACACTTCGAGCGCATTTTCTTTTGGGCGCTGGTTCTTCCTGGATTCCCAGACGATTTCCTATGTATGGTCGCAGGACTTAGTCATATGACCTTTAAGAAATTCGTGACCATTTGTTTAATCGCAAAACCAGTCACATTATACGTTTATACACTGATTGCAGCAGAAGGAGTAGAAGCCTTCTTCAGATTTATTAATTAGAAAGCAGTATCGATATGAAAAAAATCATGATTGCACTCGTGCGAGGATATCAAAAGTGGATTTCTCCATTATTCCCGCCTTCGTGTATCTATAGACCAACCTGCTCGAGCTATATGATTCAGGCAGTTGAAAAGCATGGCGCGCTAAAAGGCATGTTGATGGGGTGCGGACGCATTTGCAGATGCCATCCATTTATAAGAGGCGGCCAAGATCCCGTTCCAGACTATTTCACATTGAGACGGAACAAGGATTACCGCAAGAAAATTATAGATGCAAGTAAACAAGACACAGCTGACTAGAAATAGTCGGCTGTTTTTGTATAAGGAGTTTTTTGTTATACTATAACTGACGATGATAAAAAGGAGTTTAAAACGATGCTGTTTAAACGGATTGGGAAAGTTATAGCTGCATTACTTGTAGTAGTGGCTGTTTTATTTGTTTGTTTTAAAGCGATGGGATACATAGAGCAGATGAAGATGAGTTCTATTGTAAATAGTGAAGAAGCTAGGGAAGTATACGAGAAAGATTTAAAGTATATAGATAAAGCTGCTTTTACACCGAACGTAGTGATTCAGTCATATGAAATCTCCTCCTTTGAAAAGAATCCGATGGGCGGGATTATTGTGTATTTGTTTGTAAATGATCATAAAGAGTATACAGTATCTGTGTTTTTACATAAAAATGACTCTGACGGGAAATTAGTTTCTGGTGGAGGCGGTTGGTCCCCGCAGTTAGAACAATTGATAAAAGAAAAGAATCAGTAAATGATATAGAAAAAGCGGAAGAGAATAGGATTCTCTTCCGCGTATTTTTTTAAACAGATATCATTTTAGATAAAGTAACCTAAGTAGTAACGAACGAAGAATGCAGCACATACAGCACCGATGAATGGAGCAGTACCAGGTACTAATAATCCATATTGCCAGTCGTTATTCACTTTGTTTTTGATTGGTAATAATTGGTAAGCAAGACGAGGTCCTAAGTCACGAGCTTGGTTCATCGCGAATCCAGTTGTACCTCCAAGACCCATACCGACAGCCCATACGATTAATCCAACCACGATTGGTAATAATTCTTTGTTTACATTTTCAGTTGCTAAGATAGCTGTTAAGAAAATGAAAGTTGCGAATGCTTCGACGAAGTAGTTACGTGGTAAGTTACGTAAGTTAGGGTTTGTTGAGAAGATGTTACGGATTGCGATTCCGTCTACTTGACCTTCAGAAGCTGTGAAGTGGTCTGCGTACATGAACCATACGATCACCGCACCAGCGAATGCGCCTAAGAATTCAGCGATAGCAACAGGGATGAATTGTTCTGCAGGAAGTACTCCTAAAACTACTTTAGCAAGCGCCATAGCAGGGTTGATACTTACACCACCGAAGATGAATAAAGTAACAGTGATACCGAATGCCCATGTTGTGATGGCAAATAAGTGACCTGTTCCAGCGTATTTTGTTTTCTTCAAGACGTCATCACAGTGTACGCCGACCCCGAAGATAATCATGAGCGCTGTTCCCATAAATTCTGATAATAATAAATGCATAAATGTTTGGTCCATTGGTTGATTCTCCTTAATGTAATTCTTTTGTTAATTGTTGATAGACGGCTTGAATCGATAATCCTGTTTCCTTGGCAATTCTCGCGCAGTCTTCATATTCTAATGTTGATTTTGTAACAGTTCCATATTGGTTTTTCTTTACTTTCACTGCTCCAAGGCTCGTTTGTTTCGTCTCGAAAGTGCGCGTCATGACTTTACGTTGGAAGTTTTGATAACGAAAGCCAATGGTTGACGTTTGTTCGAATAAAATTGCTGTAAACCGTTCGAGGTCTCCTTCTTGAATGAGAAGTGTGAGATGTGTTGCCGGACGGTTTTTCTTTGTGTAAACGGGAGTGTAATGGACATCAAGCGCGCCTTCTTCTAATAAAAGGCTCATGATGTATCCAAGCTCTTCACCGCTTTGGTCATCGATAGTTGTATCGATTTGAATGATTTCATCGTTATTGGAAGTCACGACTTGATGAGAATGAGTCGTTTTCTCTAAGAGTGTTCCGCGTAACGCATTGAATTTACCAGTGTCACGTTTTCCAAAACCGTAACCCACTTTAGTAGCGGTTAGGTTTGAAGGTTGTGCAAATAC
>JABZYY010000103.1 GCA_015264885.1 Streptococcus sp. | reverse complement strand
TCTAAAACTTCATAGATAAGTCGATCATCCATTTTTCTCACCCTCAATGACAAAGCGAATTTGAGTTTCACTTGTGAGTTCTGCTGTCAACTGTACATTGTTCGTTTCGGCAATCTTCTGCGCGATAGAAAGCCCTAGTCCACTACCGCCTGTCGTACGATTTCTCGAACTGTCTACGCGGTAGAAGCGATCGAAAATCTGACTGACCTGTTCCTTCGTCATTGGTTCTGTTTCATTTCCAATGGCTAATTGATTTCTTTTCGCCTCAACGATAATCACCGGTTCACCGACCGTATACTTCATCGCGTTATCGAGCAAGATACGAATCAACTCCGTCATCGCACTCTTATTCGTTGTGATAATCGTTTGTGCCTCGCCAGTAAATTCTACCTGAAGTTCTTTTTCGTTTAAGACTGGTAAAATCTCTTCAACGATTGCTTTCGTAACGGCTACTAAATCGACTTCTTCTTTTGTCGCAGCCGCTTCTCCTTCGTCGTATCTTGAAAGAATTAACATCTGCTCTACAAGAGAGTTCAGACGCTTAATTTGGCGTTTGTTACTATCGACAAATTTAGCTTCTGTACCCATCATTGCGAGTAAATCCGTATTGGCTGAAAGGACCGCTAACGGTGTCTTAATCTCATGACTGGCATTGGCGATAAATTGTTGCTGACGCTCTACGTTTTCCACAAATGGACGAATTGCACGGTTAGATGCAAGACGAACGAGTACATATACAACGAGTATACATAAAATAAATACGGTTAACGTGACCATCAATAATCTTGAATTCTGCTGAACTTCACGATGCGCATCAATAAACACTACCATCGTTTCAGAGTCTGCTTTGGATACTTGGTAACGTAGATCGCCTTCCCAGCCACTAGTAGCAGTTCCTTGTGCAATTAGAAGCGCTTTGTCAGACAATGTATCCTCATCAATAGAAACTAGATGTGTTTTATCCACAGATTTAATCGCATTATTCGCTATTTTCACCACTGCATAACGGATGGATAATTGGTCATCTTTACGAAACTCCTGACCTTTTGGAAATCCATGCTCTGGGTGTTCTTTTGGTCCGCTACCATCTGGAGCTTCAGGAAAAACTCCGTCATTTTCAATGAGCATTGTCGAGAGTCGATCCACTTGTGCTTCTGTCTGCCGATAGTTCAGTACGTTTACCGCCACTAACACAACAAGTAGCACTGCCGTAAACGACAGCATGGCACTTTTTACAAAGCTTTTTTGAAGTTGTTTAAACATGCAAGCTCCCCTTTTTTAACTGTCATTCATTTTTCAACTGTAATTAGGCTTCGACCATCAACTGATAGCCTAGACCACGTGCAGATTTAATCGTCACGTTTGCCTCAATACTTGCTAATTTCTTACGAAGAGATGAGATATTCACCCATACGACATTAATCTCCGCATCTGAGTCAAGACCCCATACTTTTTCCATTATTAACTCGGTCGATAATACTTGATTGCTATTCATCATAAAGTATTCCATCAGTTGAAACTCTTTATTATTCAATAGCACTTGTCCGCTGGCGGATTGGATTGTGAACTTATCTCGATTTAATTCAATATTTCCAACCGTCATCACTGACGATACGAAAACATTTGGACGGCGAAGTAATGATTTCACACGCGCTAACAACTCAGGCGCTTCGAACGGCTTCGTTAAATAATCGTCCGCACCTTCTTCTAGCCCTGTTACTTTATCTTCTAATTGGCTTTTTGCCGTCAACATTAAAACAGGCGTAGTATTCCCTCCTGCACGTAATTCACGCACCACTTCCACTCCAGATTTCTTCGGCATCATGACATCCAGTAAAATTAAATCATATGGTGTTGATTCAGCATAAAACAGCGCGTCCGCACCGTCGTGAACGACTTCCACGCTATATTTTTGCATTTCTAGCATCATTTTCAGCGCTTCGGCTAAATCAATTTCATCTTCTGCTACTAAAATTCTCATAGTATTACCTCTTCTTTTTTCTTCAGTATACGTTTCGTACTTAAAATTTACTTAAACCGACTTCTTACATGTGTTTGCAAATGCGACGAGCAGCTCACGCAATTGTTGCTTTTGGTTGCAGTCCAATCCACGCAATGTATGTTCCATCATTTGATGTTGCGCTGGAATTAAATCATCGAGCAACTTCTTCCCTTTTTCTGTTAATGAAATATGTTTTGTCTTCCAGTCTTTTTCAATCGCAATTAATTCCAACTTGTCTAGATGACGAATGCAATGCGTAATATTTCCCTGCGTCAAATTCAACGTTTGCGCAATCGTCTTTTGATCCATCGTTTGATTTCGGAAAATCAGATGTAACACTTCAAAATGAGTCGGATTCAACCCCACTTCTTTTAATGACATCGAAAAAGTTTTCAAGTTCTCATTGTAGATTTTCATAATCATCATCCAAATCTCATGAGACACATTCATTTTTTCAGATTCTGTAACCATACAAACACCTCTTTCACCGTTTACTTTACTATTGAAATGACCTCCTGTCAAACTCTCTCTCCATCAAAGCATTAGGTAATTGGGCTCGCTAAAATATATGTACTTTCTCCGTCTCAGCACCCTCTTTTCCCCCTCTTAGCTCCTAGGGAAATTGGATTAACTAAAACCAGGTTTCTTGACTCAAAAAGAGTAAGAAAACGAGTGGCTTCAATGAACGGCACACACTATTTTTCCTTCTCCCCCCACCCTTTAAAATGGTTTAACCGAAACCAGATCCTTCTGCTGAAAAAGAGTAAGATAAACGAGTGGCTTCAAATTCTATAGTAGTCATTGTAGCGATTGTAATCGATGTGAATTACTGACACTTGGAATTTATTCCTAGTGTCAGTTTGAAGCTCGATAGACCTGAGACCCAGGCTCATGTCGGTACAGCACTAATGACTACTATAGAGTTATTTGAAGACACGAAGTGTCTTACTCTTTTTCTTTTTCCAGAGCACAAAAAAGAGCCCTGGTTTCAGGTTAAACCAGGACTCGGAAAGCACAATTTCCCTAGTGAGCTATCCAAATTTTTTTCTGACGAATCAGCGCCACACACGCAATCACTACCACAATGAAAGTTCCGAGTGCTGCTGTTCCGTTAACAGTGAGAGAATATAACCATGGGCTCATTCCTTCTGGTGCATATTTACCCCAGAAAATAACCCCGGCAATATAGTGGAAGAAGTAGCGAACGCCTACTCCTACAAAAGCTGCAGTACAAGATAACGTAATCGCACTTGTATATTTCTCAGCATTTAATGCTTTTTGGAACGGACTATATAGAAGTCCTGCAAGTCCCATCACTGCAAATGCAATGACATATTCGATGAGTACTTGTTCAACAGACAAGAATGACACTTTACCTACTGCAAAGTGGAGTAATCCCCATAGCAAACCTGCTGCTAAACCTGGTGCCAAGCCGCGGCGTAGTGAAAAAATAACAAGAACAATTGCTCCCCACGACGGTGTAAACCACCCAGCAAAGTCCGGAATAAAGGACAACGCCATTGACAACGCTGCAATAATTGCAGCTTCTACCCATACTAAAACATTTCTCTTCATGAAAAAAGAGCCTCCTTCGTTTATTGAAAAACACAAAGAGACTCCGTCTAAAACTTCGAAATCAAATACAATTCCTACGCACGTACTAACGTAACAGGTTCAAGGGTTTGTAACAACATCTCAGCCAAAATGGCACCCCTTTGTACTTTTCACATATTTAACTGTTTCTAATATACTACTGTAGAGCATATTTAGCAAGCATTATTTACTATGCTTGTGAATTTTTCTTATTGACAATTACTAACATTGATCCAGCAAGTAGTGCAACTACTGCTGCCCAAACTCCTACAGTTTTTGTTCCTGTATTTGGAAG
>JABZYY010000102.1 GCA_015264885.1 Streptococcus sp. | reverse complement strand
TTAACTGCATTCATCTTTCTGTTTTCTTTAAAAAGTTTTGATGTTTGGTTTCAGGAGTTGGTGACACATCCTTTTGAATTCTTAAAGGATCAAATGGAGTTTAATCCGTTCTTTAGAACTTATTTATTCTTTTTTATCGTTGGATTTGGACTTTTTCTATGGGAACGTAAAGAATTTAAAGAAGACCAGGCACAAATTGTCCGTAGAGCGAAAGAAGAAGTCTTAGAATGGCAAAACTTCACCGACGAAGAACTTCCAAACAGCGTGAAAGAATTAAAGCAGTATTTATCTGAAAATGATGATGCGTTCAACATCGAAGAGCCGCGTGAAACGGTGATAAAGTCATTATTACGATTAATTCCTAGAAACGTTTCACAAGAAGATATTAATGAACTACTCCAACAGCTTGTGACTATTTTGTCTGAAAAACAGCAAGACACCTCAAAGTTACCAAAAGGTATGCCGTACCTTTTTGTTAGTCTCATACGACTTTTATTGCTGTGCGGGTGCTTGGTGGTCACTTTACCAATCATCTGGTTATTCATTACGTCATACTATGATGCCCTCATCATGCTCGCTTTCTTAGGGATTCCTATAAGTATGCTATTATTTGTGCTATGGTTCTTGTATTTTGAAATTTCTTCTAGCGTTCATGAAAAACGAAAAATAGCGTTTGATAACCTATTTGAGATTGCTCGTGCAGAAGTTGCAACGTACAAGGATGTTGCTGTGGAGGATGTTCCAGAAGAAATCAAGCAGCTTCAAAGATTTATAGAAGTGTTAGAGTCGAAATATCATATACAGGGAGATGCGAAATGAAATTATTTAGAAAAGGGATCAGACAAAGACGATTAACGCGGATGCGGGAATTGCTAAAAGAAGTGATGATTGAAAATGATAGTGAGAATGAGTTGCCACAGGATGGAAAAAGCGCCAGAGTTCTTGTTCTTGTGGTAGAAATCATCATCATAACAGGACTGCTTACCCATCCAAATGTATTGGAGTCTGGAGAAGCTTTCATGCTGATGGGGCTTATTTTCCCGCCGTTTTTACTTTTTGGGATTTTACTAGGAATGGGTACTTTACTCCTCATTATAGGGGTCATTTATTTGTTTCGTTATTTCAGGGTAGAGGCCAGTTATCAAGAGTTTGAGATGTTATATGAACTCGCTTCGGAAGAACTTTCCGTATACAAACAAGAGCCACTGATTCCAATGAGTGAATATGCTGAAAGACTTCAGTACTACATGGAAGATTTGCGATTAGAAACAGAAGTAAAGAATGACAGGTTAAGTAAATAAAATTTGGGGAATAAAAGATGAAAAGAAGATTTGAAGAGGAAAGAATCCATCGACTACAAAACTTGGTCAACGAAGTCATAGCCTTGTCTGGCAAGGAAAGCCAGCAGGTTAGAGTGCGGGGATACAGATATATTCCAAAGATACTCTTTACCATTTTAATGATAGTTGAAATCGATAATATATGGTCATTAAATAGGAAAGTAGAAGGAATTTTTCATTTCTTGCAAGTATGGTACGAAGGGAACCAATACGCGGTGAAGTATGCGCTGGAATATGTTAAAAATGAACCTTATATTATCGTAGTTCTACCAATTGTGATGCTTCTTGTATATTTCTTGCAAGTGCGCCTTCAAAAGCTAGATGTGAAAGCAGTGATTGCAAGAGCGGATGAAGAGCTCGCAAAATGGGAACACACTCCATCTGCAGAGATTCCGCATGCTGTAAAAGCATTAAAATATCATTTAGAGGAGTTACGATTAGACTACGATTTATCATAGAGTTTTAAAAAGGAATGTTGTTAAAAAATGAGAGATTTTAGAACAGAAGAACAGCGAGAGATACCCAAGTCTTACTACAAACTTTCTGAAGATCAGCTGAGTAGATTAAAGACGCTTCTAGATAGAGTAGTAACCAAAGAGAATTTAGATATAACCGTTCCATATACGGATGCGAAGAGACGGAAAGTAGCCTCGATGTTGTTGGCGTTTTTTGCAATCATTTTATCACTGACTGGTTTTGGGACCGTCATTTTAATCTTGCCTGCGATTATTATGCCGCCTTTACTGTATTTTGCCTTTGTGATAATTGCCATTCTTTATTTATGGCTTATCTGGGGAATCCCCATTTTAGGAATTCTTTTTTGCAACGGATTTATTCGTTTCTCTAGACAAGAAGAAACAAACACATTTGTCACTGTTGCTTATACAATTCTTTCTCAATATGAGGTTGTGCATCGAAGTTCTCTTTCGCAGGACGCTTTACTGTTAAAAAATTTTATGAGTGCTTTGAAGAAAGATGCTGAATCTAGTCAAAAGAACGAGAGAAGAGAAGATTTCAGAATCAGTCGATTAAAACAACTATTGCGAGAAATAAATCCAACAAGAAAGGATTTACCAGAATCAGAATGGGGAACTTCTAAACTTGCGCTCAAATGGGTTGTGCTCGCGAGTAGCATTTTATCTTTAGTGCTTGGATTGCGTTTTTTGTATACTTATCTTGAAAAAATTCCGACAATAATAGTTTTTGTTTGGTTCATCCTGCCATTTCTAGGGGTGCAGGTAGGAATTATCATTATTTATCTATGGCTGCTTCAGTTCCAGAAGAAGAAAGCAAGACAAGAGCTTACGGAATTGTTACAGGTCGCAACAGCGGAAGCAAAAAGAATCAAGAAACAACAGTTAGAACTTTCAGAAGAATTGATTCAAGAGTTGGATGATTATATTTATGAATTAAAGGAATCATACACAATGACGGTTTAAAAAGAATCTTTGGGGATAGAAGATACGACTTTGAACGTCAGGAGGAATGACAATGAAAAAGAAACAGAAAGTGAAGGAACGCCAGGTAAGACAACTACGCCAGTTGATTGAAGCAGTGACCGAGCAAAACGGGGAAGAAGGCACACTACCGATGAGCTTTTTCCCACTACGCATAGTGATAACAATCCTTAGTGTCGCTGCAGTGGTGTGTGGAGTGGCGGTGTTAGGACGCGCGCTGTTAGTCGAATCGGACTTCTTTCCAGCGCTCGGATTGGTGTTTTCGACGGGAGATTCAGAGGTTCTCTCACAAGTAGGCAAGGTTCTCTTCGGCTTGGCGATTCACTTTGGCATCATGTTTGCCGCCCTAGCCGTTGTTCTCTACTGTTGCCACAGATCCGTTCGTTGGGAATGGAAAAAGCTCGTGGCTCGTGGAAATGAAGAAGTGGCAACGTGGAAATCCTCTCCAAAAGAAGCCAGCCGTGAAGCCGTTGAAGCGCTAGAGGCGTATTTACAAGAAAATGCACCGCTTGGCAAACCTTCCTGGGTGAAGGAAACAGTACAAGCTGCCGCTACGGGTGTCGGGGCTGCGATGGAGAAAGTGAGCAAAGAACACGAAGTAGCAAAACGCCTAACCAGCGTCGAAGCTTCACGAGTTCGCGCCTTAAGAAGACTATTGAAGCTTGTCTTGAAGATAAACGGACGAGGAGAACAGCTTCCAAAAAGCTCGTATTGGCTTCGCATCTACGTCCTGATTACGGTCGCAATTGCGGGCATCGTCATTGGACTAGTTTCTGGATTCTTTACGTATTTGAAACTTTTCATCGCCTGCCTAGTGACGTTGCAATGGAATTTCGCGTTTGGATATCTTGCCTTCATTTGGCCATTTGTCGTTATCTGGTGCATACCGATTGCCGCCTTCGTTGCAGTCTTCAATTGGCACCGCAGAGAAACGTTTAAGGAATGGAAAGAACTATTGGCACTGGCAGACCACGAAGCAGAAACATGGAGTCAAACCACAGCCGTACCAGACGAAGTAGCAGAGTTACAAAAATTTTTAAAAAAAGCACATAAGTACTATTAGGAGGACATTATGAACTATAAGAAAACGATTTGGCAGGGG
>JABZYY010000101.1 GCA_015264885.1 Streptococcus sp. | reverse complement strand
GATTAATGTACCAAGTGATGGTGTTGTAAATGGTAAACCGAAACCTAAGTAAGTTAACCCTGTTTCAATACCGATGTTCCCTGCTAAACGTAAGATTAAGTTAACGATAATTAATGAACTTAAGTTTGGCAAGATTTCACGGAACATGATACGGATATCACTTGAACCTAATGTCTTAGATGCATTTACATAGTCTAAACTTGCTTCTTGAAGAGTACGTGTTCTGAATAAACGAGCAGAACCTACCCAATAGAAGGCTGTCATGATAAATACGAAGTGGAACATTGTGTAGTTTGGAATCACTGTTACGAACACGATGATAATCATCAATGTTGGTAAGATCATGATAAAGTCAACGATACGCATTAAAGTTGTGTCCACCCATTTACCGTAGTAACCAGAAATCAATCCAACGATGATACCAACGATACATGTCAAGATTGTAACTGAGAAACCGATTAATACTGAGTTACGAGCCCCGATAATTAATAGGGCTAAAACGTCACGACCACTTTCGTCAGTCCCTAAAACGTGAGCATTTGATGGGGCTTTATAACGACCTAAGATATTTACTTTTAAAGCAGCTTCTTGGTCGATGAAGTATGGTCCGATAAAGATGATTAAGAAAATCAACGCTAGTAAGATTAACGCGAAAAGCGCTATTTTATCTTTTAAAAACTCCCGTACAATAACCTGAAAACCAGCAGGCGGTGTAGATACGGTGCTTTCTTCAACGACAGTTTCTTCAACTGTATTTACATTATTTTGCTCCATTTGCTACTCCTCCTTTTATTATTGTACACGAACACGTGGGTCTACAATACTCATGATAATATCAGATAATAGCGTACCTAGAAGAGTCGCTGTACCGAAGAGTAATAGTAACGCTAAGATTACTGAGTAGTCACGTCCTGTGATTGATGTTACGAATAAGTTCCCCATTCCAGGATATGAGAAGATGTTTTCAATGAACACTGAACCACCGATTAAACCAGTGAATTCATATCCTAAGAAGGCTGCGATTGGCAAGATTGAGTTACGGAAGATGTGGCGGTTGAACACAACATTTTCAGGAACCCCTTTCGCACGTGCTGTACGAACGTAGTCTTGGCTCTTCGCATCGATAACCCCAGTACGTAAATATTGAATCGTACCAGTAGTTGAAAGAATCGCCATCGTAAACGCTGGTAAAATCATGTGATGGAATTTGTTTACATAATAGCCAAGTGTTCCAGAAACTACATCTGAATCGACAGATCCACGAGTTGGGAACCAACCTAATGTATAACCAAATAACCATAATAGAACTAAGGCGAATACGAATACTGGGATTGAGTAAGTAATGAATGTATATACTACGATTGCTTTGTCAGCCCAAGAGTTTTGGAAACGACCTGCAATCATCCCTAATGGTAATGCAATTAAGTAAGTTAAAATCAATGTTAATAATGATAACCATACTGTGTTACCAATACGTTCACCGATTAATTTTGTTACTTCATATTTGTAAGTATAACTTTGACCGAAGTCTCCGCGGAACGCTTTAGAAATCCAGTTCCAATATTGAACAGGAAGTGGATCATAGAATCCAGCTTTCACACGTAACGCTTCAATTGTATTTGGATCCGTTTCTGGAGTAATTAAACCTGTAAATGGATCCCCTGGCATCATCTTCGCGATTAAGAATGCTAGCACACTAAGGATGAAGATTTGTGGCAACATTAATAACACACGACGTAAAATGGTTTTCCACATAATTAGTTTCCTCCTTTTGGATTTAATGCAACAAAGTGTGAGTCAGAGATTTTTTGTAAATCAAACACACGGCCGTTTTCATCGTAGTAAAGTTTTTGATTTTCTTGGTAGAATTTCTCAGCTTCTTTACGACGTAGTTTGTTTGCTTCACGGTTTTCTGGATCGATAACCGGAATCGCAGACAATAGACGTTTAGTATAGATGTGTTGTGGGTTCGCGTAAATATCTTTCGCTTTCCCTGTTTCAACGAAACGTCCACGGTACATGATGAATAACTCATCACACATATGTTTCACAACCCCAAGGTCATGGGAAATGAATAAGTAACTTAAGTTGAACTCATCTTGGATGCGTTTCATGTAGTTTAACACTTGCGCTTGTACAGATAAGTCTAACGCTGATACTGGTTCGTCGGCGATGATTAAACGTGGGTTACTTGCTAAGGCACGAGCAACACCGATACGTTGTCTTTGACCACCTGAGAACTGGTGTGGATATTTTAATAATGCTTCTTCAGATAATCCGATGATTTCCATTAATTCAATCACGCGTTTTCTCTCTTCATCTGGAGATAAACGTTCGAAGTTTCTTAATGGCTCAGCCACGATATCTAAGATACGTTTTTTAGGGTTAAAACTTGATAGTGAATCTTGGAAGATCATTTGTACGTTACGGTTGTAGTCTGAAGTACGACGACGTGCTTTGTTTGTTACGTCTTGTCCTTCGTAAATCACTTTACCGCTTGTTACGTGTTCTAGACCAATAATTGATTTACCAATTGTTGATTTACCAGAACCTGATTCTCCAACAAGACCGTAAGTTTTTCCTTCTTCAATTTCAAGTGATACTCCGTCTACCGCATAAACATGATCCGTTACTCGGTTAAAGAAGCCACTACGAATCGGATAGTGAACTTTTAAATCTTCAATGGTTACAAAACCGCTCATTATGCTTCCTCCCCTTCAAAATGGAAATGTTTATAACATGTACAACGAACGAAGTGGTTTGGTCCAACTTCATGAAGTGTTGGATCCTCTTCGTGAGCGTCCGCTGAAATCCATGGAATACGTGGTGCGAAACGGCAACCTTTACGTGGTAATTTTGGTAATGGTGGCACAGTTCCTTGGATCACGTGTAACTCTTCGCCTTCTGCTCCCGCTTGTGGGATTGATTGTAGTAATGAACGTGTATAAGGATGTTTAGGATTTGTGAATAGCTCTTCAACAGGTGCTACTTCCACAAATTGTCCAGCGTACATCACGGCTACACGGTCAGCAGTTTCTGCTACTACCCCAAGGTCGTGAGTGATTAAGATGATACCTGATTCAGTTTCTTTTTGGATATCATTTAATAAGTCTAAGATTTGCGCTTGGATTGTTACGTCTAAGGCAGTTGTTGGTTCATCGGCAATGATGATTGGTGGTTTACATGATAAAGCAATCGCGATAACCACACGTTGACGCATCCCACCTGATAATTCATGTGGATATTGTTTGTAAGTACGTTGTGGGTTTGGAATCCCTACTTGTCCTAACAATTCAAGTACGCGTTCAGTACGTTCTTTTTCATCTAATTCTGTATGATAATAAAGAGCTTCGTCGATTTGAGCACCAATTGTCATTAAAGGATTTAATGAAGCCAATGGATCTTGGAAGATCATACCGATATCATTTCCGCGAATTTTGTTATATAACGCTTCGTTTAAGTTTACTAAGTTCACATCGTTATAAATGATGTCCCCTGTAATCTTTGTATTATTTTTGTTGTGCAAGCCCATGATGGTTGTCGCTAATGTAGATTTCCCACATCCTGATTCCCCAACGATGGCCAAAATTTCATTCTTTTCTAATGTTAATGACACATTATCTACTGCATCATAAAAATCATCTTTGATACGGAAACCAACGTGTAAGTTATTGATTTCTAATAGTGGCTTATCAATTGTCAAATCCGATTCCTCCTTATTTTCTTTGGTTAACTATTTCAATATATAAAATAATAAAACAACGTTTCTATTATACGTTGCATGCTCTCTGATTGCAAATTGTATGACAATTCGAGCGCAGATACAGCGTATTTTTAGTTTACCATGAATCCCGCGTGATTACCATTATTTATGAGCAAAAAATTAACTTTTCTCATGTTATTTTAATTTTAAATTCAAATTTCACTAAAATCCCGTCATTAATGCGTTTTCATTGGTTTTATGGATTTTGTGCAAACAAAAAGA
>JABZYY010000100.1 GCA_015264885.1 Streptococcus sp. | reverse complement strand
CATTTAATGAGCTAAGCATTAAAATGAGAATTGGCTTGATTTCCTTGATTGTATTGTTGGTCCTTCCAGCCAGCTATTCAGCAGTCACTCTGACGATAGATCAAGCGCGAAAAGAAGGGATCAAACAGTTTGTAGGAAATGAGTTCGCCAATCATACGGTCATTAATCAAGTCTACAAGTCAAGTAACAATGAATTGGTCTTGACGGTTGTTGGAGATCCGATTTCAGAAGAAGAATTAGAAACCATTCGCCAAAAACAAGCCTCTTACGGTATTCAATCTGTTCAATTGAAAGTCAAGCAATTCAATAATTCGGCAAAATTAGATAGTGAGACGATCAAGGAATTTTACGAAAACATTGACAAGTATATCGATCAAAAACTCTCTGAAAAAGATTCACAAGATGACATCGTAAAAGAAAATGAAGCAGACAAGGACTGAGGACGATGAACGGAATAGTTTTTTCTTTCTGGTTGTTTTCTGATAGCGGTCAATAAATGAACAAAGCAAGCCTTAAAACGTTAATACGTTACAAGAATTACTTACAAAATTTCAGCACTCTGTATTTGCAGGGTGCTTTTTTTAGTACGAATTACTTATTCAACAGCAAGTATTTTGGTATAATGCGGATATTAACTTTTTAGTCGAGGAGTATTTATGTCTTATATCAGCACCATTAAAATCGCACTGATTTTATTTCCTATTTTAGCATTTGTCATTACCATTCCGTACATGATTGCAAACTATCGAAAATACGGTTCGGTGAATAAATTGCGCACGGTTATTTTTTATTCATTTATCTTATATTTACTGGCGGCATATTCATTAGTGAACTTGCCACTTCCGGACCCAGAGACGGTTCATACGACGTACACAGACAAATTAAACCTCGTTCCGTTTTCGTTTGTAGCGGACTTCTTCAACGATAGCCCGTTTGTACTGACAGATCCATCGACATGGTTTGATTCGATGAAATATCCATCGTTCTACGTCCCAGCATTCAATGTATTGATGCTCGTGCCGTTTGGGATTTACATGCGTTATTATTTCAAATGTAGCTTCAAGAAGACGATTTTATTAACAGCGTTACTCAGCTTATTCTTCGAGCTCACGCAATTATCTGGATTGTACTTTATTTATCCTGGACCTTACCGCCTATGCGACATCGATGATATTATTCAAAATACGGCGGGTGGCGCACTCGGGTACTTCATTGGTCAGCTTGCGGTTTGGGTTCTTCCTTCAAGAGACGCCATTGATGAGAAATCCTTTGAGGAGGGTTCACGCGTATCGAGCATTCGCGTCATGTTGTCGCTCCTCATTGACGCAGCGATTGTCTACGTACCGTATAGCTTCTTGAATACAACTGTTCCAGTTTCTGTATTGTTTGCATTGTATTTTGCCTTGGTACCACTCTTTAATGGAAAAACACTCGGAAGCGCCTTGCTCAAATTCGGAGTAGAGTTCAAAGACAACAAAGCCTTTCGTACAGTACTTAGAGGTATCCTCATCACAGCGTACTTCAACTGGATTCCGCTAGGATTACTCACACTCATGGATGTCTTTAACTTTGAAGCAGAAACACCAGAATTCCTCGTATTATTTGCAGGAACCTTACTCGTATTCGTATTGTACTTCTTAATCATCCTTATCGTGACGCTCTTCAATCGTCGTTTCTTATTCGACCGATTAACAGGGGCAGAGTACCAAAGCACAATTGATAGAAAAGCATAATCGTTTTTCTAAAATGAAATTATCATTTTTAGCATCCCATTTATTGGGGTGCTTTTTTTGTGTAGAGAATTGAGGTCAGTTGACACGGCCGTTGGAGCAACGCGACTTACGGATGTGGCTGCGACGGGCGAAGCCCTAGCCAGGGGGTGTTGGTGCTTTAGCAACTTACAGCCATGGGTGCGAAGGGCGAAGGCCTAGCAAGGGGATGTTGCTACTTTAGTAGCTTACAGCCCAGGCTTCGCTGGTTGAAGCCCTAGCCTCAAAATGTTAATATCATTTTTTCGATATTATTTTAAATCGAATTAATACTCGTCGCTACTTAATAGTAATGATTAGCTTTTTATGTAGATAAAGATTATACTTAACCTATCCACAAGTGAAAGTGAGGAATTAATATGGAAAATTTAGTAGTATCTATTTTCAAAACAGAAAGTGAAGCTTATCAGGCATTTGCTGAGTTGAAAACATTCAAGCAAACTGAGAAAACAAAAGTCGCTCAAATTGCTGTTATCAAAAATGAAGGCGGTCATATTACTGATAAAGATCGTTTTGATTTTGAAGATTCTGCAAATGATGGTGCTTTAAAAGGCGGCCTAATCGGTGCGTTTGTCGGACTGCTAGCGGGACCATTAGGTGTATTATTTGGTTACGGAATTGGAAGTCTATACGGATTAGCCGGAGGCGATACTGTTGAAGCTGTCCAAGAAGGTTTAATCGACCAAGTTTCTCAAAAATTAGTTAGTGGTGAAACTGCTCTTGTTGCTTTAGTTCAAGAAGATGATGAGCAAGTATTAAATGCTTATTTTAATAAATACGACACACAAATTTTACGTTGGAATGTTGAATCAGTAGTAGAAGAAATTGAAGCTGCTGCAAAAGTTCAAGCTGATCTTTATAATAAGGCTCGCGCTCAAATGAAAGCAGAACGTAAAGAGGCTCGTAAAGAAAAAATCGAAGAATTCAAAAATAATATTAAAGCTAAATTCGAAAATTTAAAATTATAATTAAATTTGATCTCAGCACTCTGTATTTACAGGGTGCTTTTTTGTTGTAGAAATGGAGAGCATAGAAAAAGGAATTAAGTAAACATTGTACTTAATTCCTTTGTAAATAAATCTATTCAGTTTACGATTAAAACATATTTCTTACTATAAAGAGGTAAGGAAAGTAAGTCCGCCCAAAATGACTCCAGCTGCATTAGGGAAAATAAGTATCCAGTCTTTTTTTGGTTCTTTAGTCCAACCGTAAATAACCCAGATTAGACAAGAAACAGCAGCAAAAAGCGGCTGGAAAGGTTGACCTTTACTTCCTTGTAGGTTTGCGATAATTTGTGGAATATAAGCAATAAATACAAGGAAACCAATAAAAGCTCCAATAGATCCAACAAAACGGTTAATCTTTTGTTTTGACATATGTTACCTCCAAAAAAGTTAATACGGATATACTAACACATATTCTTTATTTTATAAACATATATTGATTTTAAGAGTCATTTTTAAAGATTTCTTAATCAGTAAAGAATAGATTAAATTACAGACGGATTGGATAGAAAAGCGAGAATAAAATGTGGATATGGTATAATGAAGTCATAAGTATTTCATTAGAGGAAGTGGCCAGATGAAAATTATTGTCGATCGCAATTCGGTTTGTGCCGGAGATGATGTATACAATCATGAGATGACATTCGAGGTGCCAGAGAGCTTAACCGTAGCCGAATTCTTTGACTTGGTGGAGAGTCATGGATTCTTAGCAGCGATTGTAGGAAACGATGTGGCGTGGGGGCTTCAAAATCGCACGGGTAAAATCGGAGAGTATTTTACAAAAACAGGAGAAGTCACTCATCCAGAAGTGAGCATTAAAGATAAAATGGACGAAGCGGGCGGAGACCCTCATTTCTTCGTGCGCTATTATAGCAATCCCGAATGGGCCAGAGAAAACAGTAATGGAGAACAAGCATGAACCGTGAAGAGTTTTTAAATAGAATCAATAAAGAAGGATTTTCATTTGTCATCGATATGACACGCTGGGGATTTTCAGATTGCAAGTCACTCGTGCGCAGTCGCAGACTTTCTGAGGAACAGCTCTACCAGATGTTTGTGGAATTTTGTGAGGAGCTTGAGAACTGTCTTAAGGAAGCAGGGGACGAGCGTCGCATGCTGTTTAATAAATTTCCTGTGAGCCCTGTTCATGATAAATATAAAACCAAATTTGATGCCATTTCTCCAAATGGACGTGAATTCCGATTCGATTTTGTGTTTAGTAATGATAATCATCTGAAAGTGTACCATCTATACGAAACGATTAATGGACGCAAGAAGG